>JAFUSV010000084.1 GCA_017467565.1 Prevotella sp.
CTCTTCATTGTAAAATCATTTGTCTTTCTTCGCCTAATCCCCGGTACATGCCGCGGCAAAACCGCGACACAATGTATCTAAGGGAAGGCGTGTCTGCTCGGAATGACCATCCTTCGTTTAGAAGTTTAAAGGCATCTTCCTGTCAATATCTTGACGGTTTTTGCTTTACCCAGAAACACTGAAATAATATCAGCATTTCTGCTTCTTGTACTACTTCTATCTGTCTATGTAAATCTTTCAAAGAACTCTTTCCTTTGTGCTCAAGCCCCCGTTTTGAGGCGAAAGCGGATGCAAAGGTACGAACTTTTTTTGAACTGCCAAACATTTGGCGATTATTTTTTCAATTTTATGTTCACTTTTTCTTCTTTATTTACAATAAACATACCCTACACCTTATTAATATATATAAGAAAACCCACTTCATGGTATTTTGAAGTGGGTGTAAAGGTCGGGACTATCGGTCTCTCGTCTACTCGCGACGTCCGAACAGACGGAGCAGGTAGATGAAGAGGTTGATGAAGTCGAGATAGAGGGTCAGGGCACCAAGGAGGGCATACTTCTGCATGGTCTCGCCAGAGTCGTTAGCCTCGAGGAACATCATCTTAATCTTCTGCGTGTCGTAGGCCGTCAGTCCTACGAATATCAGTACGCCGGCATAACTGAGAATCAGGTCTAAGCCAGAGCTGCGCAGGAAGATATTGACGACGGTGGCAATGATGAGTCCGATGAGTGCCATAAACAAGATCTTACCCCACGACGAGAGGTCGCTCTTGGTGAAATAGCCAAACAGCGACATGCCCGCAAAGGTTCCCGCCGTGATGAAGAACACATTGGCGATGCTGCTCATCGTATAGGCAAAGAAGATGGACGAGAACACCGCGCCATTGATGACGGAATAGAGGACGAACATCAAGGTAGCCACGGGGAGTGACAGGCGGTTGATAGCACCACTGATACCGATGACCAAGAGGAGCTCAGCGCCGAAGAGCACCCACATCATATAGGAGTTGCCATAGATGAGGTTCAGAATCGTGGGGCTGCTGGCAACGGCATAGGCAGTGAAACCAGTGATGACCAATGCGAGCGTCATCCAAGTATAGACCTTGCGCATAAGGACAGGAAAGGCAGCAGCCCTCTGTAACTCTTCGCTGCGCGAAACAGACTGATAGTTTAATTCTTCGTAATCCATAATTGTAATTCCTAATATATCATTTGGTTAAAATCAAGTGCAAAGATACGCAGTTTTTGCGAGACGCGAAAAGAAAACTACACTTTTTAGGTAAAAAAACGCTAAAAGCCGCCTACAGCGAGAAACTGTTGACGGCAGCAATGACCGTAGCCACCTCATCCTCGGTCATAGCCTGATGGCAGGGCAGACTGAGTTCCTGGGCATGAATCTGCTCGGTGACGGGCAGTGAGAGCTGACGATACTGAGGATAGCAGTGCTGATGATGAGGGGGTATGGGGTAATGGATAGCCGTCTGAATGCCCTTATCAGAGAGGAATGACTGCAAGCGGTCGCGCTGTTCGCAGAGGACAGGATAGATATGGTAGACACTCTGCGAGTGAATGGGCTGTTTGATGAGAGCGTTTGATATGTTTGCCTGGTACGAATGGGCTATTTGCTGTCGGCGGGCATTGTCGGCATCCAGGTACTTGAGCTTGACAGAGAGGACAGCAGCCTGAATCTCATCCATGCGGGAGTTGCGCCCCACATGGTCGAAGACATACTTTTGCGATGAGCCGTAGTTGGCGATGCTGCGGATAGCCTCGGCCAAGCGGCTGTCATCGGTAGTGACGGCGCCCGCATCTCCGAGGGCACCGAGGTTCTTGCCAGGGTAGAAGCTATGGGCAGCGGCTGCGCCGAGAGAGCCGGTTTTTCTCTGCGGGGAAACCGCAGAGCACTGTGAATGCGGGGGAACCGTAGAGCACTGCAGGCCGTGGGCCTGGGCATTGTCTTCGAGGAGGAGAAGGTGGTAGGCCTGGCAGAGCGAGTGGATGCGAGGGGTGTAGGCACATCGACCGTAAAGATGGACGAGCAGGACAGCCTTGGTGCGAGGGGTAATGGCCTGCTCGATAAGGGTGTCGTCTATCTGGAGCGTGTCGATGCTGGGTTCAACCAGTACCGGCGTCAGACGATTCTCGGTGACAGAGAGGATGGTAGCGATGAAGGTATTGGCCGGTACGATGACCTCGTCGCCCTCAGAGAGAATGCCCATCTCCATATATGCCCTCAGCATCAGCGTCAGGGCATCGAGCCCGTTGGCTACAGCGACACAATGACGTGTACCGATATAGCGGGCATATTGCTCTTCGAAGCGAGCCGTAGCCTCACCTCGCAGATACCAACCACCATCGACCACCTCACGAATAGCTTCGTGGATTTCAGCGGCATGCATAGCCGTGATACGTTTCAAAGGCAGATACTCTATCATCATCGTATAATCATTTATCGTATATAGACATGATGCTCATCGCACCATTCGACCAAAAGTCGGGAAAAACGTTGCGCGCCAACATCGTTCAGATGGTCGGCATCGAAGAAATCATCATCGGACAACTGTTCGCAACGAGAGAAGTCTGCAGGCAAGGCGCCGTACACCCTGCGGCAAGTGTCAGCCAGTGAGGCTATATAGTCGCGCTGCATGGGTGACATCTTATCATAGTAGGCCTTACAGACAGGCGTCTGCAACAAGACAAGACTGATGCCACGCTGTCGGCACCATCGGGCCATCGTTTTCACACTGGCGGCATTTCCAAGCGTCGCCTCCCAACTGTTGAAGACATGAGGCTTGACACGATCCTCCCTGAGGGCGTTCATGTCACGCTCGTCGTAGCGGTAAGCTATTCCCCACCCCAGGCTATCGCATCCCATGCCTCCAAGTTCACGGTATTTCTTCCACTTCTCGAAGCAAGCCTCCACGCTAGAAATCTCGAAACCGTAGCGAGAGACAGGACTATGATTCCTGGCACCCATATACAACTGATAATAGGTGACGCGGAAAGGTTCCTCCTCATCCATTGGGACATCGAAGAGATTGGAATTGTCGACCACCAGCACGACCGTACGGAGATGAGGACAGGCCGATGCATAACGCTGCAACAGGTAGAAGTCTTCACGGGCCCGCTGCGAGACGGCACAGAGGTTGAAGACGCTGTCACCCATAGCCGAAGGCACCAGACCGAAGTAGCCGTGAGAGTTGCCAAGCAAAAGCGTAGACACCCTATGACCATTCTGCCACATCCACTCCTCTTTATATTTATAGGCATTGGGCAGGCTACGCATGTAAACCTCAGCCGATGCCAACAAAAGCAGTACCGGCAGAAGGAACAGACAGGTATTCAGCAGGAACTTTCGCATAGGCCTCAGAATTGGAAATAGATAAACGTCTGTCCCTCACCATGTGCAAAGATGACGGCTAAGGCTACCAGATAGTAGACAGCCCATCTGCATGCACGATATCTCTCGAAGAAAGAGAGGCCGCTGAAGTCCAACGGATGCTCCCGTCTACGCTGCATCCACTCGACGACGACCAGCAACAAGCACCACAGCAGCACCTTCTTGCCATGGGCGATGCCACCAAGATGGAGCGAGAACAGCCCCTCGGACATCTGCCCCAGATAAGCGAAGGCATCATTCACGGTCTCAGCCCTGAAGATCACCCACCCTATGCATACCAACAAGAAGACGAGCAGAACCTTGAAAGCATCAGTCAGTCTCACCACGCTCTCACCCTTCTCACGTTTCGCCCCACGCAGCATTCTTTCTCCTACCAAGAGGACCCCATGATAGAGTCCCCACAGCACGAAGGTCCAGTTGGCCCCATGCCAGAGGCCACTCAGTAAGAACACCAGCAGGGTATTTCGCACCAGCCTGAGGTTTCCACACCTGCTTCCTCCCAAAGGGATGTACAGGTAGTCACGAAACCAGGTCATCAGCGATATATGCCACCGACGCCAGAACTCGGCCATACTCCGGGAGAAGTAAGGCAGCCGGAAGTTCTCTTTCAGGCGAATGCCAAACAGCCGTGCCGTACCTATGGCGATATCGGAATAGCCAGAGAAGTCGCCATATATCTGGAAGGTGAACAGCAGCATGCCGACCACCAACGTCATGGCCGAAGCCTCGGGCACATCGGCCCAGATGCTATTGACAGCGAGGGCACAATTATCGGCGATGACCATTTTCTTGAATGCACCCCAGAGTATGCGGCGCAAGCCTTCGACAGCCTCAGCATACCGGAACCTTCGCGGTGACAATATCTGCGGCAGCAGATGGGATGCCCGCTCGATGGGGCCCGCCACCAACTGCGGAAAGAAAGCGATAAACGTGAAGAAGGCGACGGCATCGCGGGTAGGCTGCAACTGCCGACGGTAGACATCGACAGAATAGCTGAGCGACTGGAACGTATAGAAGCTGATGCCCACAGGCAGCACCAGACTCAGCGTCGGCAGGTCGAGAGAGATGCCCAGGGGTGCCAATGCACTGCTGAGACTCGCCACGAAGAAATCATAATATTTGAAGACAGCCAGAATGCCGAGGTTCAGTATGACATTGCCTGCCAACAGCCAACGGGCCTTGGCAGCCCCCGGAGGACACCTGCCCATCCACAGACC
Source organism: Prevotella sp. (assembly GCA_017467565.1). Classification (GTDB taxonomy): domain Bacteria; phylum Bacteroidota; class Bacteroidia; order Bacteroidales; family Bacteroidaceae; genus Prevotella. Next base: position 4,618 of record JAFUSV010000084.1, read on the forward strand.
GCTGACGAAGCTGGACAGCGAGGTCACAATAATAAGAATCAGGAATCGCCAGTCCCACCATCCGTAGAATACATAACTCGCCACCAACAGGCAAACATTCTGCCACCTGTGATACCTGCCCAACGCCCAATAGACGGCAAACACGACAGGCAGGAATATCAGAAAGGCAATGGAAATGAAAGACATGGCGGAAGACGGTTATTCGTTCAACATCCACTCATAGTGGTCATAGCAGAGTCCACGTCCGCCAAAGCCCTCCTTCTGATATGCCAGATGCTCGTTGAGATAGTCGCCGTCGCGCTCTGTCGATATACCGAAGTCAAAATAAGGATGCGTCTCGAACGTCTTTTCCATCACCTTAGAGAAAAGCAGGTCGAGCACATGGCAGTGACGTCCTTCATCGCTGGCGGCGATATACTGCGAATGGACGACCCTTGGCGTGACGTAGAGCACCGTGCCCCCCAGTACCTGTCCCTGGCGTGAGGCGGAGAAGAACCTGATCTGCTCAGGGAAACGGCTGCGCAGAAGTTCCATTTCCTGCAACGTATGGACAGGATTCAGCTGGTACCTCGTCTGCAGGTTGTGCGTCAGTATCTCCCAGAAGGGTGCCATGTCGTCGGACTCTCTGACAGTCACACCCTCAGCCTCAGCACGCCGACACCCCATCTGCCTGATGCGATATAAGGCATTGCGGTCATCGCGAGTGACAGTGGCTGACAGTCCTCGGGCTATAATTCTGGCATTGCAGACGGCAAACAGCGCATAGAGATCCTCTTCGGAAGGCTGACGATGATAGATCCAAGGTACCGGCTTATAGAGTACCTTACGGAATCCCTGTTCACGAAGATAGTGACACACAAGGCGCATGACCTCCGTCACTTCTGCTCCCGTGCAATGGCGACTCATGATCAGCCCGCCATACGTCAGCCCGCCATGCGACTCAAACAGCCCGTCGGCTTTCTCGTTGGCAGGCAAGAGGGCATAGAGCCGTCCTCTCCTGTAGACCATGAGCGAATGGTCGTGAAAGCGGTCGCTATGATAGTCCATGTAGTTACGGTCCATGAGGAACGTAGCATTCTTTGACTCAGCCACGAAACGGTTCCATTCGTCGGCCTGCGCTGGATGATATCGTCTTACTTCAAACACCAATAGAATTTACAATTAGACCATTCACTATTTACGATTTGCCTTGACATAGGCCAGGAACTCGTCATAATCCTCAATATAGTCATCGGCATCGTAATGCTCGGAAGCCAGTACCATGCAGACGGCCCCAGAGGAGAAATCGTCAAGCGTCCGCCATACGTTGGTCTCGATGAGCAGTGCCTGCCAAGGATGATTGAGCAATATCGTCCTGCGCTCGAAGCCATTGTCGAGCGTGACATGAAACGACCCGCTGAGTGCCACCACCAACTGCTTGAGCCTTTTGTGGGCATGGCCTCCCCTACTCTCGCCTGCCGGCACATCGTAGACCCAGTAGGCGCGCTTGATGTCGAAAGGCACAAGGCCGTCGCCCTCGGCAAACGTCAGGTTGCCGCGGGGGTCAGTCACCTTTGGCAAGTCTATGATGATGGGGTTCAGTTTTTCCATATCTTAGAGTTGCGATAGTATCGCAACATACGGGGGACGTTAGCGGTTGGCATACATATTCTCGTAGTACTTCTGGTAGTCGCCACTGGTGACATTGTCGAGCCACTCCTGGTTGTCGAGATACCAGCGGACAGTCTTCTCGATGCCCTCCTCGAACTGGAGCGAAGGCTCCCATCCCAGCTCACGCTGCAGCTTCGACGAGTCGATGGCATAGCGCAGGTCGTGGCCGGCACGGTCGGTGACGTAGGTGATGAGATCCATATCCTCACCCTCCTTGCGACCCAGCAGACGGTCGGTCGTCTTGATGAGCACCTTTACGATGTCGATGTTCTTCCACTCGTTGAAACCACCGATATTATAAGTATCGGCTATCTTGCCCTTATGGAAAATCAGGTCGATGGCCCGTGCATGGTCTTCGACGAAGAGCCAGTCGCGCACATTCTCGCCCTTGCCGTAGACAGGCAGCGGCTTGCGGTGGCGGATGTTATTGATGAAGTGAGGTATCAGATTCTCGGGGAACTGATAGGGGCCATAGTTGTTGGAGCAGTTGGTCACCACGACAGGCATGCCGTAAGTGTCGTGGAAGGCACGCACGAAGTGGTCGCTGCTGGCCTTGGATGCGCTGTAGGGCGAATGCGGGTTGTACTTCGTTGTCTCCAGGAAGAACTTGTCGCCGTAGGCCAGATGATGTTCGGCCGAAGAGGCCGTCGTCGTGAACGGAGGCTCGATGCCCTCAGGGTGCGTCAGTTCGAGTGCCCCGTAGACCTCGTCGGTAGAGATGTGGTAGAAGCGCTTACCCTCATACTTCTCCGGCAGGCTCTCCCAGTAGAGCTTGGCAGCCTGCAGCAGCGAGAGCGTGCCCATCACATTGGTCTGTGCGAAGGTGAAGGGATCCTTGATGGAGCGGTCGACATGACTCTCGGCAGCCAGATGGATGATGCCGTCCACCTGCTTCTCCTGCATCAGCTTGTAGAAAGCCTCGAAGTCGCAGATGTCCATCCTGACAAACTCATAGTTAGGACGGTCCTCGATGTCCTTCAGGTTAGCCAGGTTGCCGGCATAGGTCAGTTTGTCGAGGTTGATGATGTGATATTCAGGGTACTTGTTCACAAACAGGCGCACCACATGACTTCCAATGAAGCCGGCGCCGCCAGTAATCACGATTGTACGTTTCATAAGCCTATTCTTTTTTATGATTCTTTCTTCGGTTGTAGATACCCAGCAGGAACATGATGGCAAAGGCGATGAAGAAGGTCTGGAAAGCCTCGTCCCATGTCTTTTCAAGTCCCACTATATATGTTAATAACGTAGCAACCACGGCAACTATTGTGTCGAGGAGCAGTTCTGGTAGCCATTTTTTTAGTTCGTCCATTCTTTCAGGGGGTCAGAGAGTGTTATGACTTCAAGGTCTTTGAACGTAGAGCCGTCGATGGTGAGTCGCATCAGCGTACGTTCCTTATGCCATCCCTGCAGTCCTGCGGCACCAGGGTTGAGATGGAGCAGGTTGAGGGTCTTGTCGTATTTCACTTTGAGGATGTGCGAGTGTCCGGCAATGAACAGCTGTGGCGGATTGCTATAGAGCATGCCCCGCACCGAGGGATCATAGTTGCCGGGGTAGCCGCCGATGTGCTTGATGAGCACGTCGACATCCTCGCACTTGAACCGGTTGAGTTCGCGATACATCAGCCGCAGGTCGCCGCCGTCGCAGTTGCCGCATACGGCACGGAAGGGTCGGAATGCAGCCAGTTTGTCAGCTACTTCGACTGAGCCGATGTCGCCTGCATGCCAAATCTCGTCGCAGGGTTCAAAGTAATGCAGATATTTGGGGTCCCAGTAGCTGTGGGTGTCGCTGATGATGCCTATTCGTTTCATGAGCAGAGAGTGGGATTAACGGGTGGGATAGCATTGTCTGATGAACTGGGCGATGAAGCGGGCGGTAGATTCGATGCCCAGCAGAGAGGCATCGACACAGAGGTGGTAGCTCTCGGAGGCGCCCCACTTCTTGCCAGTATAATAATTATAATAGGAGGCACGGTCGGCCTCACCTTTCTCTATCATCTTGCGGGCCTCCTCACGACTACACTGATGACGCTCAACGACATGATCGATACGGAAGTCCATCGAGGCCGTCACAAATACATTAAACACATGAGGAAAGTCACGCAGCACATAGTCGGCACAGCGTCCGACAAAGACACACGAGCCCTCACTGGCTGCCTTGCGGATGGCGTCGCTCTGAATCTTGAACAGTCCTTCCTGCGAGAAGTTGTTGGCATAGAAGCTGTTGTCGCTCACATGAGGGGCATGCAGGTGGAAGAGCGACCGCAGGAATCCCTTGTGCTCATCGTTCTGTTCGAAGAACTCAGGGGCGAACCCGCTCTCCTTGGCTGCCAGCGTCAGCAGCTCCTTGTCAAAGAACCTGGCATTGAATTCCTCTGCCAGCAGCTGGGCCACGGCACGTCCGCCGGCTCCCAACTGTCTGCCTACGTTAATAATGACTGGTTGCTCCATAGGTTTTTATCTTTCTCATATAGTTCCACATGATGACGGCAGTGACCACGGCAGCGATACCGTCGCTGGCAGGCAACGAATACCACACGCCGTTGAGCCCCCAGAAGCGGGGCAGGATGAGCACCAACGGGAGCAGGAACAACAGCTGACGCGATAGCGAGAGGAAGATGCTGACCTGCACACGGCCTATACACTGGAAGAAGTTGGTGATGACGGCCTGGAAACCGATGAGGGGGAAGAGCACCATGTTGATTCTGATGCCGTCGGCCGCCAGGGCTATCTGATAGTCGTCGGTGGTGAAGATGCGGGCCATGAGCTGAGGGAAGAGCATGGCCAGCAGCCATCCTACAATCATGACGCCGGTAGCGGCAAGGATGCTGTAGCCGAGGCAGCGCATCATGCGGTCGAACTTCTTCGCTCCGAAGTTGTAACCCACGATGGGCTGCATGCCCTGGTTGATACCCATGACAAACATGAAGAACAACATACCCATCGTATTGGCGATGCCATAGGCGCCGACAGCCATATCGCCGCCGTAGCGCTTGAACTGGTTGTTCATGAAGATGACGATGACACAAGCCGTAGCGTTCATCAAGAATGGTGACACACCGATACTGATGATATTCCTCACCAGGTTGGCCTCCAGCCGATAGATGCCCCGTTTCAGGTGTAGCAGCTCCGTCTTGTCGCTGAACACCCACATCTGCCAGCATAGCGCCAGCGTCTGCGAGGTGATAGTGGCCAGTGCTGCCCCACGGATGCCCCACTTGAACCACCACACGAAGGCGATGACCAGCACGATGTTGCACGCCACGGTAAACAGCGTGGCATACATGGCATGACGAGGTTTGCCCGAAGCCCTCAGCACGGCGTTCATGCCGAAGTACATGTGGGTGATGACGTTTCCAGCCAGGATGACCTCCATAAACTCGCGTGCATAGGGCAGCGTCACGTCGCTGGCTCCGAAGAAGCGCAGGATAGGGTCAAGGAACACGAAGCTGACCACCATAAACACGAGGCCGACCAACACGTTGAGCGTCACCGTGTTGCCCAGCAGATGCTCGGCCGTCTTGTAGTCACGCTGCCCCAGCTTGACGCTGATACACGTCGAAGCCCCTACCCCCACGGCGGCGCCAAAGGCTGCACTGAGGTTCATGAAGGGGAAGGTCACGGTCAAGCCATTGATGGCATCGGCACCAACGACCTGACCTATCGAGGCACGGTCGATGATGTTATAGAGCGACGAGGCCGTCATCGCGACGATGGCGGGCAGCGCATATTGCGTCAACAGCCTTCCTACGGGTTTCTGTCCCAGCTCCAGGGCGGCCTGTCTGTTGTCTTGTTTTGTATCCATAATGCCGTGCAAAGGTACAAAAGATTTTCGATTCCACCAAAAAATAAGCCACTTATCGCGTTTAAAGACTAAAGCCAACAACTGAAAGCTGCCCGATTGTCAACATCAAACAGCGTAGTAGGTTATTGTCCGACTTAAGTCAAACAGGTGTTTGACTAAAGTCAAACGATAAGCAACCTGCCTGTTTCCTGTCGGTAAGCGGTATGAAAAGCCAAGAAGAAAAGTCTCTTTTACCCTGCAAAACATGCAAGTTTTGGGCAAAAGCCTTGGCTTTTTGGTAAATAATGCGTAACTTTGCCGTCCGAAACATAACTGGAAACCAAAGATGAAGCACATACTGACCATCATCTGCATGCTTGCCGTGAGCCTGTCGGTATCAGCCAAGAAGAAGGCTGATGCTCCCACCTTATATATATATAGGTATATGCTCATGGACAAGGCAGGCACCCGCTACTCTGTGGAGAAGCCTGAAAAGTTCCTGTCGCGCAAGGCCATCGAGCGACGTAAGAAGCAGGGGTTGAGCGTCAATGAGACCGACCTGCCCGTCAGCGAAAAGTACATCAGGCAGTTTCGCGTCATGGGAGCCGAAGTCATAGGCACCAGCCGCTGGCAGAACTCCGTGCTGGTTCGCTCGGCCGACACCCTGCTGCTGCAACGGCTGGGGCAGCTGACCTGTGTCAGCGAGAGCCGCTGCGTGTGGATATCGCCAGAGAAACCCGACAAACCTCACAATGGCGAGGAGGATGACATCAAATGGAACCTGCGGCGACCATTCAATGAATGGGACTCCGTGAAGAACGATCCCTATGGCTGCGCCAACCACCAGATAGACATGCTCAACGGACGCCGGCTGCACGAGGCTGGCTTTCGCGGCAACGGCATGACCATTGCCATACTGGACGGCGGATTCCAGAACTACGACCAGATACCTGCCCTGCAGCATGCCAAGGTCGTAGGTACGCGCAACTTCGTGGCTGACAAGGGGCACTTCCACGACATAGACCACGGCACGAAGGTATTCTCAGCGATGGCCGCCTACGTGCCCGAGGTCATCATCGGCACCGCGCCTGACGCCAGCTACTGGCTGCTACGCTCGGAGGACAATGCCTCGGAACAGCCCGTAGAGGAAGACTACTGGACGATGGCGGCCGAGTTTGCCGACTCGGTGGGTGCCGACGTCATCAACTCATCGCTGGGATACTACGAGTATGACAAGGGACGGGGCGACTACCGCCTGCGCGACCTGGACGGACAGACATCGTTTGTGTCACGATCGGCCTCGATGCTGGCACAGAAGGGCATCATCCTCTGCAACTCGGCAGGCAACTCCGGCATGGGATCGTGGAAGAAGATAGGCGTGCCGGCCGATGCCCGCGACATACTCACCGTGGGGGCAGTCAACGAGGAAGGCAAGATAGCCTCGTTCTCGAGCGTAGGTCCCTCGCAAGACGGACGCATGAAGCCCGACGTCGTGGCCCAAGGGTCGCCGGCCACGCTGATATCCGGTCATGGTGCCATCAACCACGACATGGGCACATCGTTCTCTACGCCGATCACCTGCGGACTTGTGGCTTGCCTGTGGCAGAGCTTGACGGAGAAGACGGCCTACGAGATTATGGAGCTGGTACGTCAGAGCGGTGACCGGCACGACGCTCCTGACAACATCTTCGGATATGGTGTGCCCGACTTCTGGAAAGCACATCTGAAAGGGAAAAGGTAAAAGTGAAAAGGGAAAAGGGAAAAGGGAAAAGGGAAAAATGAAAAGTGAATAATTTGCTTCCGCCATTGAAGGAGGTAAGAGAACAATGAATAAAGAAACCTATTCTCTATACGAACTGAACGCGTTGGTACGACTGACCATCGAGGCAGAGCTGACGAACGAGTACTGGGTAGAAGCAGAACTATCAGAGGTACGCGAGTCGAGGGGACACTGCTACATGGAACTGGTGCAGAAGGAGGAGCAGACCAACACGCCCATAGCCCGCGCATCGGCCAAATGCTGGCGCTCCACATGGTCGATGGTGGAGCCGTACTTCCTGCGTACCACCGGTCAGGCGCTGCGTGCTGGCATGAAGGTACGTCTGAAGGTGTACCCGCAGTTCCACGAGGCCTTCGGTTTCTCATGGATAGTGACCGACGTCGACGCCACCTACACCTTAGGCGACATGGCCAAGAGGCGTCAGGACATCATACGCCAGCTGAAGGAAGAGGGCGTCTTCGACCTGCAGAAATCACTCCGCCTGCCCCTGTTTTGCCAACATATCGCCGTCATCTCAAGCGAGACGGCAGCCGGCTACGGCGACTTCTCGGCCCAACTGCGCGACAACGAGTATGGATTTCACTTCTCCACCCGCCTCTTCCCTGCCATCATGCAGGGCGAACAGGTGGAGCAGAGCATCATAGCAGCACTCGACAGCATCTACCGGCAGATAGACAACTACGACTGCGTGGCCATCATCCGAGGTGGCGGCGCGACTGCCGACATGTCGGGCTTCGACACGTTGGCACTGGCAGAGAACGTGGCACAGTTTCCCATACCCATCATCACCGGCATCGGCCACGACCGCGATGAATGTGTGCTCGACATGGTGAGCCATACGCGCGTCAAGACACCAACGGCAGCGGCAGCCCTGCTGATAGACAATCTGAAGCAGGTGCTCGACACGCTGACCGATGCCCAGCAACGCATCACCCGCTACACGCAGCTGAAGCTGTCGACCCTCAAGGCACAGCTGGGCAACCTGCAGAGTTCGCTCCCCCACCTGCTGACGGTCATCATGACCCGCCAGCATACCCGCATCGACACCCTCGCACAGCGCATACCCCTGCTGGCTGACCGGCGGCTGACGCAAGAGAAGCACCGGCTGGAGCTGATGAGCGAGAAAGTCAAGATGCTCGACCCCTCGCTGCTGCTGAAACGCGGCTACAGCATCACGCTGAAAGACGGACACGTCGTGAAGGATGCCCGACAGGTGCAGACAGGCGACGAGATAGAGACCCGATTATCAAAAGGAACCATCAAATCCATCATACAATGAACAAGGAACAGAAATACGAAGAGGCTTACGCACAGTTGCACGACATCGTGCGCAAACTGGAAAACGACGAATACGACATAGACGAAATCGCTGCCCAGCTGAAGACTGCACAGCGACTCATCAAGCTCTGCAAGGACAAGCTGTCGAAGGCAGAGGCTGAAATATCGAAAATACAGGCCGAACAAGACCAGCAGTAGATGCCTACTTTGTTTTTTGCGACCAATCAAAGAAAAAAAGAAGAAAATCTTGCTTTTTTCCGATAAAAACATTGGCAAATGAAAAAAAATTGCTACCTTTGCCCTATGAATCAAAAGAAACGCAAGGAGTACATCACCAACAGTGAGAAGAAAGAAGCTCTGAAGGAAATCAGTAAGTTTGTGCTTGACTTAGCAAAGTTAGTATTTGCTGGAGTTATCCTCGGAAGCATCATGGATATGGAAATCAACAAAAGCGGTCTCTTAATCATTGGAGGTTTAATTGCTGTCATCTTGATTGCCTCAGGTGCTTATGCATATTATGTCGCAATAAAAAAATACTAAGATTATGAGTTTTGAAATAGAGTTCTACTTGTTTTTAGGTTTTTGGGCTATTGCAGCAATAGCTGTGTGCCTTTGGATAAACCGATGGACAAAAAATGACGAACAAGGATTTGTTAACTAATAAAATACAGAAAATGAAAGACTTGGATTGGGGCAATTTGCCCTTTGGTTACATTAAGACCAATTACAACGTCCGTTGCTACTATCGCGACGGCAAGTGGGGAGAAATAGAGGTATGCTCGGACGAGTATATCAGAATGCACATGGCCGCCGCCTGCCTGCACTACGGACAGGAAGGCTTCGAGGGCCTGAAGGCCTATCGCTGCCCTGACGGCAAGATTCGTCTCTTCCGTCCCGATGCCAATGCCGAGCGCCTACAGCAGACGGCTCACGGCATCTGCATGGCTCCCGTTCCCACCGACCTCTTCATCGAGATGTGCGAGAAGGTGGTGCGTCTGAACCAAGAGTGGATACCTACCTACGAGAGCGGTGCCACGCTCTACCTGCGGCCGCTGCTCATCGGCACCAGTGCTCAGGTGGGAGTATCACCTTCGAAGGACTACATGTTCCTCATCTTCGTCACGCCGGTAGGCCCCTACTTCAAGGGTGGATTCCAGAGTAACCCCTACGCCATCACACGCGACTTTGACCGTTCGGCTCCTCTCGGCACAGGTAAATATAAGGTGGGCGGCAACTATGCCGCATCGCTGCTGGCTCACACCATCGCCCACGACAAGGGCTACGCCAGCGAGTTCTACCTCGACGCCAAGGAGAAGAAATACATCGACGAGTGCGGCGCTGCCAACTTCTTCGGCATCAAGAACAACACGTACGTCACGCCGAAGTCGACCAGCATACTGCCCTCTATCACCAACCGCTCGCTGATGCAGATAGCCGAAGACCTGGGCCTGAAGGTGGAGCGTCGCCCCATCGCTGAGGAAGAGCTGGAGACCTTTGAGGAGGCCGGTGCCTGCGGTACGGCAGCCGTCATCAGCCCCATCTCATACATTGACGACCTGGACACCGGCAAGCGCTATGACTTCGGTGCAGAGCCTGGCCCCATCTCGCGCAAGCTCTACGAGACGCTGCGCGGCATACAGTACGGCACCATCGAGGACAAGCACGGATGGACGCGTGTCGTCATAGAATAACAGACATCTCAAACACAAAGAAAAAGACACAAACGGAATGAAGCACTTAAAGGTTTTCGCAGCCATGCTGGCCATCGCTGCCCTATCCACAGGATGTACCAAGGAGTACATCACAGAAGAGTACATCACAGAAGAGCACTACAACGGTCCGCAGATGCTGACGCACACCTATACCGTCAATGCAAATGACTGGGAACGGCGTGAGGGCGACATCAATCCAGGCGAGGACAATTACCTGTACGCAACGTTCAACAACAGCGACATCACTGCCGACGTGGAGAAGAACGGTACGGTAGTGGCCGAGGTATGGAGCATCTACAACCAGGAGAAGAACCTGGGAGCGTGGTGTCCCCTGCCCTACGCCTATCCGCTGATGATAGAGGTTCAGGACGAGGACGGCAACACGTCGACGATGATTGTGCCCGAGAACATCCGCTTTGAATGGGAGACAGGGCTGGTAACCTTCATCATCCAGGACCTGGACGGCTTCAACCCGCTGGAAATGAACTCGACGCTGACATTCCGCGTGACGGTCTTCAAGGACTGAGATATCTTCTGACGACCACGAATTGGTCTTCAATCTCCTGACGACCACGAATTGACACGAATTGACACGAATTTATATTTCATTATCGAAATAATTCGTGAAAATTCGTGTCAATTCGTGGTTATTTCAAAGAGATGTATTCGTGTCAATTCGTGGTTTATTCAAGAGAAGAATCCGCGGTATTCACTTCGTTCGACGAGTCGTTCTCCACGATGTATTTGGGTGAGGGACCGTGCTTGGTAGGCGTCGGCTTACTGTCCAGCAGACAGAGGATGACGACGACGAGCGACGAGATGCCCCATGCCAGCATCAACCCGCCGTAGATGGTCAGCGTGCCAGCATACTCCTCCACCAGCGGTTGCACCTGCGCCTCCTTGATATTCGTGCCATAGCGCTCTATCATGTCACGATAGTCCTTGAGAAATTCCACCATCTTGCCCGTCACCTGGAAGATAGACGTGGCGATGCCCAGGGCATAGCTCAGGTAAACCCAGAAGGCATTGTAGCCGGCATCCTGCAGCCGGCGGGCCGTGACGCTCAGCGCACAACCCATGACCAGGATGTCGATGATCAAGGCAGGAACGACGAAATGGGCAGGCAGGAAGAAGGCCAAGGCCACCTTGACAATCATGATCACTGCCATCCACCACCAAAACTCCGAACGGCGGCTGCGTCCTCCAAAATCTGTCAAACGGCCTGCCGCCAGCTTGACGGCCTCAACCAAACCCAGTTGAGGTAATGCTCTGTATCTCTCCATAATCTTCTTTCTGTTTGTAAACTTTTGCTTGCAAAAGTACATAAAATCCTATAAATTGCAAAGCATTGTTCAAAGATTTTTAAAATATTAGGGCAAAATTACGGATTCAGAAACATTTTTTGTACCTTTGCACGGCATTATATACATATCAGAAAACAGATGAGCAAAGGAAAACTGGCCAAATTTGCCGACATGGACACCTACGCCAACGTGTTTCAGTACCCCTTCTCGGTCATGGAGCAGGTGGTGTTCGACATGCGCGGCCACTGGCATGAACAATATTTCAAGAACCAGAACCCCATCGTGCTCGAGCTGGGATGCGGCAAGGGCGAATATACCGTAGAGCTGGCCAAGCGCTACCCGCAGATGAACTTCATCGGTGTAGACATCAAGGGTGCCCGCATGTGGACGGGAGCCACGCAGGCCCTGAAGGAAGGGCTGGGCAACGTAGCCTTCCTGCGCACGAACATCGAGATTATAGACCGATTCTTCGCAGAGGACGAGGTGAACGAGATATGGCTGACCTTCAGCGACCCGCAGATGAAGAATCCGCGCAAGCGCCTGACGTCGACCTACTTCATGGAGCGCTACCGCCGGTTTCTGATCGACGGCGGCATCATCCACCTGAAGACCGACTCCAACTTCCTGTTCACCTATACCTCTTATATGGTAGAGAAGAACCAGCTGCCCGTCATTGTGAAGACCGAGAACCTCTACGCAGAACCTTCAGGGAACACGCAGTTCTCAGAAGCAGCAGCTATTCAGACCTACTACGAGTCGATGTGGATAGCCCGCGGGCTGAACATCCGCTACATGAAATTCCGCCTGCCGCGTACAGGCATGCTGGAAGAGCCCGACGTGGAGATAGAGCTGGACGACTATCGCAGCTACCACCGCACGAAGCGCAGCTCACTGACTACAGCCAAATAAAAGTAATGACTACAACCATACGGAATATGAAACGACTGATTATAGCTTTATCACTGACACTCTGCCAGTTGGCAACCGTCTTCGGACAGCAGTTGACGGTCACCGTCGACTCGGTAGGACTACTGGGACAGCAGTTGCCCGACAGCATACGCTACACCATGTCGAGCCTGAAGATCTGCGGTCCGCTCAATGGCAGCGACCTGCGCGTCATCCAGCTCATCACCAACAGGTTGAAAGCCAAGAAAAGCAACGAGACGGTGCTGACGGAGCTCGACCTGTCGGAGGCTACCATCGTGGAGGGCAAAGGCAACTTCCGCACGGCTGCCGACATGCTGCCTGCAGCGATGTTCCTGAACTGCAAGGCCCTGGAGCGCATCATCATGCCCAAGGCCACGCCAGGCATCAGCCGCAGCTGCTTCAGTGGATGCGTCAGCCTGAAGGAGATTGTCATCCCCGACGAGACGGCGGTCATCAACGACTATGCCTTCAACGGCTGCCTGGCGCTGACCGACCTGAAGCTGCCCGTGGCACTGACCACCATCGGCAAGCATGCCTTCGACGGTTGCCGCAGCATCACGTCGGTAGACATCGGCGATGCCGTGACCAGCATTGGTGCCTACGCCTTCTACAACTGCACGTCGCTGGACAAGGTGAACCTCGAAGCCAACATCAACCGCATAGAGAACGCCACCTTCCTGGGTTGCGAACGCATCAAGGTGATGCAACTGCCCGAGACGGTGAGCAGCATCGGCAACGAAGCCTTCAAGGGCTGTATCAGCCTGGAGTCGATACAGATGCCCGACGCCATCAGCATCATCGGCAACAATGCCTTTGAGAACTGCACCAACCTGCGCAGCATCGAGATGGCTACGGCCACACGCATAGGTAGCGATGCCTTCAAGGGGTGCATGTCGCTGGCCACGGTAGAGATAGAGCATGCCTCGCGCATAGGCAACAATGCCTTTCAGGACTGCAGCGGCTTGGTTTCGGTGAGCATAGACGGCAACCTGAACGAGGTGGGCGACGAGATGTTTGCCGGCTGTACCAACCTGCAGTCGGTGACGCTGCCTTCGACGGTGAAGACCATCGGCACACGTGCTTTCTTTGAGTGCAAGTCGCTGACGGGCATCGACCTGCCTGAGGGTCTGACGCGCATCCACGACCATGCCTTCGAGGAGTGCGCCTCGCTGAAACAGATATACATACCCAACCTGGTGAAACAGATGGGCAGCGACACGTTTGAGAACTGTGCCTCGCTGGACAGCGTGTACATACAGGGATTCATCGACAAGATAGAGAGCGACGTGTTCCGCTACTGCCACTCGCTGCGCGTCGTCGTGCTGCCCATCTCGGTGAAGAGCATCGGCGACAATGCCTTCGAGCAGTGCGCCACGCTGACCACCATCAACATACCTATCTCGGTGACCAGCATCGGCGACAATGCCTTTGAGAAATGTGTGTCGCTGACCACGATAGCCATCCCTGCCGCCTGCACGTCGATAGGCAGTGCTGCCTTCCGCGAGTGCAGTGCGCTGTATCACCTGGAGTTGCCTGCCGCGCTGAAGAAGATTGGCGGCAATGCCTTCACGAAGTGCGTGTCACTGCGTGAGCTCATATCGTATGCACCGCTGCCCCCCTCCATAACGCACAGCACCTTCAAGAACGTCGTATTGAACGCCTTGAAGGTGTATGTCCCGAAGGGTGCACGCGGCAACTATCGTGACGCCAAGTCGTGGTCGAAGATGCCGCAGATACTGGAGATGCAGTAATTCTCAATCATCAATTTCTAAAGACGAGCCCTTCGCCGAACTCATCGATGATGATGGGCTTGTCACGCGTGACCTCGTCGGCCAAGAGTTTCTTGGAGAGGTCGTTGAGCACATAGTGCTGGATGGCACGCTTCACCGGACGGGCTCCCATCTCGGGGTCGTAGCCCTCGTCGGCCAGCCAAGCGACGGCATGGTCGGTGACCTGTAGCGTGAAGCCCTGCGGCTCCAACATCTTCTTGACGCGCTCCAGCTGCAGGCGTACCACCTGCGACACTTCGTCCTTGGAGAGCTGCTGGAAGGTGATGATCTCGTCGATACGGTTGAGGAACTCGGGTCGCATGACCACGCGCAGTTGCTCACGCGTGGCGTTCGAGGTCATGATGATGATGGTATTCTTGAAGTCAGCCACCCGTCCCTTGTTGTCGGTCAGCCGTCCGTCGTCGAGTACCTGCAGCAGGATGTTGAACACATCGGGATGGGCCTTCTCTATCTCATCGAACAGCACCACAGAGTATGGTTTGCGGCGCACGGCCTCCGTCAGTTGTCCGCCCTCATCGTAGCCGACGTATCCCGGAGGTGCACCGATGAGTCGGGAGACGGTGTGCTTCTCCTGATATTCCGACATGTCGATACGCGTCATCATCGTCTCGTCGTTGAACAGGTATTCAGCCAGAGCCTTGGCCAGCTCGGTCTTACCCACGCCCGTGGTACCCATGAAGATGAACGATGCGATAGGTCGCTTGGGGTCCTGCAGCCCTGCGCGCGAACGGCGCACGGCATCCGACACGGCTGTGATGGCCTCGTTCTGTCCGATGACACGCTTGTGCAGTTCCTCCTCGAGGTGGAGCAGTTTCTCGCGTTCGCTCTGCATCATACGCGTCACGGGTATGCCTGTCCATCGGCTTACCACCTCGGCTATATCGTCGGCCGTGACGGCGCCCTCCAGTCCTCCTCGCGGCGAGGCTTTCAGTTGCGCCTGCAGCGCGTTCAGCTCCTCTTCTTTCTGCTTCAGCAGGCCGTAGCGTATCTCAGCCACGCGGCCGTAGTTGCCCTCGCGCTCGGCGCGCTCGGCTTCGAACTTCAGCTGCTCTATGCTCTCCTTCACCTGCTGGTACTTGTCGGAGAGGCCCTTCTCGCTCTCCCACTGGGCGCGCATCTGGGTCTCCTGCTCGCGCAGTTCGGCTATCTGCTTTTCCATGAGGGAGAGCTTTTCGGAAGCGGGGGAAGCGCTTCCCGCAGTGCCGGAGGAGGGGGAAGCGGCAAAACCGCTTCCCGTAGTATTTTCGCGGCGGATGCTCTCGCGCTCTATCTCTAACTGGGCACGGCGACGGATGATCTCGTCCAGCTCCTCGGGCACCGAGTCGCGCTCCATGCGCAGCTTGGCGGCAGCCTCGTCCATCAGGTCGATGGCCTTATCGGGCAGGAAACGCTCGCTGATATATCGCTCCGACAGTTGGACGGCAGCGATACAGGCATCGTCCTGAATACGCACCTTGTGGTGGTTCTCGTAGCGCTCCTTCAGACCACGCAGAATCGAGATGGCTGACAGTTCGTCGGGCTCGTCGACCATGACGGTCTGGAAACGGCGCTCCAGGGCCTTGTCCTTCTCGAAGTACTTTTGATACTCGTTCAGCGTCGTGGCACCGATGGCACGCAGTTCGCCACGAGCCAGTGCGGGCTTCAGAATGTTGGCGGCGTCCATGGCGCCCTCGCCACCGCCTGCACCAACCAGCGTGTGGATTTCGTCGATGAACAGGATGATGCGGCCCTCGGCCTTCGTCACCTCGTTGATGACCGACTTCAGTCGCTCTTCGAACTCACCCTTGTACTTTGCACCGGCTACCAGTGCACCCATGTCGAGCGAGTAGAGCTGCTTGTCCTTCAGGTTTTCGGGCACGTCGCCACGCACTATTCGGCCTGCCAGTCCCTCGACGATGGCCGTCTTACCTGTGCCGGGTTCGCCCAGCAGTATCGGGTTGTTCTTGGTGCGTCGGCTCAGAATCTGCAACAGTCGGCGAATCTCGTCGTCGCGGCCAATGACGGGGTCGAGCTTGCCCTGCCGGGCCATGTCCACCAGATTCTTGGCGTACTTTTCCAACGACTGATAGTTGTCGTCGGCCGACTGCGACTGCACTTTCTGTCCTTGGCGCAGTTCCTGAATGGCCTGCTGCATGTCCTTCTCCGTGCAGCCCGCATCCTTCATGATGCGCGAGGCCGTAGAGCTGACCATAAGCAGAGCCCATAAGATGGGTTCACACGAAACGAACTCGTCGCCCATCCGCTGTGCTTGCTCCTGTGCACGCAGCAGTACATTGTTGCTGTCGTTTGAGAGATACGGCTGTCCGCCCTGTACGCGTGGCAGATGCTTGATTTCCTGATCTACCAGCGTTTCTATTTGCTGGGCATTGACGCCGAGTTTCTGGAAGATGAAGTTGGTGACGTCCTTCGCCTTCTCCAAGATACCTTTCAACAGGTGTACAGGCTCGATGACCTGCTGGCCGTTCAGTTGTGCGGTGTTCACTGCCTGCTGTACGGCCTCCTGAGCTTTGATTGTGAATTTGTCTAATGTCATAGTTTTGTCCTCCTGTTTTAATTGTTCTTTTTGCTAACAGGCGGACAAATAGCATGCCGAGAACGCAAAAGCCGACAAAACGGCAGAACTCCCTGCCGTTTTGTCGGTCTCTTACTTCTTACCTCTCACCTCTTACCTCTTACCTCTCCCCTCTTCCCATAATCGTTCTTCATCTTGATAGCAAAGATGATAACGCTGCACGTACAGGTAATCAGGTTGGTCAGCATCAGATAGTAGTTGCCCGTCAGGAATCCCTGCACCACGAAGGCAGCGCAGCCCACGGCCATAGAGATGAAGCCCGGCAGCGATATGCCGTCGGTGTTGCGCGTGCGGATGGTTTGGATGGCCTGTGGCAGATAGCCGAAAATGAGACCGAACGTGGCTATCCAGCCACAAATGTCAATCAATAGTTGATGTTCCATAGTTATTAAATTTGCAATTATTGGCTACAAAGATACGAATAAGTGAGCGAATTTCCAAATTTTTTCGTACCTTTGTCGCCATGAAGAACTTAGAAACCCGTCGGACTATCCGAAAATACAGCCAAGAGCCCGTCAGCGAGGCCTTGTTGAACCGCCTGCTTAGCGAGGCCAGTCGTACACAAACCATGGGCAACTTGCAGCTCTACAGCGTGGTGGTGACGCGCTCGGCAGCGATGAAGCAGCGCCTGGCGCCAGCACACTTCAACCAACAAATGGTGACGGAGGCACCCGTGGTGCTGACCGTCTGCGCCGATTTCCATCGTACTACGCGCTGGTGTGAGGAGCGGCAGGCTCAGCCCGGCTACGACAATTTCCTGTCGTATCAGAACGCGGCCATCGACGCACTGCTCTACACGCAGACGCTGTGCTGCCTGATGGACGAAGAAGGGCTGGGCTACTGCTATCTGGGCACTACCGTCTATCAGCCCATGCAGATTATCGAGGCTCTGCAGTTGCCGCGACTGGTGATGCCTGTGGCTACGCTGACCATTGGCTGGCCTGCCGAGACGCCTGCCCTGTCGGACCGCCTGCCCTTGGAGAGTTTTGTGCACGACGAGACCTACCGCGAGCCCACGGCTGCCGACATCGACGCTTTCTATGGACCGAAGGAGCAACTGCCCGAGAACCAGCATTTTGTGGAGATCAACCATAAGCAGACCTTGGCGCAGATATTTACGGATATCCGCTATACCAAGGCCGACAACGAGGCCATGTCTGAGGGGCTAAAAGAAGCCCTGCGTCATCAGGGCTTCCTTTAATTCTAACGGCGCGGATTACACGGATTTTTCAATCAGTATTCGGGCATCCACGGCTACGACGTTCTGTTCGTCGGCCAATAGCGGATTGATGTCCATCTCCTTGATTTCCGTTGCAAAGCGCAGCAGGCTCGACAGTCGGACAATGATTTCGGCATACTTCTGTTCGTTGATGCCCTGTTGTCCGCGCGTACCTTTTATGATCTTATAGCCGCGCAACGAGTGAATCATGGAGTAGGCTTCCGCGTAGCTTAGCGGTGCCAAACCTGACGATACGTCCTTCAGCACCTCGACGAAGATGCCGCCCAGCCCGCAGAGTACCACGTGTCCGAAGCGCTGTTCGTACTTGGCACCGATAAAGAGCTCGGTGCCCTTCAGCATCTTCTGCACCATCACGCCTGTAGCGTCCTTGATGCTCATCATGCGGTCGAACTCCAGCGCCAGGTGTTCGGCAGTACGGATGTTGAGCGTCACGCCGCCCACATCGCTCTTGTGAACAGGTCCGACGACCTTGGCAACGACGGGATAGCCAACCTGATTGGCAAAGGCTGTCAGTTCTTCCTTCGATGTCGACACCTTTTCAGGAACCATCGGTATGCCTGCACATTCCAGTAACTCGCGTACAACGTCGGGAGACAGATAACCACTCTCGATGCCTTCGAACTTCAGACGATTAATCTCGCGATAGATGGTGTCACGAATCTTTGGCACGTCGACCCCATAGAGTTCCAGTTCCGATGGGGCTGGCTTGGGCGTGCGCATAATTTGCGAGAGTGCCGTGGCCAGCGTCACTTCGTCGCTGAAGTTGACGTGACCCTTTTGCAGGAATTCGGCCACCTCAGGGCCTGCGGTATGCAGACTCGGCAGGATGGGGAAGATGGGCTTCCGGCATGTCAGCATCTTCTGGTGCAGCACCTCGTATGCTTCGTAAAGCTGTGTCAGTCCCGGCGTGCCATAAATGACGGCAATGGCGTCGATGTCCTTGAAGTGCTGTTCGCAATAGTCGATGGCAATGCCCAGTTGTTCGGCAGTTCCTGTGGCAAGAATGTCGATGGGGTTGGCAACTGCCGACCCTGGGAAGAGTTTCGTCTTCAGCTCGTCGGCTTCGGGACCTTCAATCTTGGGGACGTTCAGACCGCCCTTCGACAGCGCATCGGTCAGCATGACGCCAGGACCGCCGGCGTGCGTCACGATGGCAAAATTCTTGCCCTTCAGTTCGGGCAGCGTGAAAATGCAGCCTACCGTGGTCAGCTCTTCGCGTGAGAAGCAACGCACGATGCCTGCCTTGCGAAACAGTGCCTCGACGGCCGAGTCGCTGGAGGCAATGGCTCCCGTATGACTTGACGCAGCCCGCGAACCGCTCTCCGAGGCTCCGGCCTTGATGGCTGCTATCCTGCATCCCTTGCGAATCAGCGATCCGGCATGGAACAGCAGTTTGTCGGGATTCGAGATGTTTTCGATATAGAGCAGCTTAACTTTCGAGTCGGTGTCAGCATTGAAGTGCTCGTCCATATATTGCAACACGTCCTCGATGCCAATCTGCTTGCCGTTGCCAATGCTCCACACGCTGTTGAACTGCAGTCCCTTGATGACAGCACTCTCCAGAATGAAGACCGCTGTCGCGCCGGAACCGCTGATGAAGTCGACGCCGTTCGGATTCAGATTGGGAATAGGTTTGGTAAACACCGAATGGTGGTTGCGGTTCAACAGTCCGATGCAGTTGGGGCCAATGAGCGCGGCACCATATTGCTGGCAGATGTCCAGGATTTTCTGCTCAAGCTCGCCGCCAGCCTTCGTCTCCTCGCTGAAACCAGCCGAAATGATGATGAATGCGCGCGTCTGCTTCTCCTTGGCCAGCAGTTCCACGTATTCCGGACAGTATTTGGCTGCCACAACGAGGATGGCCAGCTCCGTAGGCGGCAGTTCCCGAGCGTCGTGGAACACCTTGATGCCCTG
Organism: Prevotella sp.; assembly: GCA_017467565.1. Classification (GTDB taxonomy): domain Bacteria; phylum Bacteroidota; class Bacteroidia; order Bacteroidales; family Bacteroidaceae; genus Prevotella. The sequence goes on from JAFUSV010000084.1 coordinate 24,569, forward strand.
CACCTCGTCTTCTTTCGGATTTACGATGCGCAGCGTACCTTGATAGCCGCCGCTAAGCAAATTGCGCACGACGGCACCGCCGGGCTTGTGCACATTGTTTGAACCGCCAATGATGGCGATGCTCTTAGGATTTAATAGTTGTTGGTTAATCATACCAGTACGATAGCTTTTACGGGAGTCGGGGCTAATTTTGATTCAGGGAAACAGTAACCGAGCCGGAGCACATAGGCTATCTTCTGGCCTTTCTCCACTTGGGCACCCGTAGGCTCCTCGTCGAGAATATCGTCGAACATGCCGCCCACAGCGCCGCGAACGTAGTCGGAATAGCTCAGCTGCGGGTCGCCGATGCAGTTCAGGCAGGCATTGATAAACGGAACCTGCACGATGAGGAACCGTTCGATGTCGTCGGCCAGATGCTTGATGTCGTCGTCGGAATTGTTCACCTCAGGCTTTTCGCCATTCGTGGCCAGCCAGCTGATGAGTGGTTGCAGCGCCTCGCGGTGGCGGCGCAGTTCGTAGATGCGATCGTTCAGCGTCAAAAACGTCCTGATGGCTTCATTGTAAACCATTTGCTGCTCAGCACTCAATCGCGTAGTACCCTCCTGTTCGGCAGCCTGACGCTGCTCTTTGCGTTTTTCGCGAATCTTGACGAAAGCGGTTGCTCCGGCGGCTACAGCCGTCACACCCAGCGTGGCCAGTGCGGCCCATGCCGACTTATTGTTTTTGATCTCCATAGTAGTGATGCTTTAAGTTTTCGTGCAAAGATACGAATAAGTGAGCGAAATACAAAAGAAAAACTCTTTTTTCTCGATAAAAATCACTATCTTTGCCAGCGGAAATGAAGAATCGCGACCATCAGATACTCCAAATAGCCCTTCCGGCCATCGTCACCAACATCACCGTACCGCTGTTGGGACTGGTCGACACGGCTATCGTGGGCCATATGGGTTCGGCGGTCTACATCGGTGCCATTGCCGTGGGCTCCATGATTTTCAACCTCGTCTACTGGCTCTTCGGATTCCTGCGTATGGGCACGAGTGGTACGACGGCTCAGGCCCGCGGACGCCGCGACATGGACGGCGCAGGGCGCATTCTGGTCAGCTCGACCGGGCTGGCGGCTGCCGTCGCCCTGCTGATACTGCTGTTGCAGTGGCCCCTCTACATGCTGATGACGTGGCTCATCGCTCCTACGGCCGATGTCCGGCCGTGGGTCGGCGTCTACTTCCGCATCGTCGTATGGGGTGCTCCGGCCACGCTGTTGCTCTACGCCCTCAGCGGCTGGTTCATCGGCATGCAGAACACGCGCACGCCCATGGTCGTCAGCATCCTGCAGAACGTGGTCAACATCATTGCCTCGCTACTGCTGGTGTATGGCGCGGGACTGGGAGTCGAGGGTGTGGCCTTCGGCACCGTCATTGCCCAGTATGCCGGTCTGCTGACTGCCGTCGTTCTCTGGCGTCACCACTACGCCCGCCATTTCCCGTCCATTCTCTCTCGCTCTCGTACCCCCGCACCTTCCTCTCGCACCCCTATACTTCCTCTCTCGCTCAACACGGACATTTTCCTCCGCACGCTCTGCCTCGTGGCTGTCAACCTCTACTTCACCTCAGCCGGTGCTCGTCAGGGTGCTACCATCCTGGCTGTCAATACGCTGTTGATGCAGCTCTACTTGCTCTTCTCGTACGTCATGGACGGCTTTGCCTATGCGGGCGAAGCCTTGGGGGGCCGCTACTGGGGTGCCGGGGATATGACTGCTTACCGCGACGTTGTCAGACGGCTGTTTGGCTGGGGTGCACTGATGACGTTGCTCTTCACTGCCGTCTACGTCGTTGGCGGGACGCCGTTCTTGCAATTGCTGACCGACGAACCCACGGTTGTCGACGCTTCCCGCGACTACGTCTGGTGGGCCTACCTCATTCCCGCGGCGGGCGTTGCTGCCTTTATCTGGGACGGCCTCTACATCGGTACCACGCAGACCCGCGGCATGCTACTTTCCTCAGCCGTTGCCGCCCTCGTCTTTTTCGTCAGCGCCACGATTACAATCAGCATCATGGGCAACCACGGCCTGTGGCTCTCCATGATACTCTACTTGCTGGCGCGCGGTGTGATTCAAAGCCTGCTGGCGATGTCCTGAACGACCAGGCCTGCCAGCATGAAACCGAAGATGGCGGTGATGTGGGCGAGGGTACCGTTAATCTGTGCTTTCGACGAGCACCACTCGTGGTTCAGCAGTGTGGGGTCGCCGGGGCCGTGCTGGGCTTTGGGACACATACACTGTTCGGTGCCGCAGGTGGCATTATGGCCGCGATTCTGTAAGAGCTCGTCGCTGAAGACGCATTGGAACTTGCGTTTGGGAAACTGCTTCTGCTTCTTGAAGTGGTTGCGGAGGGCACGGGCCAAGGGATCGCCCTTGACTTTCCAGAACTCAGCCACCTGAATCTTTGTGGGGTCCATCTTCAGAGCAGCCCCCATGGACGAAAAGAATCGGGCTTTGGTCTGGCAGGCCAGAAGGATGAGCAGGGCTTTGTCCTTCAGCGAGTCGATGGCGTCGATGATGTAGTCGTAGCTGTCAAGGCAGAAGTCGGCAGTTGTTTCCTCCGTAAAGATTTTCTGCAAAGCAGTAATCTCTGCCGCGGGATTGATGGTGAGCAGCCGCTCTTTCAGTGCCTCAACCTTTACCTGACCGACGGTCTTCGTGGTGGCCATCAGCTGGCGGTTGATGTTGGTGATGCACACGCGGTCGGAGTCGACGATGGTGAGCTGGCGGATGCCGCTGCGCACCAGGCTCTCTGCACACCATGAGCCCACGCCGCCTACACCGAAGATGATAACGCGCTTCTGTCCTGTCAGCTCTACTGTTTTCTTGCCTAACAGCAGTTCTGTGCGCCGGAAAATTGCTTGTTCTATTGCCATAATTGGCTGCAAAGGTAGGGAAAAATGGAAGAATAAAAAAATAAAAGAATAAAAAAATAAAAGAATCTGGGAATAAAAAAGGCGATAATTAGAAATTATTTGCTAATTTTGCAAACGAAACTACTAAACGAGACTAAATTCCAGACGTGATGAGAACATTGAAATATTTGACTTTTGTCTTTTGGCCCTTGGCATTTGGCTGTTTTGCAGCGTGTGGCAGTGAGCAGAAAGAGCACCACGACGCGGCCCAATATCAGACGATGGTGGTGGGCAAGAAGGACGTGACGCTGACCCAGCAATACAGTGCCCGGCTGTCGGGACGGCAAATTGTGGAGATTCGTCCGCAGGTGACGGGTAATATTACGCGCATCTGTACTGAAGAGGGACGGGCTGTGAAGCGCGGACAGACGCTGTTCATTATCGACCAGACGCCCTATCGGGCTGCTTTGGAAGTGGCTATTGCCAACCGTCAGAGTGCCGAGGCCAAACTGTCGACAGCACGTATGAACTTCGACAGTCAGCAGAAGTTGAAGAAGAACAACGTGGTGAGCGACTTTAGTGTAGAAACCACGCGCCACGAACTGCTGGAGGCCGAGGCGGCACTGGTGCAGGCCAAGGCTCAGGAGAAGAATGCCCGCTGGCAGTTGTCGTGTACGGAGGTGAAGAGTCCTGTTGACGGTGTGGCGTCGATGATTCCGTGGCATGTGGGTGCCTTGGTGGGCAGCAACATCAGCGAGCCGTTGGTGACCGTGGCCGACGACAAGGAGATGTATGCTTACTTCTCGGTGACGGAGCGTGCCGTGATGGGGCTGATAGACCGCTACGGCTCTACCGCCGACTTCATCAGCAAGGCGTCGGCCGTCAAGCTGCGACTAGCCAGTGGCGACGAGTACGCCGTGGAGGGTAGGATAGATGCCGTCAGCGGGACAGTGGATGCCCAGACGGGAGCCGTCACGCTGCGTGCTGTCTTTGCCAATCCGCAACACCTGCTGCGCGACGGAGGCAGTGCTACGGTGCTGATGCCTACGCGCCGCGAGCAGCAGATTGTTATTCCGCAGGAAGCTACCTATGAATTGCAGAACCGTACGTTTGTCTATCGCGTGGTGAACGGCAAGACGAAGGCTACGGCAGTGCAGCTGTTTCCGCAGAACGACGGCAAGGAGTACATCGTGGAGGAGGGCCTGCAGGTGGGCGACACCATCATAGCCGAGGGTGCCGGACTTCTGAAGGAAGGCGTAGAGGTGAAGATGAAAGATGAAAAATTAAAAATTAAAAATACGTGAACGTCAGGACATTTATAGACAGGCCAATACTGGCATGCGTCATTTCGGTGCTGATGGTGCTGGTGGGCATCATCGGACTGAGCAGTCTGCCACTGGAGCAGTTTCCGGAAATAGCGCCGCCTACGGTGCGCCTGATGGCCAGCTATACGGGTGCCAACGCCGAGACGGTGCAGAAAAGCGTCGTCGTACCATTAGAGGAAGCTATCAACGGCGTGGAGGGCATGATGTATATGACGTCGTCGGCCTCGAACAATGGTTCGGCATCTATCGGCATTTTCTTCCGACAGGGCACCGACCCGAACATGGCAATGGTGAATGTGCAGAACCGCGCCGCCACGGTACAGGGCCGACTGCCGAGCGACGTGGTGAAAGGCGGCATTACGGTGAGGAAACGCCAGACGTCGAACATCAAGCAGCTGGCGGTGTACAGTCCTGACTCGACGTTCGACCGCTCGTTTCTGGCCAACTATACCAAGATTAATATTGAGCCGCGACTGAGCCGTATCGGCGGTGTGGGCGAGGTGAACGTGATGGGCGCTGACTACTCGATGCGCATCTGGCTGGACCCACTGAAGATGGCACAATATGGACTGACGCCCAGTGATATTACAAAGGTGCTGGACGAACAGAATGTGGAAGTGGCCACGGGTACGCTGGGCGCTGAGAGCCCAAACACGTTCCAGTATGTGTTGAAATACCGCGGCCGCTACGAGGAGGAACAGGAGTACGAACAGCTGGTAGTGCGCTCACTGCCTAACGGTGACGTGTTGCGCATCGGCGACATAGCTCGTGTGGAGCTGGGTTCGCAAAACTATAACATCATCGGTGAAACCAACGGCAGTCCGAGTGTGAACATCTCCATCAACCAGGTGGCTGGCTCGAATGCTAACGAAATCATCAAGCAGATTGACCAGGAGGTGGAGGACATTCGCAAGAGTCTGCCTCCGGGTATCGTCATCGAAGACTTGGAGTCGAAGAAAGACTTTCTCGATGCCTCGATAGCCAGCGTGGTCGAGACGCTGCTGGAGGCGCTGGCACTGGTTATTCTCGTCGTCTTCCTATTCCTGCGCAGTTGGCGCGCTACAATCATTCCGTCTATTGCTATTGTCGTGTCGCTGGTGGCCACGCTGGCCGTCATCTATGCCATTGGCTTCTCGCTGAACATGCTGACGCTCTTTGCCCTGGTGCTGGTCATCGGAACGGTGGTTGACGACGCTATCGTGGTGGTCGAGGCCGTGCAGGCAAAACTGGACGACAGCGCCACTGTGGGTCAAGGGACTGACATGCCCTCTCCCTTCGACAGCACCATCAGCGCCATGCACGGCATTACGTCGGCACTGGTTACGACGACGCTGGTGTTCATGGCGGTCTTCGTGCCCGTCTGTTTTATCGGTGGTGTCACGGGTACGTTCTACACACAGTTTGGACTGACGATGGCCATTGCCGTCGCCATCTCGCTGTTCAATGCCTTGACGCTGTCGCCAGCACTGTGTGCGTTAATTATGCGCAAACAGGCACCTAAGACTGTCAGCGTGCTGCGTCACCTGCCTTCTTACGAAGGCTTTGTCCGTGGCTACAAACGTGGGCTGTCCGGCATGATGCGCAGGCAGTGGCTGGCCTTTGTGCTGATAGTCGTTGCCATTGGTGGATTGTTCTGGATGATGCGTACGACGAAGACAGGTCTGGTGCCCAACGAAGACATGGGCACGGTATTCATCAACGTGCAGGCTTCGCCGGGCAGCAGTCTGCAGCAGACCTACCATATTCTGAAAGAGGTGGAGGAGCGTATCAAGGACCTGCCCCAGTTGCGTATCTATTCGCTCATTGCGGGCAACAGCAACAACTTCGAACAGTCGTCATCTAATGGTAACTTTACGCTGAAGCTGAAGAAGTGGGACGAGCGAAAGGGTAAGGGCGATGACGTGCAGAGCGTGGTGGACGAGATATACCGCCGGACGGCCGACATTGCCAATGCGAAGATTCAGGTGAACACGCAGAACATGTTGCCGGGCTTCGGACGCATCAACGGTTTCGAACTGCACATACAGGACAAGCACGGCGGCACCATCAGCGATCTGGTGACACAGACCAACCGACTGATAGCAGCGCTGAACGAACGACCGGAAATCAGCCGTGCTGTCACCAACTTCTCGCTGAAATATCCGCAATACCGCGTAGAGGTGGATGCCGCTCTGTGCAAGCGCCGCGGCGTGTCACCATCAGATGTGCTGCAGGCGCTGTCGGGCTATGTGGGCGGCACGTATGCCTCGAACTTCGTACGCTTCACCAAGCTCTATCGTGTCATGGTGCAGGCCTCGCCGGAATACCGTCTGGACGCTGAGTCGCTGAACAACATCTTTGTGCGCACAGACAAGGGTGAGATGTCGCCCATCGGACAGTATCTGACGCTGACGCGCATCTACGGCAGCGAGACGCTGTCGCGCTTCAACCTGTTTCCGTCGGTCATGGTGAACGGTACGGCTGCCGAGGGCTACAGCAGCGGACAGGCTATCGACGCCATTCGCGAGACGGCCGCCGAAGTGTTGCCTGAAGGCTACGGCTATGAGTTTGGCGGCATGAGCCGTGAAGAGGCGTCGGCACAGAACACGACGGCCCTGGTGTTCGTCATTTGCATCATCTTTATTTACCTCATACTCTGTGCCCTCTACGAGAGCGTCTTCATTCCGATGGCCGTCATTCTGAGCGTGCCTTTCGGACTGCTGGGCAGTTTCATCTTTGCCTGGATGTGGGGCTTGGAGAACAATATCTACATGCAGACGGGACTCATCATGCTGATCGGCCTGCTGTCGAAAACGGCTATCCTGCTGACGGAGTATGCCTCAGAGCGCCGCCGTCAGGGCATGACCATCTTGGCGGCTGCCATGGATGCCGCTGCCGTGCGACTGCGCCCCATCTTGATGACGTCGCTGACGATGGTCTTCGGACTGCTGCCATTGGCCATAGCCACAGGCATTGGTGCCAATGGCAACCGCTCGCTCGGCGTGGGAGCTATAGGCGGCATGCTCATTGGCACCATTGCACTATTGTTCGTTGTTCCAGTATTGTTCGTGGTGTTCCAGTCGATTGAGGAGCGCGTGTTCAAGCGTCGGCCCCAAGCCAAGATCTGACAACTATCAACTGTCAGAAGACAGCCTTTAGGTTGCGTTCAAGTTGAGCGGTACTGCTGGCTCCGACCAGTACGCTGGTGACGCCTTGCTGTTCCAGAATCCAGCGCAGGGCACGCTCGGCCAGCGTGCGACCCTCGGCTTGTGCTTCTTGATTCCAGGTATGCAATTGCTGCAGCAGTTCAGGTGTGAGCATTTCGTGCTTCAGGAAGTGTTCACGTGTCATGCGCGAACCCTCGGGGATGCCGTTCAGATAGCGGTCAGTTAGCAATCCTTGCGCCAGCGGCGAGAAAGAAATGAAACCTACACCCGCTTCGTGGCAGAGTTGCAGGATGCCCTCGTCTATGGGTGAGCGGTCGAGCATGTTGAGGCGTCCCTGATAGATGAGCAGGGGAACGTCGCGCTGCTTCAGATACTGGATGGCAAAGCGCGTAGCCTCTAACGGCCAGCGCGAAATGCCCACATAGAGTGCCTTGCCGCAACGAACGATGTCGACCAGGGCCTGCAGTGTCTCTTCCAGTGGGGTGTTGGGGTCATAGCGATGACTGTAAAAGAGGTCGACATAGTCCAAATGCATGCGCTTTAATGACTGGTCGAGCGACGCTATCAGGTATTTGCGTGATCCCCAGTTGCCGTAAGGCCCGTCCCACATATCGTAGCCAGCCTTTGTCGAAATGAACAGCTCATCGCGGTAGGGGCGGAAGTCTTCGTCCATCACGCGACCCATCGTTTCTTCAGCCGAGCCGTAAGGCGGACCATAGTTGTTGGCCAGGTCGAGGTGCGTGATACCATGGTCGAAGGCATAGCGCAATATCTCCTTGGAGCGCTGGTAGTCGTCCACGCCGCCGAAGTTATGCCACAAGCCCAGACTGACCTTGGGCAGCAGTACGCCCGAACGGCCGCAGCGCTGGTAGAGCGCGTCGGAATGCTCGTAGCGTTTTTCGTTTGCAATGTATTGTTCCATATTAGAATCTCTTGATGATTTTTACGTCGGAGTTGAGGCCGCTGGACATCGGCTCCCATTGGTCGTAGGTGGTGCGCTTATAGTTGATGTCCACCACGTTGATTTCTTCCATCTTGCGCCATTTCACACCCCGACGGTCCAAGTCGGCAATGCGGTTTGCAGGCAGGTTGGTGACCTCGATGCGGACATCGTTCATGCCGGCCTTGAGGATGTCACCTTTGACGTCGAGCACGTAGGGAACGCTCCATGCACAGCCTACAAACTGGCCATTGATGTAGACACGGGCCGACTCGCGTACGTCGCCAAGGTCAATCTGCCACGACTGGGCATCCTTCAGGTCGCGACGCATCAGTTTCAGACGGGTGGTGTAGACGCCGGTGCCCATGGTCACCTTGGCGCTGTCGTCGTCAAGCGTCTCCCAGGTCTGCAGCTTGGCAAGAGCAAAACTCTTGCCAACAGCGGGGGCTTCCTCGGTGAAGGATAGCTTCCAGGGACCAGCAAGGGGGTATTCTTTGTTGGCTGTTGGCTGTTCTCTCTCTGAGAGTGTGGCGTTGCGAGGGCCGTTCGCTAATTGCGAATTGCTAACTGCTAACTGCTCGTTATAAGTCTGGACGATGATACTCTGGCCGGAGCGCAGGGCAAGGTGCACCTTGCCATCGGTAGTGGAGGCCGGCGTGATGTCGCCGTTAAGCGGATTGAACAGTGTAGCGCTCTGGAATGCCACTGCCAGCGGCAATTCGGTCTCGATGTCGTTAGGCGTCAGGTTGGCAATGAAGTAGTGGTAGCCCTTGTCGTTCTTGCGGCGAATGGCCTTCAAGCCGTATTGTGTCTTCATCGTCTCGGGCTTGGCAGCCGTCTTCAAGGCCGCTGCGTCTGTGTTGTAGAAGATGTGTGCGCCCTGGGCTTTCAAGTCATTGATATGAGCCTTGACGGCATCGGGCATGTTGCCGCTGCCGGGAATAATAAGTCCCTTGTAGCGCGTACCGGCAGCCGTCTCCAGCATGCCGTTCTTATACGTCACACCCATGAGCAGGCGCTCGGAGATGTAGTCACAGTCGAAACCGGCACGGTCGATGTCGAGAATGGTCTTGATGAACTCCGGGGCCAACTTGCCCATGGCATGGATAGAGAACTGCATGAGCAACTTCTTGGGATTCTTCTGCCACATGTCGCGCACGGGCAGGAATACCAGGAAGTCGTTGTCGGGCTGGCCCCACTGCAGGAACGACTGGCAGCGCTCCACATACTTCATGAAGTAGGGGGCGTCGCGCCAGATGGAGTTGGTGGGCGACATGTCGATGGACGCATAGAACTTCCAGCCCGGCCACGGGTCGTCTTTGGGCGAATAGCACGTGCCATGGAAGAACATGTGGTTGACACCGGCGCAGAACATCAGGTCGAGGTCGGGCTTGAGCTGCGACAGCGACGTGCGGAAGTGTTCGGTGAGCCAGGTGAACGTCTCGCTGCTCGTATAAGGCTTGCCGCAGACGTGGGCAGCCGACGGCGCATATTTGAACATCGAGTAATCGCTGTCGTTCTTGCGCGTCTTACCCGGGTCTTTGCGAAGCCCTTTGATGCCAAGGTCAGAGAGTCCGAAACCTTCAATCTCGGGAATGTCGACAGCGGCATAGCAGTCGATAAGATTGGCGGGCGAGCCATGAGCCTGATTGCGCGTGGTGGCGCCGTGCGAATGAGCCCATGCCGTCCACTGCTGTGTGAAGTTCTCGAGCAGCAGGTCGCCCAACGTCTCGCGATAGTCGCTGACCACCTTCACATCTGCACCAATCAATTCAGGCAGATGCTCTTCCAACTTATAGCCGCGACGCTTCTCGAACTCCTGGAAGAGGGTAGGGGTCCACGTGGCATCGGCCACCTCGTAGCTGTCGTTGAAGAACGTGCGGGGATAGATGGTGCCCGTGCGTTCGAAAGGCTCCTCGATGTGACGCAGATAATTCGCCACAGCCTGCTTGTCGAAATGGTCGATAACAAGACCTTCGCCACCGGGGGCTGCACGCTTCACCTTCATCACGCCATAGCGGACATAGACGGCAATGATGCGCCATTGCGCCTGAGCGATATCCTTGATTTCCTGTTTCAGCGTTTTCTTCTCGACTTTATCCTTCGAGGCTTTGCGCATGTCGGTCAGCATGGCGAGCGGTGACCAGCTGAGGCGGCCGTCGGCGACTTTCTCTGTTATGTCGAGGGCGGTAGCCTGACCATTGACGCGTCCGTAGACCATCACTTTCTGCAGCCGACTGTACTTCTGGTCCTTGGCAGGAACGGCGAAGGCAAAATCGGTGACAGCAGCACCCGTAAAGGTCGTGTCAACGAAGATGACCTTGTTGGCACTCTCTTCCAGCGGTACCCACGGACCACCAAACGGCCAGCCCGTTCCGGTGGCCATATCAATCTCGATGCCCAAGGCCTTGCCGTAGACCTGCGCTTCGCGGAACATGTCCATCCATTTATCGGAGAGATAGGGAATGTTGTTGGCCTGATTGCCCTGAACACCATAGATGGGCGTGATTTCGAGCGAGCCGATGCCATGATCGGCATACTGCTTCAGGTTCCACTGCAGATTGTCCTTGTCGACAGCCGAACCGAGCCACCACCAGCGTGCACCAGCCTTGGCTTCGTTGGTGACGTCGGGCCAAGACTGCGCAGATAAAGGTAAAAAGGTAAAAAGGTAAAAAGGTAAGAAGGCAAATACCCTTTTCCATGTGATGTTCAAAATATCTTTCATAAGAGCATATTTAATGATTACTTTTTACCTTCTAAAAGTTTATAGTATTCTGCAAGGCCGAGGAGGTAGCAGCCGGTGCCATAGTCTTCGAAGTCGGGCATCGACGTAAAGGTGACGGGTTGTCCGGCCGAGGGATCCTTGCCCGTGCCCTGATTCCAACCCAGGAAACCGTCCTTGTGCAAACAAGACTGGAGTGCCTGCCAGGCTTTATCGCAGGCGGGACGATACACTTTCTCCTTCAGTATGCCCTGCTGAATGCCCCACGACATGCCGTAGAGGAAGAGTGCTGTGCCCGTCATTTCAGGATCGGGATAGACCGCATCGCTGACGAGGCTGGCGTGCCAGAAACCGTCGGCATGCTGACAAGCCAGCAAACCTTTCGACATAAGCAGGAAGTCCTTTTTCAGTTCCTTGTATTCCTTGCTCTTGGGCGACAACTGGTTCATGCAGCGCACGAGTGCAGCATATACCCAACCATTGCCACGGCTCCAATAGCAGTTTTTGCCGTCCTTCTCCTTGTAGGGAGGCACGTAGTCGGCATCGCGCCACCACAGTCCCTCTTTGACATTGAAGAGTCCACCGCCGCACTCGTTACGGCTCCAGCGATACATCTTCATGCCGTGGTCGCGATACTTCTGGTCGCCAGTCAGCTTGGCTACTTGCATATAGAGCGGCATAGCCATCTGGATGGCATCAATCCACGTCCACCAACCGTAAATAGAGGGCTGTGTGCCCTTGGTTTTGGCGGTGGCATTCTTTTTGTCGTTTGGTGTCACCATCTGGTGGTCCAGGTTGGCAATCACGTTGGCCAGCAATACTTTATAATCCTTGCCAGTGTAGGGCAGCAGGTCGACATAGGTCTGAGCGCAGCACTGATCGTCGGCGTCGCACGTGTTTACGCCGTTTCGCGGTGTCCACTGGTGGAAGTCGGCCCATTTCATGGCATAGTCGATGTAGCGCTGTTGTGGGTCAATAGCGTTGAGCGCCATCAGTCCTTCATAGTAGACGGCACGTGTCCAGAGCGACGAAGGACGCACGCGCTTGACGTTGGTGGGGATGGTCGGGTCGGCATACTTCGTCATAAAGTAGTCGTTGGTGCAACGGGCAGCGTCGAGGACGGGCTGCTGGGCGAAGGTTGCTGTGGCCAAACCACAGCATGCAATGCAAGTAATGAGTAATCGTTTCATATTTTATCTTTTTTATTATATTGTTTCCAGTTTGGTGATGGTGTCCTTGAAAGCCTGCGACTTGGTGCGAAGCGTGACCTTCGAGGGCTGGCGACCGCTGCGCAGAATGACCATAGCCTGACCCTGCCAGAGGCGGACGTGCTGCTGGGTGGCAATCTCGTCGGTGGTGATGTCGCCGTTAGTGACGGCCACGATGCTGGCGTCGCCGTCTATGCTGAACTGCAGTTCATCGTTGTTTGACAAGCAGCGACGTCCCTTGCTGTCGACGACAGTCAGTCGAACATGCTGCAAATCCATACCATCGGCCTGCCACTGCTGGTTGTCGGGCTCGGCAATGATCCTGACCGGTTTGCCGGTCGTTTCCAGCGCATGGCGGGCAACAGCTTTGCCACCCTTGTAGGCGACAGCCTCCAGCTTACCTTTCTTATAGTCAATCTCGCCCCAGCGAATCTGGTTGCGCAGCTTGGCACCGGTGGCGTTCGGCTTGCGGCCCAGACTCTTGCCGTTGAGCAGCAGTTCCACCTCGTCGCCGTTGGTGTAAATGTAGATGTTAGCCTTGGTGCCCTCTTGGCGGTTCCAGTTTTCGGTCATGCGGTCGTTGCCCATCTTCACGCCGTTCCACATCTCGGCATTCTCGCTTTCCAGAATGGCCAGATGTACCACCGGTTCTTCGGGTTTAAAGAACGAGCGCATGTAGTAGGCCTTTGGTTTGGGGTCGAGCGAGATGTAGAACACGCCCTGTGCCCAACCCTTCTGGGGCCAGCCGAAACTCTCGCCCAGATAGTCGATAGCGCCCCAGTAAGCCAGTCCGATGACCTTGTCCAGGTCCATTTCAAAGAAGTTCTGGCCCATGGCCTGCGTCGATGCTTCGCTCTGGTAGAACGTCATCCACGGGAATCGGCGTCCGTCGCCGGGGAAGTACATATACCTATAATTATAGGCCTGAATATCGGTCTGCATGGCCAGGTCGCACGGCAGCGAGTCGGTCTCCCAGTTGCGATAGCGCGGATGCATGGCCACGGTGACCTTGCGCGTAGAATCGTAGCGCTCCAGCACGGGCTTCATCATTTTGTAGCACGTCACGCCCCAGTCGTTGAACGGCTGGTTGGGGTCTTGCTGCAGTTCGTTGCCCAGGCTCCACAGGACGACACTGGGCGAGTTGCGGTCGCGCTTCACCCACTCCTGGATGTCGTAGGCAAAGTGGTTCATGAACGGCACACGGCTGCCCGAGTGCTGGCGTGTCCACTTGTCGTAAAGTTCGTCGACCACCAGAATGCCGTACTTGTCGCAGAGTTCAATGAACTGGCGCGAGTAGGGATTGTGCGAGGTGCGGATGTGGTTCATGCCGAATTCCTTCATCAGCTGTATGCGCTTCTCGATGGCCCGCGGATAGGCTGCAGCACCCAGTGCGCCCAAGGTGTGGTGGTTGGCATAGCCCTTCAGCAGCACCTTCTTGCCGTTCAGCTTCAGTCCGAACGAAGGACCGTATTCGATGGTGCGGATGCCGAAGCTGGCTTCTGCTTGGTCGGCCACGCTGCCGTCTTCCTTCAGCAGTTGGCAGACGGCCTTGTAGAGGCGCGGCGTGTCGAGGTCCCACAGTTGTGGCGACGGAATCTCCATTTCAGGGCTCTGCATCTCCAGCGTGCGCGACTGCGGGTTGCGCCCCTTCTTGGCCACCGTCTCGGCCACCAGTTGTCCGTCGGGGTCGTAGATCATCACCTTCATGCGTGTCTCCTTCATGCGTGTGCGGTTGGTGTACTCTGCCGACAGCTGCACGTAGCGGTTCTGACGCGTTGTGATGTATAGCGGATGGCGCCCGAAGTAGAGGTCGCTGGGCGTGGTGACCAGGTTGACGTTGCGGAACAGACCGCCGCCGGTGTACCAGCGCGATGCCTTCTCGTTCTGCGTCTCGGCCTTGACGACGATTTCGTTGGGCTGACCGTGTTTCAGCTGATTGGTGATATCAATTTCGAAGCCTACGTAGCCATAGTCTGTGCCTCCGATGCGCTCACCGTTCAGGTAAACGTCGGCCGTAAGCATAATGCCCTCGAAATCGAGCAGCACGCGGCGGCCCTTTAATTTTTCATCTTTAATATTTAATAGCTTCCTGTACCAGCCCGTGCCCATCTCCTTGAAACCGCGAGCCGACAGACGGCTCTTGATGTTGGCAGCTGCGTCAGTGTTGTCGGCTTTCTCGTCAGCCGACGGAGCCACCCACGGCTGGCTGATCTGGAAATCGTGGGGAACGTTGACCACCTCTGTCTGCTTGAAGGCGGCGTCGCGGCTGAACTCCCATCCGAAGTTCAGCGTTTCTGTCTGCCGCTGCGCCATGGTGGCCGTTGCAGTCAACAGAGCTACAGAAAGTAGTGAAATAAATTGTTTCATAGTGTTCATAGTTTGTTTTCATCGGCAAAGATACGAAAAAATGTGAATTAGGCCAAAAAAATTGCTGTTTTTTACAGAAGAATGACTATCTTTGCACCAATAATTACAAACTGCAATGCTAAAACAAAAATGATGAGAAGATTTTTTTACGTGCTGCTGGGCTGTCTGCTGACGGCCTTTGCGCAGGCCAATGGCGTGTATAACGTGCGCGATTTCGGAGCCAAGGGCGACGGCCGTACGCTCGACTCGCCAGCCTTTAATGCAGCTATCCAGAAAGCTGTCAGCCAGGGTGGGGGACGCATCGACGTGCCAGCCGGCCAGTATCTCTGCGGCAGTATCCGTCTGGACAACGACATCGAGCTGCACCTCATGGCAGGCGCGACCATCGTGGCTGCTCCGGCCAAGATGAAGGCTTACGACGAGAGCGAGGTGTTTGGCGGACCGGAATATCAGGACGGTGGTCATACCTATTTCCACAATTCGCTGATCTGGGCCGACGGCAAGCAGAACGTGTCGATTACGGGGCGCGGCATGATTGACGGCGTGGGCCTGACCAAGAAGGACACCGAGCGCGCCGGACAGGTGCAGGGCGGCTCGATAGGCACGGGCGACAAGGCCATTGCGCTGAAGCTGTGCAAGAATATCTTGATTCGCGACATCACCATTTTCCGCGGTGGCCACTTTGCCATCATCGTCACCGGTTGCGAACGCGGCACCATCGACAATGTCACCATCGACACCAATCGCGACGGCATCGATATCGATTGCTGCAAATACCTGACCGTGCAGAACACGAAGGTCAACACGCCCTCCGACGATGCCATTGTGCTGAAGTCGAGCTATGCGCTGAAGGCACCGGTGTTGTGCGAGCATATCCTGGTGAACAACTGCCTGGTGACGGGCTACAAGCTGGGCACTTTCCTCGACGGCACCTATCAGCCCGAAAAGGTGAACTGGGTCTGCGGGCGCATCAAGTTGGGCACCGAGTCGAACGGCGGCTACCGTAACATCGCCATTTCCAACTGCACCTGCATGTGGTCCAGTGGTCTGGCCTTCGAAGAGGTTGACCAGGGACGCATGGAAAACATTGTCGTGTCGAACATCTCCATGTCGCACGTCCACCATTATCCTATTTATATCACGACCGGTTGTCGCAATCGCGGCCCGAAGGAGCGCACCGACGTCTCCTCGGCCCGCGACATCTATATCAGCAATGTCGTGGCCGACGACTGCGACTCGCTGGCCTCCATCATCATTACCGGCATGGATGGCACGCCCATCCGCAACGTCAACCTCTCTGACATCCGCATCCAGTATCGTGGTGGCGGCAAGAAGGTCGACAAGCCCTATCGCGAACAGGGCACCAACTATCCCGAACCCCGCTGGGCCGGTCCGACGCCTGCCTACGGTCTGTATGCCCGCCACGTCGACGGGCTGACGGTGCGCAACGTGCGCTTCGAACTGATGCGCCCCGACGAGCGCCCCGACATCGTGCTGGAGGACGTCGTTAATGAAAGAATAGAAAAATAAAAGGAATAAAAACAAAACATAGAAAAGCGATGAAACGACTGTTATTTTCCGTTTGTCTGGCTTGCGGCAGCTTGATGGCTGCTGAAGCCCAGCAGATTGACACCTTGATCAACAAGGTGAGTGCACAACCCTTTACGGTTTCGCTGGCCGTGCCCGACGGCAACTACCGCGTGACCGTCACGCTTGGCAACAAGAAGAAAGCCGGGCAGACCGTGGTACGCGCCGAGAGCCGCCGCCACTATTTCGACCCGATAGTGACGAAGAAGGGCAAGTTTGAAACCGTGTCGTTCGTGGTCAACAAGAAGAACGCACAGATTGACGCCAACACGCGCGTAAAACTGAAGCCCCGCGAGCTGACCTACAAGAACTGGGACGACTCGCTGAACCTCTCGTTCTGCGGCCCGATGCCCGCCGTGCAGCGCATCCAGGTTGAACCGGTCAGCCATGTCACCACCGTCTTCCTCTGTGGCAACTCCACCGTTGTCGACCAGGAGAACGAGCCGTGGGCATCGTGGGGCCAGATGATTACCCGCTGTTTTGGCGAGGGCGTGGCCTTTGCCAACTATGCCGAAAGCGGCCTGTCGTGCACCACGTTTCTGGCGCAGCTCCGTCTGGACAAGATTCTGACGCAGCTGAAGCCGGGCGACTACGTCATCGTAGAGTTCGGCCACAACGACGAGAAGGAGAAGAAGGCTGGCGACGGCGCGTGGTACTCTTACTCGCGCAACCTGAAAATCTTTGCCGATCGCGTAAAGGCGGCTGGCGGACACATCATTTTCTGCACGCCTACGGCCCGTCGTGCCTTCAAGAACGGGCGCAACCAGAACACGCACGGCGAATATCCTGAAGCCATGAAGGCCGTGGCCCATCGTGAGCATGTGCCCGTCATCGACCTGACAGCCATGTCGACCACGTTCTACGAGGCGCTGGGCGAAGAGGGGTCGAAGCAGGCTCTGGTTCACTATCCCATGGGCACCTTCCCCGGACAGGAAAAGGCGCTGGCCGACAATACGCACTTCAATCCCTTTGGTGCGTGGGAAATTGCCAAGATGATTGTGATGGGGCTGAAGCGGATGGATTCGCCGCTGGTGCAGCATCTGCGTGCCGACTGGCAGGACTTCAACCCCGCACAGCCTGACGACCCGTCGGCCTTTGTGTGGCATATGTCGGCTGGTTCGAATCTGACGAAGCCGGATGGAAATTAATGGTTTATGGTTAATGATTATAAGGATATGAAGCGATTTGGATTTAAGATGCAACTGAAGGCAGGGTGCGAGCAGGAGTATGAGCGCCGCCACGCTGCCATTTGGCCCGAACTGGTGGAGATGATTCACGCAGCGGGAGTGAAGAACTACAGTATTTTTTGGGACCGCGACACCAATCTGCTCTTTGCCTATCAGGAGTGCGAGGGCGAGGGTTCGTCGCAGGACACTGACCACGTCGATCCTATTACGCAGCGCTGGTGGGACATGATGGCCGACATCATGGAGGTGAATCCTGACAATTCGCCCGTCACTATTCCGTTGCAAGAAGTCTTTCATTTAGATTAAAGATGAAAGATGAAAGATTAAGATGAGAAAATTAGAGATGAAGCATCTGTATTTTTTATTATCTGTTTTCCTACTCAGTCAAACGGTGGCGGCGCACGCTGCCGACTTCGGCAAGCCCGTCACGTGGGACAGTCGGAGCCTGATCGTTGACGGACAGCGCGTCTGTCCCGTGATGGGCGAGATTCACTACTCGCGCCTGCCCGAGAACGAGTGGGCCGACGAGGTGCGGAAGATGAAGGAGGGTGGGGTGACCATCATTGCCACCTACGTGTTTTGGAATCATGTGGAGGAGCAGGAGGGCATTTTCCGCTGGGACGGTCAGCGCTCGCTGCGCCGCTTCATCGAGGTGTGCAAGGCCGAGGGGCTGCCCGTGGTGCTGCGCGTGGGTCCGTTCTGTCATGGCGAGGTGCGCAACGGCGGCATTCCCGACTGGATGTTTCAGAAGGGCTGCAAGATGCGCGACCAGAACCCTGTGTTTCTGGGCTACGTGGAACGCCTCTACCGGCAGATTTTCACGCAGGTGCAGGGCTTGCAGTGGAAGGACGGCGGACCGCTGCTGGCTTGCCAGTTCGACAATGAGTATCGCGGACGTGGCGAATACCTGATGGCGCTGAAGCGGATGGCACTCCAGATCGGTTTCGACCTGCCGTTCTACACCCGCACGGGGTGGCCCGAACTGCGCACGCCCGTGCCCTATGGCGAGATGCTGCCCCTTTATGGCGACTATGCTGACGGCTTCTGGGAGCGCTCCATCAAGGAGACGGCAGGTAACTACTACAAAGCCTTCAATTTCAAGGCTTTCCGTTCCAGCACGGCCATTGCCACCGAACAGCTGGGCGAACAGAAGGAGCGACTGAACAAGGGCGACGAACAGTACCCCTACTTTACCTGCGAACTGGGTGGCGGCATGGCTACGGCCTACCATCGCCGTCCGTACCTCTATCCTGAGGATGCCTACGCCATGGCGCTGGTGAAGCTGGGCAGCGGCTCTAATCTGCTGGGCTATTACATGTATCACGGCGGCACCAATCCCGACGGGCTGACATGGCTGAACGAGATGCAGCGCACCGTGGCCACCAACTATAACGACATGCCCGTGAAGAACTACGACTTCCAGGCACCGCTGGGCGAGTTTGGCCAGCGCTATCCGCACTACTACACCCTGCGCAAGCTGCACCTCTTCATGCACGACTGGGGCGAGCAGCTGGCTCCGATGGAGGCGTCGTTTCCCGCCCCGCAGGACATCCGGAAGGGCGACGACTCGGCCCTGCGCTGGAGCGTGCGCTCGAAGGACGGCAGCGGCTTCATCTTCATCAGCAACTACGAGCGGCTGCAGCAGCTGACGGCCAAGCGTAACGTGCAACTGGAGGCTTGCGGCGTCAAGTTGCCCCGACTGACCATTCCTGCCGGCATGATGTGCATTCTGCCCGTCAACGTCGACGGCATCCGCTATGCCACGGCGCAACTCGTGGCCAAGCGCGACGGCAAGATTTACATGGAGCAGCTGAAGGGCATTCCCACGACCATCTGCGTCGACGGCAAGACGCTCCGGAACGTGAAGGCCAAGGGCGTGGCTGCGCCGGTGTATAAAAACATCTACCTGCTGACCAGCGAAGAGGCTGGGCGGCTGTTCCTGAGTGGAGATACCGCTCCGCAAGCCTCTATTGCTCAGCCTACGCTGACCAAGGTTCGCGAGGCTGGTCCACTGCGCACCATCACCATCGGTGTGAACAAGGTGGCCGAGGAACCTACTGACGCTGACTTCGAACAGGCCGCTGTCTATACGATTGAACTATCCGCTCAACGCTCACCTCTGAGCTCTCACCTCTTGAAAATCGACTATCGCGGCGACTGTGCCCGCCTCTACGCCAACGGGAAGCTCATAGCCGACCACTTCCAGTATGGCCGCCCGATGCTCTACGGCCTGTGGCGGCTGCCCAAGGACTGCCGCGAGCTGGAGCTGCGCATTCTGCCCATGCAGAAGGATGCTCCCATCTACCTGCCCCGCGAGGCCGACAAGACGCCGGGTGAAGCCGTGAAACAGATAGAAATCATCAATTGCAATTAGCCCATGAAGCGCCTATTTCTTTTCGCCTTTATTGTTTGCTCGAGTTTTGCCACCGCAGTCCGTGCCCAGCAGGTTATCGACCTGTCAGGGGCCTGGGACTTTGCCGTGGGCGACTCTGCACGCTACGACGACTACGTGATGCTGCCCGGCTCGATGCTGACCAACGGCAAGGGCGACGCCGTCAGCGTGAACACCCGCTGGACGGGTTCGCTCTACGATTCGTCGTACTACTTCAACCCCTACATGGCCAAATACCGCGTGGAAGGCCAGATGAAGTTTCCCTTCTTCCTGACGCCCGAGCGCCACTATGTGGGGCGTGCGTGGTATCGCCGCACCATCTACGTCCCCAAGGCGTGGGGCGACCAGCGCGTGACGCTCTTCCTGGAGCGCCCCCACATCGAGACCACCGTCTACGTCAACGGCCGTGAGGCCGGTCACCAGATGTCGCTGTCGGTGCCTCACCGCTACGACGTCACCGACCTCATACGGGTTGGCGAGAGCAACGTCATCTCCATCTGCGTCTATAACGGCATCGAGAACGTCTGCGTGGGTCAGGACTCCCACAGCGTGACCGACCAGACGCAGGGCAACTGGAACGGCATCGTGGGCCGCATGGAGCTGCAGGTCGACGACACGCCCCGCTACCGCGTCATTCCCGACTTGGCGACCAACGTGGTGACCATCGAGATGGAAGGGCAGCGCTACCGCCTGTCGCTGGGTGACGAACCGCATCTGTGGAATGAGCACACGCCCTACCTCTATCGCCACGACATCAGGCATCGCGGCCGCATGGTGACGGTCACCTTCGGCGTGCGCGACATCCGCGTCGAGGGCTCGCAGTTGCTGCTCAACGGGCGCCCCATCTACCTGCGCGGCACGGTGGGCAACTGCTGTTTCCCCGAGACGGGCTATCCGCCCACCGACACCAAGGAGTGGCTGCGCATATTCCGCAAGTGCAAGGAGTACGGCCTGAACCACGTCCGCTTCCACTCGTACTGTCCGCCCGAGGCCGCCTTTGCCGCTGCCGACCAGGTGGGCATCTACCTGCAGGTGGAGGGACCCTCGTGGCCTAACCACGGTGTGCGCCTGCGTCGCGGGCAGAAGATTGACCAGTACCTGATGGACGAGTCGCGCCGCATCATCGACGAGTACGGCCACCACCCCTCGTTCCTCATGATGGCGGCGGGCAACGAACCCGCAGGCGACTGGGTGACCTACTGCAACCAGTGGGTGAAGGAGATGAAGCAGTACGACCCCACCAAGATCTATGCCGGCGCCAGCGTGGGCGGCGGATGGGCATGGGACGACGGTGCAGAGTACCACGTCAAGGCCGGAGCACGCGGGCTGGACTGGGACCGCCAGGCCCCGCAGAGTCAGGACGACTACTACCAGCAGCTGCTCTTCCCGCGCAACTACAAGCAGAAGGAGCCCAACCACTCGCCCATCGTGGCCCACGAGCAGGGCCAGTGGTGCGCATTTCCCGACTTCCGTGAGATACCGCAATACACCGGTGCCTATAAGGCCCGCAACTTCGAAATCTTCCGCGACCTGCTGCGTGACAACGGCATGGCTGCGCAGGCCGACAAGTTCCTGATGGCCAGCGGCCGGTTGCAGGTGCTGTGCTACAAGTACGAGATAGAGCGCAACCTGCGCACCCGCGACTATGCCGGATTCCAGCTCCTGGGACTCAACGACTACAGCGGTCAGGGCACCGCGCTCGTCGGCCCGCTCAACGTGTTCTGGCGCGAGAAGGGCTACTGCACCGCCGCCGACTGGCGCGAGTTCTGCAGTGCCATCGTCCCCCTGGCCCGCTTCCCCAAGTTCGTCTACACCAACGACGAAGCCCTCAGTGTGCCCGTCGAGGCCTATAATGCCTTTGGCGTGGCGCTGACCGACGCCAAGGCCACGTGGAGCGTCACCGACAGCGGTCGCGTGGTCAGCCAGGGCACGCTGTTCCAGGGCACGCTGCCCGCTGGCAAGAACCACGAGCTGGGCACCGTCAGCCAGCCGCTCGCCGACATCCAGTCGCCGCGCAAGCTGACCCTCACTGTCCAGTTCTCCGACAACATCAAGAACCACTGGGACTTCTGGGTGTATCCGAAGGAGATGAAAGATGAAAGACTGAAGATGAAAGATTTCTACGAGACCGACACCCTCGACGAGCGGGCGCTGAAGGTGCTCACGAAGGGCGGCACCGTGCTGCTCTGTGCCGGTGGCAAGGTGCGCTACGGCAGCGACGTGCGCCACACCTTCCTGCCCGTCTTCTGGAACACGTCGTGGTTCAAGATGCGGCCGCCCCACACCACCGGCGCCTACATACAGAGTGAGCACCCCGTGTTCCGCCACTTCCCCACCGACGACTGGCAGAACCTGAACTGGTGGGAGCTCACCAACCGCACACAGGTCATGAATCTGGCCGAGTTTCCCCGCGACTATCAGCCCGTCGTGCAACCCATCGACACGTGGCACGTCTCGCGTAAGCTGGGCATGATGGTCGAAGCCCGCGTGCTGCGCGGCCGACTGCTCATGACCACCCTGCCCGTCGGCATGGCTCACCCCTCGTCTCAGACCTCTCCAGTTGCCCGCCAACTGCGCTACAGCATTCTGCGCTACATTTCGTCGCCCGACTTCCAGCCCGCCATCACCGTCTCGCCCGACGTCATCCGCCACCTCTTCGAGCGTGAAGCGCCCCGCGTCGACATGTTCACCAACGAGTCGCCCGACGAGCTGAAACCAAAAATCGGAGGGTAGCATCAAGTTGGAGCCAAAAGAAAAATCGGAGGGCGAGCGCCCTCCGATTTTCATGTTACGGTAGCGTTAGTCTTCAGTTAGCGTCAGCCCCGCCGTCACCACCGTCGTCACCGCCGTTGTTCCCCCCTCCTTGTGATGGGTTGGTGGAGGTCCCGCCGTTGTTCTCCCCTCCTTGTGATGGGCTTGGGGAGGTCGTCCCGTCGTCAATCTCCGCATCGTCATCACTGGTGACGCGCTTCACCTCGTTGCCGTCGCGGTCGTAGCAGGTGATGACCACCGGCGTTGCCTTCAGTTCGTCCTTCAGCTCCACGGCAGGCGTGAAGATGATGCGGCGCACCTTGATCAGCGAGGTCTTCACCTTGTTCACGTCGTCGACAGCAGTGGCCGACAGACCGAAGCGGCACGTGCCCAGGCCGGGCAGCGGAATGGAGTGACCTTCGGGCAGCCACGCCTTGATGACCTCGCCCGCAGCGTCCCAGCACGCCTGCATCACGCCCTCTGAGACGCCCGAGCGCAGGGCAGCCTCGCGAATCACCTTCTGCTGCGTCAGCGATGAGTACAACTCGGGCTGCATGACGTACTTCCACGAGCCCTCACTCTGTTTGGAGAATTTCAAAAGCTTCTCCCGAGCTTTCACTTTCAATGCCATAGTTGTTAATGTTTTTCATAGTATTAGAAACGTCGTGCGACCAGCTGCATCGGGTGGCCGCTTCCCGCCTGTAACAAAGCGCTTTTAATTACCTTACAAAGGTACGAAAAATTCCTGAAACTACCAAACATTTCCGCAACTTTTTTTGTAAAATAATGCAAAGAAAAAGCCCCTCTATACTCACGTACAAAGGGGGACTTAAAGAGTTCTATAATCAAATGATCTATCTAAACGCTATACGGCAGGCTGCTCTAGTGGCAGGCCGTGAGCTAAATCACTTGCAAACAGTTTGATGCCCTCGCGTATCTTCATCACCTGTGACTCGCGGGGCTCACGCAGTGAGGCAATGTATTGGCGGAGCACCGAGGCATTCATGCCGATGTACTTTGCAAAGGCTGTCACGTCAATAGGATAATAGTCGAAGAAAGAACCGACATCCAGCCGGAAATCGAAATCCACATCAGGAAACTCGCGGCCCTCGCCAGCTTCCATCTCCTTATACTCCTGCACTGTAAGCCGGATGTCTGCCATGGCCTCGCGTGCCGTCTTGCCATAGCCCGCCAGGCCGAATGTCCCTATCGGTTCTGGTGCAAAGCATGAGAAGTTGCCCTTCCCCTTGCCGCGCTCCACATAAGCCACTCTCTTGACCGTTTTCATACGTCTGTATTTCAAGTTTTTTGTTCTCCAAAAAAGTAAAGAGTCCTAACCGCAATCAGCATTGTGATCCGGGCATGGTAAAAAGTTGTGGGGGCTATTCCCCCAACAACTTTTCTAAGATTTGATTCAGAGTCCCCGTAGGAATCTCCTTCGCTCCATGACGAGGCACCGGCCAGTCATAACCCGTCTTCGGACTATGCCAGATGTCGTGCCTTGTCCCATGCCGCTTCAAGAAGCATCCAGCTTCTCGCAAGCGTCTAAACAAATCACTTTGTTTCATTGTGTTATAGAACTCTTTTGGCTTAATAAGCCGGTGCAAAAGTAACAAATAAGTTGCAAACTTCCAACTTTTTCTGTAACTTTTTTGTTGCACACCCCGATTTTTTAACGTTTTTCCATCCCTTCCTTGCTATTCTCCCTGCATTTTCCCAGGCCGCATTCCAGAAAAATCTACGATGCGACGCAGAAATTTTTTCGTCGCGACGCAGGAAAAGCGGGGGACGGCAAGGGCCGACGACCGGTTTACGGCGGCTGTGCCTCGCCCAGCACGAGGTCGGCCAGGTCGGTGTTGGGGCGGTAGCACTCCAGGCGCGGCGACAGGTTGTAGAGAATGCCGGTGGTGAGCTGCATCTGGCGGGCCCACTTCTGGTAGCAGCCGCTGTCGGGGAAGAGGGTGACGCGGCGGCCGCGCAGGGCATTAAGACGTTCGGGCGACAGTCCGCCGCTGCCGGCCGTGGCCAGCCAGAGGTGTTCGGGACGGACGGCGGCCATGATGAGGGCTGTCTTCTCGCTCTCGACGAGGCAGACGTGCCTGTCGGGGTAGTGCGATAGCAGGTGCTCGCCGTAGAGGCACTGGTAGAGCGTCCAGTCCACGGGCAGCAGTCCGGCGCGTATCAGCGGCACGTGCACCCAGCCCTGATAGCCGCCGCGGTGGCCGTCGGCGTGGTACTGCATGATGTGGCCGCCGTGCACCTGTCCCTGCCGGTCGATCTGCCAGAAGATGACGTCCGACCGTCGGGTGGCGCCCAGCTGGTAGTCGTGGTAGACGCGTCGTACATCGTCGGCCGACAGGCTGAGCCGTTTGGCTACGTCGTTGGTGAACCACTGCCACAGGGTGCTCTGGGGCGAGTGGCTGCGGCGGACGTATTGCATGTCTAACGGCTGGAAGGGTGGCAGGGGCGCTGGTGGCGTCGCCGGTTGCAAGGTGGTGGCAGCATGCTCGCGGGCCCACTGGTTGTCGCGGTAGTAATCTGACGGCGTGTAGTGGTAGCCGCAGGAGTGCTGGTGGTCGCACTTGCCCACGTGGTCGGCCACATACTGGTTGCCGTCGCGGGTGTCGACGTAGCGCACCAGGCACTTGCGCCGTCCGCACTGCGGGCATGTGAGCTTGCGGGGCTGGTGGCCCGTCAGCCGCTTGCTCTCAAGTTGGTAACGGTAATCTTTGTTCATCGTTGTTGATCGATTTTATTGATTTTTGTTGGCGGATTCAGTGCGTGCGTGCATGCACTTATATATAAGTGTGCATGCACAAACGCACAAAAATCTGTTCGCGGATTAGAAGGCTAAAGCCAGTTCGTC
>JAFUSV010000085.1 GCA_017467565.1 Prevotella sp.
GAGTGAAGAGTGAAGAATTGGCTACCGCTATAGTTTTCTGAGCAGCGTATGGACAGCACACTGAGTAAGGTTGGGAGTTTTATAGAGCAGCAGGGGCTGATGCAGACCGAAGGGCGCTACTTAGTAGCACTCAGCGGCGGTGCCGACAGCGTATGCCTGTTGCTGATGCTCCGTCGGCTGGGGTACAGCGTAGAGGCTGTGCACTGCAACTTCCACCTGCGCGGCGAGGAGAGCGACCGCGATGAAGACTTCGTCAAAAAACTCTGCGAAGACCAGCATACAGAGCTGCACTTAATTCACTTTGACACAGCTACATACGCTCAATTGCATCACGTAAGCATTGAAATGGCCGCACGTAGCCTGCGCTACCAGTACTTCGAGCAGCTGCGCACCGACATCGGAGCTACGGCCATCTGCGTGGCCCACCATCAGGACGACTCCGTCGAGACGGTGCTGATGAACCTGATGCGTGGCACCGGCATACGTGGGTTGTGCGGCATACAACCCCTGCGCGACCACATCGTCAGACCACTGCTATGCCTCACCAGAGAGGACATAGAAACATGGCTCAGCGAACAAGGACAGGACTACGTGACCGACAGCACCAACCTGCAACCCGACGTCGTACGCAACTACATCCGCCTGCAACTGCTCCCCTTGATGCGCCAACGTTTTCCTGCCGTCGATGCCAGCATACAGCGCACGGCCAGCCATCTTTGCGAGGTAGTCCGCGTCTACGAGAAGGCCATCAGCGAAGCCATGCAGAGACTGACAGCTGACGGCACGCTGCCTATCGGCGACCTGCTCGACGAACCTTCGCCCGAAGCCATCCTCTTCGAATGGCTCACGCCACGAGGGTTCGCGCCCGACATCATTGAGCAGATAGCCAACCGACTCACAGCCCTGGAGTCAGGACGATCATGGCAGTCGGACACCCACGAGCTGACCGTACATGGCGGCCGCCTCATCCTGCAGCCGCTGGAGGCCGGGCGCCCCACCCTGCGCATACCAGAGCCAGGCACCTACGTCTACTCGGAGAACGAGCGATTCCGCATCAAGCGCGAGGAAGGTGCCCTGCTGCTACGCTCTGCCGAGACGTGCACACTGGATGCTGCGGGCATCGACTTCCCCCTGACCATACGCCCCGTAGCCACCGGCGACCGCTTCCGTCCGCTGGGCATGAAGGGCACCCGCCTGGTGAGCGACATGCTGACCGACCTGAAGATGAACCTCTTTGAGCGCCGCCGACAACTGGCCGTGACCGATGCCAAGGGCGAAATAGTGTGGCTCGTTGGCATACGACCCAGCGAAGACCATCGCATCAGCACCAAAACCAAACAGACACTCGTCATAGAACACACGCGCTAATTACGGATTTTTAACACAAAAATATTGAAATCCGAGTACAATGTATCTATATTTTTCGTAACTTTGCACCGCAAATTGAAAGAGTTTATACGTATAAGCCTAATTTTCAGGCATTTAGATGTAATTTAAGAAACTATCAGATGAGACAATTAAAGATTCAGAAAAGCATCACTAACCGTAGCAGTGAGGCATTGGACAAGTATCTCGTAGAAATTGGCCGTGCCCCGCTCATCAGCATTGACGAAGAGATTGAACTGGCCCAGAAGATTCGCAAGGGCGGACCTGAGGGCGAACGTGCCAAGGACAAACTGGTGACGGCCAATCTGCGCTTCGTTGTATCAGTAGCCAAGCAGTATCAGCACCAAGGACTGACGCTGACCGACCTGATAGACGAGGGTAACATAGGACTGATCAAGGCAGCACAGAAGTTCGACGAGACACGTGGTTTCAAGTTTATCTCATACGCAGTGTGGTGGATTCGTCAGAGCATCCTGCAGGCCATTGCCGAGCAGAGCCGTATTGTCCGTCTGCCCCTCAATCAGGTGGGATCGCTCAATAAGATTAGCCACGAAATCAATAAGTTCGAGCAGGAGAACCAGCGTCACCCCTCGGTGAGCGAGCTGGCAGAGATGACCGAGATGGACGAGGAGAAGATAGGCCAGTCGATGATGGCCGACGGTCACCACGTCTCTATCGACGCCCCCTTCCAGGACGGCGAGGACAACTGCATGCTCGACGTCATGGCCTCGGGCGACGACAGCCGTACCGACCGCCAGGTAGACCACGAGTCGATGGCTCAGGAGCTGAACGCCGTGCTCAACAAGGTGCTGAAAGACCGCGAGATCACCATCATCCGCGAGTGCTTCGGCATAGGTTGCCATGAGAAAGGTCTCGAGGAAATAGGTGACCAGCTGGGTCTGACCCGCGAGCGTGTACGTCAGATTCGCGAGAAGAGCATCGCCAAGCTGCGCGACTCTGGCAACGCCAAGATTCTGATGAAGTATCTCGGATAGTCGTCACTATTCAAGCTACATACCAACGGGAGTCCCCTACCTCAGGAGGCTCCCGTTTTCTTATTGTGCTCCGGGCATGTTTTTCTCTTTCTCAGCTCCACTTCAGAAATGTCTTGAGAAAGGGGTCGCGAGCTACCTTTTCTCATTCTTTTTTCTGAACTTCCCTTATATATAGGGAGTTCAGAAGAAAGAAAAGAGATGCTGAGAAAATCAGACAGAAGAAAGCTAACCTGGAGTTTGCGCCGTCCAAACCATAGGTTTGCTCCGTCCAAACTACCAGTTTGCGCCGTCCAAACCCCAGGTTTGCGCCGTCCAAACCCCAGGTTTGCGCCGTCCAAACCCCAGGTTTCATGACGGCAAACCTATAGTAATCCGTGCTAAACCGTGCCTAAAAGGCAGGGAATCAGAAATTGTAGCTGAATCCCAACGAGGAGTACTCCTTGAACTGCCAGTAGCCTAAGTCGTCGTCACGCGTGTTGGCATCGTCGAAACGCGGGAAGAGGAACAGGTTGGCACTGATGTATTTCGACACGCGCAGCGAGAAGGTGTTCTCCCACTCCACCATAGCGCGGTGGTAGCTGGTGAAGGCATAGAGGCGCGTCTTCCACGTGACGTTATCGTTGATTTTCCACTCCAGCGAGGCAGTCAGCTGCGAACCGAAGTCGAGCTTGTGGTGCTTCTGGTCGTCAATGCCGTAGCGCGAGGGGAACCACGAGTCGCTGAAGAAGGAGCGGTCTACATAGCGATAGTTCATGGCCAGCGGCGAGAGGTTGATGGTTCCCGTCAGCTTCTTGTTGAGCCACTCCACCTTGTAGTCCATACCGAGACCGACGCTGAGGTCGAAGGGCGACATGAAGTCCGAATAGGTCTTATGGTCGTTGGCCTTGAAACCTCGCGAGAACTGCGTCTGAGCCTGTATCTGCAGCGTGTAGTACCAGCGCTTGGCAGCCTGCAGACCCACCTTGCCGGTATATCGGATGAGGTCTTCGTTGGCCTTGAAGCGGTGAATAGAGTCGGTACGCGATGTCTGGAAGCCCAGCTTCAGCTCCAGTTTGTTCTCCCATTTCCACTTCGACTTGTTGTCGTAGTTGGCTTCGAGCGTGATGCTGCCCACGGCCGAATAGTTTGACTCGCCGCCCTTGTACCAGTTGCCGCTGACATAGTTCTGCATGAACTGCAGGTAGCCGTCGCCCTTGAACTTCCAGAAGTTGGGCTTCGTCACCTCCACCTCCACGGGGTCGGCCTCAGGAGCTTCAGGCAGCGGTTCGGCCTGCTCTACGAACTCGGCCACCTGCTCTATGGGCTGCTGGTCAATGATGTCCTGGCGCAGTGTGCCCGACTCCTGCTGCTCGGCCTCGGTCACCTCGACGAGATCGGGGCGGTGCAGGTAGACATTGAGCAGAGCCTGGTCGATGGCAGCGCTGGTGTCGTCGGCATCATGGCCGCTGATGTTCAGCTGACGGTCGGCCACTGAGTGATAAAACGTGGTGGGTGCAAAGAGCCTGTAGTAGCGTCCGTCCACCGAGTCGGCAGGAGTGGCAGCATACGTGCTGAGCATCGTCATGGCTGCACAAAAAAGCATCGTTTTCTTCATAACAGGTGCAAAGATAAGCATAATTTTTTGAAAATAATCACTTTCTCTGCCGTTATGCCATTTTTTTTTCGTAATTTTGCACCTTGTTACATACAAAAGGCAAAAGATTAAACAGTAAATAAGGTAAAAAAGAATAAAACGCAATGAACAGAAACACAGTGACAGGCTTCGTGCTGATAGCCATCGTGCTGATAGTATTCAGCTGGTGGTCTACCCCCTCGAAGGAGCAGATAGAAGCCCAGAAGAAAGAACAGGAAAAGATTGAACTGGCTAAAGCCAACGAGGCCAAGAAACAAAGGGAAGAGGAAGCAGCACGCCTACAGATGATAGAGGCGGCAGCACAGGGCGACTCGTCGTCGCTGTTCTACCCCTCGCTGAACGGTGAGGAGCAGATGGTGACGCTCGAGAACGACAAGGTGAAGCTGCTGTTCTCTACCAAGGGCGGCACGCTGAGCGAGGCCGTAGTCAAGGGCTACAACGACCGTCAGGGTAACAAGGACGTGACGCTGTTCACCAAGGGCGGCCAGCAGATGAAGTTCGTCATACCCGGCAAGCAGGGCACCGAGGACATCAACACCGAGGACCTCTACTTCCAGGTGACCGACCAGGCTAAAGACCGGCTGACGCTCACGGCAATGGCTGCCGACAGCGGCGCGCTGGAACTGACCTACCGTCTGGACGGCTACATGCTGCGCATGTCGATGGAGGCCAAGGGGCTGTCGAAGTACATCGCCTCGAAGACACCCATGCAGATAGAGTGGACCGACTCGTGCCGCCAGCAGGAGCGCGGCCACTACTTCGAGAACCGCTATGCCTCGGTCACCTATAAAGAGGTGGGCGGCGGCACCGACTACCTGAACGAGACGGCCGAGAAGGACGAGAACATAGAGGAGGCCCTCGACTGGGTGGCCTTCAAGACGCAGTTCTTCAGCACCATCTTTATCTCGCGCAACAATTTCCACAAGAATGCCCACCTCGTCAGCATTCCCCAGCCTAAGGGCTCGGGCTACGTGAAGTACTACAAGGCTGAGCTGGAGACCGACTTTGCCAACCAGCAGGCCGACTTCGAGATGGTCATCACGCCCAACGACTTCCGCCTGCTGAAGTCTATCGAGCAGCAGAGCGAGTTTGGCAAGGACCTGGAGCTCTCCAACCTCGTGTACCTCGGCTGGTGGCTCGTACGCTGGATCAACCGCTGGTTCACCATCTACGTCTTCGACTGGCTGACCAACATAGGTCTGCCCATGGGTATCGTCCTCATACTCATCACGCTGCTGCTCAAGGCCCTCACCTTCCCCATGGTGAAGAAGAGCTACATGTCGTCGGCCAAGATGCGCGTGCTGAAACCCAAAATAGAGGAGGCCACCAAGCAGTATGACAAGCCCGAGGACCAGATGCTCAAGCAGCAGGCACAGATGCAGATATACTCACAGTACGGCGTGTCGCCCCTCGGCGGCTGTCTGCCCATGCTCATACAGATGCCTATCTGGATAGCCATGTTCTTCTTCGTGCCTAACGCCATACAGCTGCGCGGCGAGTCGTTCCTGTGGATCGACGACCTGTCTACCTACGACCCCATCATCGAATGGGGCACCCACATCTGGGGCATCGGCGACCACCTGTCGCTGACGTGTATCCTCTTCTGTGTCAGCAATATCGCC
>JAFUSV010000086.1 GCA_017467565.1 Prevotella sp.
ATGCTCTTTTGAGTCAATGAAGTGTGTTTCTTACCGCAATTGTGTTTAATCGCAAGTTCTTGTAACTCTAATACATTAAAATCTTCTGTTTTCTCCATTTTAAACGTTGTTTTTTATTCAACGTTTTTCAGGGCAAGACATTAGGGAAATTCGTTTCTAAAAGAAAAGTTCTCAGTTCTTAACTCTCACGATGTTCAGGGAGTAGGCTGGAATCTCCACCAGGACCTTCGAGTCGTTTTCGGGCGACAGCACCTGCTCCACAGGGTGTATGCGTGTGGGCTGCTGCAGCGTGTTCTCGTCAGTACCCCGGTTGGCAGCCAGACGGATGACACGGGCCTGACGGGCCTTGAAGTGCTGCAGGTTGAGACTGGCCGTGGTGGCGTCGCCACTGGTGTTCACCACCTTGACAATCATCTCGCCGGTGCGCTCGTCGAGGGTAGCCGAAGAGAAGATGCCCTTCGTGGTGTCGTGTTTCAGCTGGGTGTCGAAGACGAGATCGTCGTCGAGCCAGGCCTTCACGTTGTCGCCTGTCACCTCTATCTTCACGTCATACCAGCGTCCGCTTTCTATCTTGCCGCGCTTGGTGGCTGTCTGCATCTTGTTGCCACCGACTATCTGCTCGATGCCGTGCTGCGAGTTGCCCCATCCGCCGAAGTTCACCCAGCAGTAGTTGTCGCGGTCGACGTAGTTGAACACTATCATGAAACCCTCGTCGCCGCTGTCCTTGCGGGCACGGTAGCGCAGCGTATAATGCTTGCCGTCCATGATGATGTTGGGCAGCACGGCCACACACTGCTGGCGCATACTGGTCTGCGACACGCTGCCGTCGCCGTTGCGCTTCCAGTTGCCTGAGATGGTCTCCAGGTGTTCGGGCTTCAGCTCATGGTCGGGCATCTCGAAGGTAGCCTTGGTCTGCCAGGTGGCAAAGCCCGTGTGGCTCATCGCAGGAGTGACCGACGCCGTGAGCATCTGGTCGGCATAGGGGTTGTGCTGCGTGACCTTCAGCACCTGTGTGCCGACGTTCTGGGGCATCAGCATCTGTACATAATAAGAAGGTGTACCCATGACGCGGCTGGAGTTGAATCGTATCATGTCGGGACGCCACTTGGCATCGTTCTCGTTGACAAAGATGGGGGCATAGGAGTTGAGGGGCACCACGTCCGAGTTGTTCTCCATACCCATCATGTAGACGGCCTCGCCCAGGGCAGCGTTCATATTGCCCAGATCGCCGAAGCCACTGGTGACGGCATACTCGCCGACGTAGATCTTAGGTCCTTGGCGGTCGTAGCTGTCGTACTTATGGAAGGCATCGGCAAACCACGAGGGGTTGCGGTAGTAGTGCTCATCGAGCAGGTCTACGTCGAGGGTGCTCTCCCACTTGGGGTTGTCGTCGCCCCAAGCCACCACGTTGCCTATGATCTTCATGTTGGGATAGCGCTCGCGGATAGCCTTATAGAACTGCTCATAGCGCTCGTAGTAGTGGTCGCTCTGCTGGCGGGGGTCGGGCTGGTTGTTCTCATTGCCCACCTCTAAGTACTCCAGTCCGAAGGGTGCGGGGTGACCGTTCTTGGCACGCATGGCACCATACTTCGTCGTCACGTCGCCATTGGCATACTCGATGGCAGCCAGGCACTCGTCTATCCAGGGCTGTATGCTGTCGTAAGGCGTCATGCCGCCATGCCACAGGCCTACGTTGACCACATAGAGCGGCTTGGCACCCAGGTCCTCGGCCAGCTGCAGGTACTCGTGGTAGCCTATACCGTCGGTGGTGCGGTAGCCCCAGTTGACGTTCCAGTGACCCTCGCGCTCCTCGATGGGGCCGATGGTACGCTCCCAGCGGAAGGCATTGTCGGGCGACTGCTGTCCCTCGACGAAACATCCGCCAGGGAAGCGCATGAACTTAGGATGCATCTGCCAGAGCATGTTGGCCAGGTCGGGACGCATGCCGTTCTCGTGGTTCTTGAACGTTGGCGGGAAGAGGCTCACCACGTCGAGGGCAATGGTGCCCGTGCCGTCGAAGACCAGTGCGAACTGTGCCTTCGGGTCGTTGGACTGAGCCTGCAGCGTAGCTGTATATTTGCGCCAGGACCCTGCCCCCCCTTCGTCCCCCGAGGGGGACACGACGGACTCAGCATAGATTTCGGGCATGTCTGTAGAAGCCCCCTCGGGGGCCGTAGGGGGGGCTTGTAGTCTTGCCTTGATTGTCCCTTTATACTTTCCCTTCATCCAGAACGACAGGCGGTAGGTGCGGCCTTGCACGCTGTTGATACCCCAGAAACCGTCGTTGATGAGGTAGACAGGTGAGTCGGCCGTGGCTTTCACCGTCAGCTGGAGCGCATGGTGCTGGGCTGCGTTGAGTAGCAGCTGTTTCTTGGTGGGCTCTATCAGTCGGGCATCGATGACGGAGGCCCCGGCGGCCTTTGTCGTCCAGTGCTGCATGTCGGCAGGGGCACCGTACTTTGGGCCGTCCTCGAACGAGCGGTTGCGTATCAGCTCGGCATAGAGGCCGCCGTCAGCTGCATGGTTGATATCCTCGAAGAAGATGCCGTAGTGGGTGGGACTGATTTTCGGTCCCCGGTTCTGCGCATCGATGTTGATGTTCACTTGTGCCTGAGCCGCCAGAGCACTTGAAGCCATGACGGCCAGTAGAAATCTTTTAGCTTTCATGTTTTTTGATAATTATTTTTGTTTTATATTTCTTCTCTTTCGATGAGGGAGGAAGG
Organism: Prevotella sp.; assembly: GCA_017467565.1. Taxonomy (GTDB): domain Bacteria; phylum Bacteroidota; class Bacteroidia; order Bacteroidales; family Bacteroidaceae; genus Prevotella. The sequence continues at coordinate 2,724 of JAFUSV010000086.1, forward strand.
ATGAGCGAGATTACAGTTTGATGACTCGGAACGAATAGGGAGGCAGTTTCGTGGGCTCGCCGGTCTCGATGATTTCGGCTTTGGCCTTCTGATCATCGATGGCACCGGTGAACTGCTCGCACTCTACGGTAGCCGGCAACGTGAGCCCCTGCACACGGATGTCGAGCGTCGAAGGCAGCGCGTTGACCAGCTTCAGGTAGCGGACACCTGTCTTAGAGTCACGCACCAGAGAGGCTCCCACCCGATGACGCAACTGCTCATTGCCCATGACTAATTTGGCATTGACAAACCTGTCGCCACTGTGGGTGGAGAACATGCGCTGAATCTCGTAGGCAGGAGTGGTGCGTATCTCGGTATTCGAGAAATATATCATGTTGGGGTTCCAGTTAGAGTGTCCGTCCTTACAGAGCATGGGGGCATAGCTGGTCATCTCGACGATGTCGCCATTGCGCTCTACGTCAGTCAGATAGAGGGCCTCGGCCAGAGCCGTCTCTACATTGGGACGCTTGACCTTCGTCGAGGCTGCCCACTCGCCCAGATAGACCTTGGCACTCTGGCGGTCGTAGTGGTCGTAGTAGTCGCGGTGGTGCATGAACCAGCCCGTCGACTCATAGTAGTGCTCGTCGGTCATATATTGCAGGTCGGGGTGCTTCTTCACAAAGTCCCAACCCTCGAGGTAGTCGGCCGAAGGAGCATGGAAGGGCCCCACGGTACCACATATCTTAATATTAGGATGACGCTCGCGGATGGCACGGCATATCATCTCGTAGCGCTCCTCGAACACGGTGGAGATGATGTCCTCGTTGCCTATACCTATATATTTAAGGTGGAAGGGCTCCGGATGTCCGGCCTCAGCACGCAAACGGGCCCACTCGTTGGTGGCAGGGTCGCCGTTGGCCCACTCTATGAGGTGGCACAGCTCGTCAATGTAGGCAGGCATCTCGTCCATGGGGATGCCACCCTGCTGTCCGCCCAGGCCCTCGGCATTGTTCTGCGAGTTCTGGCAGGGCACGCCGGCAGCCAGTACCGGCAGCGGCTCGGCACCGATGTCCTCGCAGAACTGGAAGTACTCGTAGAAGCCCAGGCCACGCGTCTGGTGATAGTGCCAGATGTTCATGTCGGGCACACGCTGCTCCAGCGGACCTACGGTGTGCTGCCAGTGGTAGATGTTGTCCAGTCCCTGACCATGACTCATGCAGCCGCCGGGGAAACGCACGAACTTAGGATGCAGGGCAGCGATGGTCTCGGCCAGATCCTTGCGCAGTCCGTTCTTACGGTTCATGAAGGTCTCCTGCGGGAAGAGCGACACCATGTCGATGGCAGCCTGCTGTGCACCCTGAGGCAACAGGAGGAGACGGGCTTGACGATCGGTAGCACCGGCCTTGAGAGTACAGGTGTAGCGTTTCCAGTCGTTGCCTTTGGCCTTGACTTTGCCTTTGGCCAGTACGGTGCCGTCGGCTGTCACCAGCTGCACCTGGATGGTCTTCTTGCCCTTGACGAACACCGAGAAGTCGTACTTCTTGCCAGCCTCGACGGCGATGCCGTCCCACCCCTCGTTCCACAGCGAGTCGCTCTTCACCAGCGCATAGTGGGGATTCTGCTTGCTGAGAGGTGCATCGTCGGCTATCTTGATATCGGCATTGGAATGCCAGGCCGTCGTGGCCTTCCATCCGCGACGGTCGCGCCCGTTGTATTCGAAGTCGCGGTTCTGCACCATCTCGGCATAGAGTCCGCCATCGGCTGCATAGCTGATGTCCTCGAAGAAGATGCCTATGAGCTTGTCGCTGATGGGGTACTCACGCCCAGCGTCAACCTGCAAGGTGGCTGAGACGACAGCGGGAAGCCCGGCCAGCAACTTGCCGTCGTCGTGCATACGCTCGCCGTTCAGCTTCTGTTCCTCTGCCTGAGCCTTGAAATGCCGGCGCAGACGGGCCGTCTCCTCGGGAGTCACGGCATGGCGGAAGCCTGACATCTCCTTGCCGTCGATGACGACATGCTCCTCACGACGCCCCGGCAGGTCGAAGGCCATCTTCTGAAAATCCTCGCTGAAATGGCGGAAATCGTTGGTAGCAATGATGGCCCGCTTGCCTTGGTCTGAGAGATACGTGATGAGAAACTCGCCGTCGAGCGACGTGATGATGGGTTGCAGACAGTATTTACCCGAGGTTCGGGGGTAGTCCTGCGGACGCCAATGGATAAGATCCTTGCTGTAGGCCACACCGATGACGGGCGAATGGTCGTTGACCTGAAACACCAGGCGCCACGAACCGTCGCCGTCCTGTATGAGCGAGGGATGGTACATGCGCTTCTCTGCACCCCAGGCGCCATAGTCGGAAGAGCACAACTGGCCCAGATGCTCCCATCCGTCTGATTCACGGACGGCAACATGCAGACCTGAACGCTCGTCGGGAGCATAGAGGAATATGGTGTCACTGACAGTAGAAATACTTGCTGCCAAGCTCTGGCTCAAAGCCATAGCAGCCCAAAAAAGAAGGTGTCGTTTCATTATTGATATAGTCTTAGTGTCTGCAAAGATAATCATTTTCTACAAGAAACAAGCCAAAGGAAACAAAAAGTGAGTAATTTTTTTGTTATTTTCAAAAAAAAGTGTAACTTTGCCCCCATATTAGCTAATAACCCTTAAACTATATGAGACATATTCTCTGTTGTTTGGTTGCTTTTTTGACTTGTACAATGGCTGTTTTCGGACAGTCGGCCGACTATAATGTCATGGACTTTGGAGCCAAGGGCAATGGCACCGCTGACGATGCCGCTGCCATACAACAGGCCATTGACAGATGCTCAGCCGACGGCGGAGGCAGAGTCGTGCTGCCACGCAATCATACTTTCATGGCCGGACCGATAGAACTGAAGTCCAATGTTGACCTGCACCTGGAGGCCACCGCTACGCTCATTGCCAACCCCGACGAATCCATCTACCACCTCAGTGCCTTTGGCGACAACCGAGGCGAAGGCATGATGTGGCTCTATGCCGACGGGGCCAAGAACCTCTCCGTCACCGGGCGGGGCACCATACACGGCAACGGCATACGCTTCATGGGAGCCGAACTGGAGGACAGCTACGAACTGAAGCCACTGAAGGCGGTAGCTAATTCTTCACTCTTCACTCTTCACTCTTCA
>JAFUSV010000087.1 GCA_017467565.1 Prevotella sp.
AAAAGTGAAAAGTGAATAATTTGCTACCGCTTTATGATAAAGATAGGAATCCTTGGCGCTGCTGGCTATACGGGTGGTGAACTCATCCGCCTGTTGGTCAATCATCCAGAGGCAGAGATAGTCTTTGCTCACTCAGAGTCGAATGCAGGCAATAGGGTGAGCGACGTACACGAAGGACTCGTCGGCGACACCGACTTGGTGTTTACCGACCAAATGCCTTTCCATGATGTTGATGTGCTCTTCTTCTGCTTCGGACATGGCAAGAGCGAGGCTTTCCTGAAGGAACATACCATTCCCTCGGAAGTGAAGATCATCGACTTGGCACAGGACTTCCGCATACGTGGCGACCATGACTATGTCTATGGACTGCCTGAAATTAATAAGAAAGATATTGCATGTGCACAGCATGTGGCCAATCCAGGCTGTTTCGCCACTGCCATCCAATTGGCTCTGCTGCCTGCCGCTTATCTTAACCTGCTGAAGGAAGATGTTGCGGTCAATGCCATCACTGGCTCTACAGGAGCAGGACAAAAGCCTGGACCTACCACCCATTTCTCTTGGCGTGCCGACAACCTGAGCATCTATAAGCCATTCCAGCACCAGCACATAGCCGAGATACGGCAGTCGCTGCGTCAGGTGCAGGGCTATCTGGATGCCGATATAGACTTTATCCCCTACAGGGGACCCTTTGCGCGAGGCATCTTCTGTACGGCTGTGGTCAGGACACCGGCACCCATAGAGGACATCGTGGAAGCCTATCGCGACTTCTATCGTGACGCAGCCTTCACGCACTATAGTGACAGCGCCTTTGACCTGAAACAGGTGGTAAACACCAACAAGGCACTGGTGCACTGTGAGAAATATGGCAACAAACTGCTCGTCACTTCTGCCATTGACAATCTGCTGAAGGGTGCTGTAGGGCAGGCCGTGCAGAACATGAACCTCATGTTCGGTCTCGATGAGCGTACTGGGCTTGGGCTCAAAGCCAGCGCCTTCTGAAGAATTAAGAGTTTAGAGTTAAGAATTAAGAGTTATTCTCGCTTCGCTGCGATTAAGAATTAAGAGTTATGAAACAATTCGATGTATATTCACGCTTCGACATCAATATCGTCAAGGGCGAAGGATGTCAGGTTTGGGACGACAAGGGTCAGGACTATCTGGACCTCTACGGCGGACATGCCGTCATCAGTATCGGCCATTCGCATCCCCATTATATAAATAAGGTGTCGGAGCAGTTGTCACGTATAGCCTTCTACTCCAACTCGGTGCAGAATACGTTGCAGGACGAGCTGGCAGAGCGTCTGGGACGTGTCAGCGGCTACGAGGACTACAGTATGTTTCTGGTTAACAGTGGGGCCGAAGCCAATGAGAATGCCTTGAAGCTGGCTTCGTTTCATAACCGAAAGCGCAACGTGGTGCTGGCTGCCCGCCATTCGTTCCACGGACGCACGTCGTTGGCTGTCGAGATGACCAACAATCCCAAGATAGTAGCCCCCATCAACGACAACCACCATGCCAAGTTCCTGCCGCTCAATGACCTGACACCCTGGATGCGCGAGCTCGACAAGGAGAACGTGCTGGCTGTCATCGTGGAGCCTATACAGGGCGTAGGTGGTGTACAGCTGATGACACCGCAGTTTGCCCAGTCGCTGGAGTACTTCTGTCATCGTCATGGTGCGGTACTCATCTGCGACGAGGTGCAGTGTGGCTATGGGCGTAGCGGTAAGTTCTTTGCCCATCAGCATCTGGGCATTAAGCCCGATATCATCACCGTAGCCAAAGGTATCGCCAACGGTTTCCCCATGGGTGGCCTGCTCATATCGCCTGAGTTCAAGGCCGAGAAAGGTATGTTGGGCACAACCTTCGGCGGCAATCATCTGGCCTGTGCCGCAGCCTTGGCTGTGCTGGATGTCTATGAACAGCAGCACCTGGTGGAGAACGCTGCCGCGGTGGGCGAGTACCTGCTTGACCGCCTGCGTTCTGTATGTAGCGACTCTGTCGCAACAAACGGTACGAAGATTAAGGATATCCGAGGTCGCGGCCTCATGATAGGCATAGAGTTCGATGGGCCCCAGAAGCCCGTCCGTGACCGTTTGCTCCATGAACAGCATGTGTTTACAGGTGCCTCGGGTGACTTCACTCTGCGTCTGCTGCCGCCACTGACCCTCACCAAGGAGCAGGCCGATGACTTTGTAGAACGTTTCAAGCAGGTATTATGAAGATAGCTATCATAGGTGCAGGAGCCATGGGCGGCGCTATAGCCGAAGGGCTCTTGAAAGCACAGTATGGCGACATCATTGTCAGCAATCCCACAGCAGCAAAACTGAATCGTTTTGCTACTCTTGGAGCAAGCGTCACCCAGGATAATCAGGTGGCTGCCCATCAGGCTGAGGTCATCATCATTGCCGTGAAGCCTTGGCTTGTAGAGCAGGTGCTGACCGATATTGACACAGAGGGTAAGACTGTTGTGTCGGTAGCTGCGGGCATCACGTCGCGTCAGTTGGCTGACTGGACGTCTCCCGATGCTGACCTTTGGCTCGCCATTCCCAATATCGCAGCTCAGAATCAGGCTTCTATGACGTTTCTTGTGTCAGCCCGTCAGTCGGGTAAGGCCGATGTAAAGGCATTGTTCGATACCATTGGCGAAACCCTGCTCTGCGACGAACGCCTCTTGTCGGCAGGCACTGCGCTGGCATCCTGCGGATTGGCCTATGCCCTGCGTTATATCCGGGCTGCAGCCGAGGGTGGGGTGGAACTGGGGTTCCGTGCCACCGAAGCCCAGCGCATCGTGATGCAGACGGTGATGGGTGCTGCCAAGTTGCTGGAGTCGACAGGATTGCATGCTGAACAACTGATAGACCAAGTGACCACCCCTGGCGGTCTGACTATCAAGGGGCTTAATGAGATGGAACATGCTGGCTTCACGTCGGCTGTTATCCGTGGATTAAAGGCAAGTATCAAATGAAACGACTGGTAGTCAAGATAGGCAGCAACGTACTGACCCGCGAAGATGGTCGGCTCGATGTCACCCGCGTGTCGGCATTGGTCGACCAGGTAGCCTGGCTTCGGCAGCACGACTACGAGGTCATCGTCGTGTCGTCGGGAGCTGTAGCCTGCGGACGCAGCGAACTCCACGTCGACCACTCGCTCGACTCTGTGGAGCAGCGCCAGCTATACTCAGCCCTCGGACAGGTGAAGCTCATAGGTCTTTACTACGACCTCTTTCGCGAACACCACCTGCATATCGGCCAGGTGCTGACGATGAAAGATAACTTCCAGCCGGGCGAACAGTACAAGAACCAGCGGGCCTGCATGACGGTCATGCTGGAGAATGGTGTGGTACCCATCGTCAATGAGAACGACACGGTGTCAGTCACCGAACTGATGTTTACGGATAACGACGAGCTCTCGGGGCTGATAGCCCAGATGATGAAAGCCGACACACTGGTGCTGCTGTCCAATATCGATGGTGTCTATACGGGGCATCCCGATGACCCTTCGTCAGAGTTGCTACGCTGTGTAGCCCCCGACAAGGATCTCTCTTGCTACATCAAGGAGGAACGAAGTGCCTTCGGCCGGGGTGGCATGCATTCCAAGTACACCACAGCCAAGCGTATGCAAGAGGCAGGCATCTGCGTGATGGTGGCCAACGGCAAGCGTGAACATATACTGGTAGACCTGATAGAGCGAAAAGACGTGACACCTCATACGGAGTTTATATGCAGATAAGAGAACAATTGAAACAGGCTAAGGAGGCCGGCAAGGTGCTGGCCCGACTTACTGACCAACAGCGCAACGATGTGCTGGAGGCAGTGGCTGATGCTATTATATATAATAAGGTGTCGCTCCTGGAGAGCAATGCCCGTGACTTGGCCAAGATGGAACAGACCAATCCGCTGTACGACCGTCTGCAACTGACCGACAGCCGACTGGAGGCCATTGCAGCCGACATGCGTAATGTGGCAAAACTGCCATCGCCCCTGGGACGTGTCACAGACAGACGGACTCTGCCTAACGGCCTGCGCCTCTCGCGGGTGAGTGTACCCTTCGGTGTCATTGGCATCGTCTATGAGGCACGTCCTAACGTGACCTACGATGTCTTCTCGCTTTGCTTCAAGAGCGGCAATGCCTGTGTGCTGAAGGGCGGGCGCGATGCTGAGGCTTCCAACGAGGCTGCCGTGCGACTCATCAAGGACGTGCTTCGCGAACGTGGCATCGATGACCATGTGGTAGAACTGCTGCCTGTCACCCACGAGGCTACGGCCGAGATGCTCAGTGCCGTAGGCTATATTGATGTCTGCATACCGCGTGGCGGTCGTCGGCTCATTGATTTTGTCAGGGATACGGCCCGTGTGCCAGTCATTGAGACTGGGGCGGGTGTGGTGAACACCTATTTCGATAAGGACGGCAGCCTGGAGAAGGGCCGACGCATCGTCCTCAATGCCAAGACCCGCAGGGTGAGCGTGTGCAATGCCCTCGACTGTCTCATCATCCACGAGGAGCGTTTATGCTCCTTGCCGGCACTGTGTGAGTCGTTAGCCGACAAGAAAGTGACAATCTACGCCGATGAGAAAGCCTTTCAGGCACTCAGCGGTTCGTATCCGTATTTGGAAAGGGCGGAGGAGGACACCTTTGGCACGGAGTTTATGGACTACAAGATGGCGGTGCGGACAGTAGCTTCACTTGACGAAGCTCTTGACCATATAGCCCGCTACGGTTCTGGTCATAGTGAAAGTATCATTACCGAAGATGAGCAGGTTGCCCGTCGTTTCCAGCAGGAGGTAGATGCCGCCTGTGTCTATTGGAATGCCCCCACGTCGTTTACCGATGGTGCCCAGTTCGGCCTTGGTGCCGAGATAGGCATCTCGACGCAGAAACTGGGTCCTCGCGGTCCGATGGGCTTGGAAGAGATTACAACCTACAAATGGCTCATAGAAGGCGACGGCCAGATCAGACAATAGGAAGAACAATAGTGTGTTTGACGGTTCTGCCGTCAAAAAAAGAAGAACAGTTATGCGAACATTCATCAACGTAGAAGACATCGGCCCCTTGGAGAAAGCACTGGCCGAGGCACAGGAAATCAAAAGAGACCGTTTCCAATATCAGCACTTGGGTAAGAACAAGACCCTCTTGATGATATTCTTCAATAACTCGCTGCGTACGCGACTCTCCACCCAGAAGGCAGCCATGAACCTGGGCATGAATGTCATTGTGCTCGATGTGAATCAGGGTGCATGGAAACTGGAGACAGAGCGCGGCGTCATCATGGACGGCGACAAGAGCGAGCACCTACTGGAAGCCATTCCCGTGATGGGGTGCTACTGCGACATCATAGGCATCCGTTCGTTTGCTGGTCTCAGTGACCGCGACTACGACTATGCCGAGACCATCGTGCAGCAGTTTATCAAGTACAGCGGCCACCCTGTCTTTGCTATGGAGACGGCTACCGTACATCCCCTGCAGGCTTTTGCCGACCTCATCACGATCAAAGAACATTGGCATGAGAGCAAGCGCTCCAAGGTCGTCCTCACCTGGGCGCCTCACCCCAAGGCATTGCCGCAGGCTGTGCCCAATTCGTTTGCTCAGTGGATGAATGCTGCCGACGTGGACCTGGTCATCACCCATCCCGAGGGTTACGAACTCGACCCGAAATTCGTCGGCAATGCCCGCGTGGAGTACGACCAGCGCAAGGCTTTCGAAGGCGCCGACTTCATCTATGCCAAGAACTGGAGCTGCCCCGGTGTCACGAATGCTGCCGACTACGGTAAGATTCTCTCGAAGGATATGTCGTGGACGGTAGATGCGGAGCACATGTCGTGGACCAACAACGCCAGCTTCATGCATTGCCTGCCTGTGCGTCGCGGCATGATAGTGACCGACGAGGTCATCGAGGGCCCGCGCTCACTGGTCATTCCCGAGGCTGCCAACCGTGAGATATCGGCAACCGTCGTCCTGAAACGAATGCTCGAAGCCTTATGATACGAGTTGTCAAGATAGGAGGTAATGTCATCGACGATGCTCAGAACCTGGCTCGTTTCCTTGACCGTTTCGCCGAATTGCCGGCTCCCAAGGTACTGGTGCATGGCGGCGGCAAACTGGCGACGCGCCTCAGTGAACAGTTGGGCATAGAGACGAAGATGACAGATGGGCGCCGCATCACCGACCGTGAGACCCTCGACGTGGTGACGATGGTCTACGGTGGACTGGTCAACAAGCAGATAGTAGCTGCACTCCAGGCCCGTGGCTGTATGGCCATAGGACTGTCAGGTGCCGATGCCAACCTGATACCAGCCCACAGGCGTCCTGCCCAGCCCATTGACTATGGTTTCGTGGGCGACGTAGAACAGCAGTCGTTCAATGTAGCTTTCCTGCAGTCGCTGTTAGAGCAGGGCATCACCCCCGTTGTCTGCCCGCTCACACACGACGGCCAGGGCTCTATTCTCAATACCAATGCCGACAGCGTGGCCAGTGCCGTAGCCATCGGCGCCTCACAGATAGACACGACACAACTGGTGTTCTGCTTTGAGAAACCAGGCGTGTTGCGCGATGTCGACGATGATGAGTCGGTGATAGCACATATAGACCGACCGACCTATGAGGCACTGCTGCAGCAACAGGTCATATCGAAGGGCATGCTCCCCAAGATAGCCGCCTGCTTCCGAGCCATCGATCATGGTGTGACACAGGTGGTCATCAAGCATGCGGACAATTTACTCAATGCAACAGGTACAACGATAACGAAATGAACAAATACTTAGAACTGTTAGACCAGCTGATAGCCCTGCCTTCCACGTCGAGAAGCGAGGATGCCACGGCCAGCTGTCTGTCAGAGTTTCTTTCACGGGAGGGCGTCACTGAGGTGAATCGCCTCCACAATAACATCTGGGTGTGCTCACCGGGATGGGATGAACATAAGCCTACGCTGCTGCTCAATTCCCACCACGACACGGTGAAACCGTCGTCTGCCTATACCCGCGATCCCTATAAACCGTCGCACGAATATGGCATCATATACGGTCTGGGCAGCAATGATGCCGGGGCATCACTGGTCAGCCTGACAGCGACCTTCCTGCATTTCTACAAGAAACGGCTGCCCTTCAACCTGATTCTTGCTCTGACGGCAGAGGAAGAGGTGACAGGCGTCAACGGTTCGCGAGCACTCATCCCGTACCTGATGTCCCATCTGAAGACTACAGGGTTCATGGGCATTGTGGGTGAGCCTACCCGTATGCAGTGTGCCATAGCTGAGCGTGGACTGGTGGTGCTCGACGGACTTGCTGTCGGCAAAGCAGGCCATGCCGCTCGCAATGAGGGCATCAACGCTCTCTACATAGCCCTGGATGACATCGACCGTCTGCGCAGCTATCAGTTTGAGCAGCAGTCGGCCTTGCTGGGCCCCATCAAGGTGACGGCCACGCAGATAGAGGCTGGCACCCAGCACAACGTCGTGCCGGCAGAATGTCGTTTTGTCGTTGACGTCCGTACGACGGATGTGTACACCAACGAGCAGGTGGTAGCCATCCTGCAGCAGCTGACGCGCTCTACGCTGACGCCGCGCTCTACGCACATCCGTGCTTCGGTCATCGACCGCAACCATCCGTTGGTCAGGGTGGCAGAGTCGTTGGAGACCCTTCTCTTCGTCTCGCCCACGACCAGCGACATGACGCAGATGCCTTTCCCCACCATCAAGATGGGGCCTGGCGACTCTGCCCGCAGTCATACTGCCGATGAATGGGTAGGCGAACAGGAGATACTGGATGCCATTGTGCAGTACATCGCCTTCATTGATCATCTGGCGGTGCTCATGTGATGATTATTTTTTAACGTCATAACGATATAACGTCATAACGCCAAAAAAAAAGGAAAAAAATGAAACTTTGGGATAAAGGTTACGATATAGACCAACTGATAGAGAATTTCACCGTAGGCAACGATCGCGAACTGGACTTGCAGTTGGCTCGCTACGACGTACAGGGAACGCTGGCTCACATCACGATGCTGGAAAGTATAGGACTGCTCACTGCCGACGAGCTGCCTGTGCTGACGGCAGAACTGAAGCGCATAGCCGCTGACATAGAGGCTGGCAACTTCACGATAGAGGAGGGCATAGAGGACGTGCACTCGCAGGTGGAACACCTGCTGACGCAACGACTCGGGGCTATGGGTAAGAAGATTCACTCGGGGCGCTCGCGCAACGACCAGGTGCTGGTAGACCTGAAGCTGTTCTATCGCGACAAGATGAGTCAGCTGGCCCACCAGGTGAAGTTGCTCTTCGACCGCCTGCAGACGCTCAGCGAGCAGCACAAGGACACGCTGATGCCTGGCTATACCCATTTGCAGATGGCCATGCCCAGCAGCTTCGGCCTGTGGTTTGGTGCTTATGCCGAGACGCTGGCCGACGACATGCAACTTGTAGCCACGGCCTATCAGATAGCCAATCAGAATCCGTTGGGGTCGGCTGCGGGTTATGGCAGCAGCTTCCCGCTCAACCGCACGATGACGACGCGGCTGCTGGGCTTTGAGGATCTGCATTATAATGTGGTGGCAGCCCAGATGAGCCGTGGCAAGACCGAGCGTGCCGTGGCGTATGCCGTCAATGCCGTGGCCTCGACGTTGGGCCGACTGGCCATGGATGTGTGCCTGTTCAACAGTCAGAATTTCGCCTTTATCAGTTTTCCTGACCATCTCACTACGGGTTCGAGCATCATGCCGCATAAGAAGAACCCCGATGCCTTCGAGCTGATACGCGGCCATTGCAACCGGCTGCAGTCGATGGTCAGCGAGGTGTCGCTGCTGACCACCAATCTGCCACTGGGCTATCATCGCGACCTGCAGCTGCTGAAGGATGTCACCTTCCCCGCACTGGAGCAGTTGTCCAAGTGCCTGGTGGTGGCTGAGTACATGCTGCAGCACATCCGTGTGCGTGAGCATATCCTCGACGACAAGATGTACGACTACCTGTTCACTGTGGAGGATGTCAACCGGCTGGTACTCCAGGGCACTCCGTTCCGCGAGGCTTATCAGACGATAGGTCATCAGGTGCAGGAGGGCACGTACCAGGCTACCCGTTCGGTACATCACACCCACGAGGGTAGCATCGGCAACCTCTGCACCAAAGAAATAGCCCGCAAGATGCTGCGGGCTATGGAGAGATTTAAGATGAAAGATTAAAGATGAAAGATTAAAGATTAAAGATGAGAGATAAGAAATGAGGTTTATTTCTTACCTATGAGCTCCAGTATCTGCTTGGCATCCTCGTCGCCGTCGGCTTTCTCCTGGCGCAGTTCTTTCAGAATCTTATTGCCATCCTTCTCGTTGTTCACGGCTTTCTTCAGCCACTTGCGGGCTGTCTCCTTGTCGGCAGCCACGCCTTTGCCTTTCATGTAGGCCTTGCCCAGAGCCAGCTGGGCATCGGCATTGTCCTGCTTGGCCGACTTGGCGAACCACTCCACGGCCTTCTTGCGGTCTTTCTCTACGCCCTCGCCGTTCTTGTAGCACTTGCCCACCTGGTACTGTGCCTTGGCAAAGCCCTGATTAGCCGACTTCAGGTACCACTCGAAGCCCAGCTTGTCGTTCTCCTCAGTGCCACGCCCTTTGTCGTAGCAGCGTCCCAGTCGGTACTGGGCTTTCTTGTGTCCCTTCTCGGCAGCGCTTTTCAGCTTGGGAAAGGCAGCCTTGTAGTTCTCCTGGTCATAGAGTTTCTTACCCTGTTCATAGAGCTTGTCGGCCGACTGGGCACATACTCCCAGCCCTATGGCCAGCATCAGCATCGTCAGTAATTGTTTCATGTTGTCATTGGTCTTTTTGAGTTTATCGGTTGCAAAGATACACTTTTTTTCTAAATCAGTGCGCCGTTTCGTGATATTTTTGTACCTTTGCAACCAAAATGTAAACTAAACATGGAAAAATGGATAACAAAATGAAACTTGCCACCCTCTGCGTACAGGCAGGGTGGGAACCCAAGAATGGTGAGCCGCGTGTGCTTCCTATCTATCAGAGTACGACGTTCAAATATGACAATACCGAGGAAATGGCCGACCTCTTCGACTTGAAGAAGGAAGGCTACTTCTACACCCGTCTGCAGAATCCCACCAACGATGCCGTGGCGCGCAAGATTGCAGCCCTTGAGGGTGGAGTAGGGGCTGTGCTGACCAGCAGCGGACAGGCAGCTAATTTCTACGCCATTTTCAATATCTGCGAGGCTGGCGACCATATAGTGACCTCGAATGAGATATATGGCGGCACGTACAATCTCTTTGGCGTCACGCTCAAGAAACTGGGCATCGAGTGTACGTTTGTCAGCCAGGAAGCCTCGGAGGAGGAGATAGACCGCGCCTTCCGTCCCAATACGAAGGCCCTCTTTGGCGAGACCATTTCCAACCCCGGCTGCCGCGTGCTCGACATCGAGAAATTTGCCCGTATAGCCCATCGTCACGGCGTGCCCCTCATCGTCGACAACACGTTTCCCACGCCTATCAACTGCCGTCCCTTTGAGTGGGGAGCCGACATCGTGACCCACAGCACCACTAAGTATATGGACGGTCATGCCACGCAGGTGGGTGGCTGTGTGGTCGATTCTGGCAACTTCGACTGGGATGCCCATGCCGAGAAGTTCCCCGGGCTCTGCACCCCCGACGAGTCGTACCACGGACTGACCTATACCAAGGCTTTCGGCAAGATGGCCTATATGACCAAGCTGGTGGCCCAGCTGATGCGCGACCTGGGTAGCATACCCTCGCCTCAGAATGCCTTCCTGCTCAACCTGGGACTGGAAACGCTCCATCTGCGCATGGCCCGTCACTGTGAGAACGCCCAGCGCATAGCAGAGTTCCTTGAGCAGGACGAGCGTGTGGCCTGGGTGCACTACAGCGGACTGAAGGGCGATGCCTGCTACGAGCTGGCACAGAAGTACCTGCCCGGTGGCTCTTGCGGTGTGATAGCCTTCGGACTGAAGGGTGATCGCCAGACGGCCGTGCGCTTCATGGACTCGCTGCGCCTCATAGCCATTGTCACCCATGTGGCCGATGCCCGCACCTGTGTGCTCCATCCTGCCAGCCACACCCATCGTCAGCTCAGCGACGAGCAGTTGCGCGAGGCTGGCGTAGCCCCTGACCTCATACGTCTGTCTGTGGGCATCGAGGATGTCAGCGATTTGCTGGCTGACCTCAAGCAGGCATTGGATAGATAAAAAGGAGCCTACCCCAAACCCTTCCTAAGGAATAGGAGCCTACCCCAAACCCCTTCCCAAGGAAGGGGCTTTTCTTTTTTTAGAGATTACTGCACATAAAAAAGCCCCTTCCTTGGGAAGGGGTTGGGGTAGGCTCTTTTTTTACTTCGTAATCTCCGTGATAGCCTCGCCGATGCAGGCACTGGGCTGCTGAATGTGCAGCAGCTGGCAGATGGTGGGCGCTATGTCCGTGATGTGCACCTCGCGGCTGGTGGCTCCGTGTGGAATCTTCCACCCTAAGAACAGACAGGGGATATGAGCGTCGTAGGGATTCCACTCACCGTGAGTGGTCTGCCCCAGCGGAGCCTCTTTCCATGAGCCGTAGTAGTGGGGCTTGGGTATGATGATGATGTCGCCCGAACGGCCTGCGTAGTAGCCCTTAAGTATCTGTTCGGCCAAGCGCTCAGGCAGAGCCGCTGTGCGCACCTGCTCGAAGGCTACGGCCGTGACGTATTCGGGGAGTGACTTCACGTAGGCGGTGATACCCTCTTTAACGTCTTCAGCCTCGTCGTCGGACTCTATCTGGTCGTAGTTCAGGAAGATGCGGTAGTCTATGATGTCGCCTATCACCTTCTTCGTGATGTTGTACTTCTCTTTCAGGTAGTCGTAGATACCCTTCTTCAGCTCGTCGTTGTAGAGCGGGCCGCCGGGCAGACGGTGCTCCTTCTGGAAACGCCAGTTGTGGGCAGCCCCATGGTCGGCCGTCAAAAATGCTACCCACTGTCCCTGTCCTACCTGCTCGTCGAGGGCACTAAACAGTCGGCTCAGGTCCTTGTCGAGCGTGAGGTATGCGGCATCGGTACGCTCTCCGCGAGTGCCCCATTCGTGGCCTATCACGTCGGTCTGCGAGTAGCTGACGCACAGCATGTCGGTGGCCTGGCCGCGTCCCATTTGCTCACCCTGCAGGGCGGCAATGGCCATGTCGGTGATCACCGTGCCGCAGAGCGGCGTGTAGCCTATGCGTTCGCCGGCCTGCTTTACCTCTTGGTTCTTCTTCATGTCATCGTTCACCTGCTTCACGTAGTCGGGCAGTTCGTTCATGTAGTACGTGCTGCTGATGAAGCACAGGTTCTTCGTGTCGAGCCAGTAGGCCGCGTTAGCCGAGTGGCCGGCAGGGAAGATGGCAGCGCGGTCCTTGTAGCTGATGCCCACCACCTTGGATTGGAAGTCCGTGTGCAGTCGCAGCTGGTCGCCAATGGTCGTAGTCAGCAGATTGCGCGGCGAGCGGTTGCCGTGACTGGTAGTGCTGCCCACGGCCTTCACCGAGTTGTCCTGACAGCTCACCACCTTCTTTCCGTCTATGTAGAAGTCGTTGCCGCAAATGCCGTGGAAGGCAGGCGTGGTGCCCGTATAGGCCGACGTGTGTCCGATGGCCGTTATCGTGGGCACATAGTTGATGAGGCAGTTGTTGCACGAGAATCCCTGGTCTGTCATCCTACGGAATCCGCCGTCGCAAAACTGGTCATAGTATCGGCTGAGGTAGTCCCAGCGCATCTGGTCGACCACGATACCCACGACCAGTTTGGGTTTCTCTCCGAATTGTGATTGTGCCAGGGCCGTCATGGCGAGACATCCCAGCACCATCATAGATAGCAGTTTTTTCATCATATATACCTTTGTTTTATTATTCCATCGGCAAAGGTAGTCATTTTCCTTCGTTTCCCCAAATAAATAGGAAGATATTTTGTGGCAAATGTAATCATAACGTAATACGTTTTTCTTGTCAGAAACAGGCATTGCCCGTACCTTTGCAGTCAAATTTCTAAACGATATGGAAACGAATCCCAACTATGTGATTATTGCTATTCAGCTGCTCGGTTCGCTCGGCTTGCTGATCTATGGCATGCGAATGATGAGCGAGGCACTGCAGAAAATGGCTGGACCGCAACTGAGACATATCCTGGCCAAGATGACTACCAACCGCGTGACGGGCATGCTGACAGGCACGCTCGTCACCTGTGCTGTACAGTCCTCGTCGGCCACGACGGTGATGACCGTCTCGTTCGTCTCGGCAGGACTGCTCACGCTGGCCCAGGCCATTTCGGTCATTATGGGAGCCAACATCGGCACGACGCTGACCGCATGGATTATGTCGCTGGGCTACAACGTCGACCTGACCAGCGTGGTCTACCCCTCGTTCTTCTTTGGCATGGTGCTCATCTACCAGAAGCGTCACCGCTATGTGGGCGACTTCCTCTTCGGTACGGCCTTCCTGTTCCTTTCTCTGGTCATGCTGAGTAATGCCGGCAAGGCGATGGACCTGGAGCACAATCAGTCGGTAGTGGCCTTCTTCGCCTCGTTCGACACGTCGAGCTACCTCACCATCCTGGCATTCCTGGCCATCGGCACCCTCATCACCTGCATCGTGCAGTCGTCGGCAGCCGTCATGGCCATCACCATCCTGCTGTGCTCCACGGGGGTGCTACCTATATATTTAGGTATAGCACTGGTGATGGGCGAGAACATAGGCACGACGGCCACGGCCAACCTTGTGGCACTCGGCGCCAACACGCAGGCCCGCCGTGCTGCCCTGGCCCACATGCTGTTCAATGTCTTCGGCGTGCTGTGGGTGCTCATAGTCTTCTACCCCTTTGTCAACCTGGTATGCCGTCTGGTGGGCTACGACCCGTCCGTAGGCGGACAGACAGCTAAGTTGCCCGTGGTGCTGGCCATGTTCCACACCTGTTTCAACGTCATCAATACGGCCATACTCATCTGGCTGGTGCCGCAGATGGAGCGTGTCGTCTGCTGGTTGCTGCCCGAGAAGGAGAAGGCAGAGAAGAAGACTGAGGAGTTCAGCCTGCAGTACATCCAGTCGAACCTGGTGCAGACGCCTGAGATAGCCGTCCTGCAGGCACAGAAGGAGACGGCCGCCTTCGGACAGCGTGTAGGCGAGATGTTCGGGCTGGTGCGGAAGTTGTTCCATGAGACCGACCCGAAGGACTTCTCCGAGCTGTTCCGCCAGATAGAGCACGAAGAGGACACGACCGACAAGATGGAGATAGGCATAGCCCGCTTCCTGGAGCAGGTGAGCGACGGCCACCTGAGTGACGAGACGAAGCAGAAGATACGCCAGATGATGCGCGAGATCAGCGAGCTGGAGTCCATCGGCGATGCCTGCTACAAGCTGTCGCGCACACTCGACCGCAAGCTGGAGTCTGGAAAGAAGTTCACCGACCATCAGACCAACGAGCTGCAGGCGCTCATGATACTCTGCGACCAGGCACTCATGCAGATGAACGTCGTGATGCACGGCCACCGCTCTGAGCACGACATCCGCGAGACCTTCCGCATAGAGAACGACATCAATCAGTTGCGCCAGCGGCTGAAGGACGAGAATGTGCGTGCCGTCAACGATCACGAGTACGACTATGCCGTGGGCACCCTCTATGTGGACATGATCAACGAACTGGAGAAACTTGGCGACTATATTGTCAACGTAGTAGAGGCCAGATTTGGAAAATAATTTGTACCTTTGCACCCGAATATGGAATATGAAAGAATATTGGTAGTTGACGATGAGCGCGACCTGTGCGACATACTGTTGTTCAATCTTCGTGCGGCAGGCTATCTGGCAGAGGCAGCATACTCGGCCGGAGAAGCCCTGCAAAGAATAGTAGACCGTCAGTCCTTCGACCTGCTGCTACTCGACGTGATGATGCCCGGCATGTCGGGCTTCGAACTGGCTAAGCGGCTGAAGGAGGACGAACAGGCCAGACATATACCTATTATATTCCTGACGGCTAAGGACACGGAGGACGACACGCTGCACGGCTTCGCGCTGGGTGCCGACGACTATGTGACCAAGCCCTTCTCCGTACGCGAGGTGATGGCCCGTGTGAAGGCGGTGCTGAGCAGAAGGAAACCCGCTCCTGCCCCCACACCCACAGCGGGCCGGGACGACGCGAAGTGCCAGGGGCTGACCATCAATACCGCCAACAAGACGGTCTGCATAGACGGCAACTCCATAGGGCTCACCCGGACGGAGTACGAACTGATGAAACTGCTGCTGGAACACCGTGGACAGGTGTTCAGCCGCCAGCAGTTGCTCGACAGCGTATGGCCGCAGGATGTCATCGTCACCGAGCGTACGGTCGACGTCAATATAGCCCGCCTGCGCAAGAAGTTGGATCGCTATGCCGCCTGTCTGGTGTCTCGTACAGGCTTTGGCTACTGCTTTGAAGAAGAGATAGAGAAGTGAAGAAGAGCCCCGACAACTACTACTAAGATGAGTGAAAGCGAAACTTGAATGGATACTTTTGCTGCCGCCTATGGATAAGAAACTGTCAGAAGGAAAAAAGATGTGGCTGAGCGTCATGGCCGTGTTTCTGGTGTATGCCACCATTTTCATACTTTTTGAAGACTACGACCGCAAGTTTATCATGCCGTTCAATGAGGTCAGTGACTGGCACTTGCTGCTCTTTTCGCTGGTCGTCATGGCAGGACTGGCCTTCCTGCTGTTCCGCTATGCCAAGCGCATGGACGAACGCATCAGTCGCGAGCAGGCTGAGAAGGAAAACCGCATGCGACGCCAGCTGACGCAGAACATCGCACACGAGCTGAAGACGCCTGTAGCCAGCATACTGGGCTACACCGAGACCATACTGGACAATCCTGCCATGAGCGACGAGACGCGCCAGCAGTTCATCGTACGTACCCATTCGCAAGCCCAGCGGCTGACGGCCCTGCTGCAGGACATCTCGACACTCAACAAAATGGACTATGCTGCCGACCTCCTGCAGAAGGAGCGTGTAGACATATCGGTGCTCATGGCCGACATTGTGCAGGAGACGAGCATCGCCGTCGGGCAGCGCGCGATGAAGCTGCACAACTGTCTGCCACAGCACATCGTCGTGCAGGGCAACCCATCCATGCTGTACAGCATCTTCCGCAACCTCACTGACAATGCCGTCAACTATGCGGGGCGCGGCACCACCATAGAGATTTCGGCCGAGCAGCTACCCGACAGCTGGCATTTCACGTTCAGCGACAATGGCATAGGCATCCCGGCAGAGCATCTGCCACGCATCTTCGAGCGCTTCTACCGCATAGACAAAGGGCGCAGCCGCGATCTGGGCGGCACGGGGCTCGGCCTCGCCATCGTCAAGAATGCCGTGCTGCTGCATGGCGGCACCATCACCGTCAGCACACCCGCAGGTGGTGGTCTCACCTTTGACTTCACCATCCGCAAGTCAGCGGGCCCGTCATCTTGAGACCTCTGAGAAAGAAGCCTTGTTCCTCTGAGGAAGAAGCCTTGTTGCTCTGAGGAAGAAGCCTTGTTCCTGGGAGGAAGAAGGCTTGTTGCTCATTTACGGAAATTTTACGTAACTTTGCAGCAAACTTTTCGAGTCATTCGAGAGCAGATATGAGTGATAATGATACTGACCCCACCCCTGCCCCTCCCCTACAAGGTAGGGGAGTACCGGGGGAGAGGAGTGCGGTAGCAGCTCCCCTCCCTTGTGGGGAATTGGAGTACCTGCGTATAGCATGGCGTAGCAGCTCCCCTCCATTGTAGGGAATTGTAGTACCTGCGGATAGCATGGCGTAGCAGCTCCCCTCCCTTGTAGGGGAGGGGCAGGGGTGGGGTCACTAACTAA
>JAFUSV010000088.1 GCA_017467565.1 Prevotella sp.
AAAAATTAAAAAATTAAAAAAATTAAAACTGTGCACGACGGTTCCCCCGTCGTGAAATAAGAAAAAATGAAGCGGATAGTGACGATAGCAGTGATGGTGCTGGGGGTACTGCAAGGCACGGCCCAGCAAGTGCATGACCAGGAGACCTTCTTCGTTGACGGCTTCCACGGCGGTGTCTATGGCCATTATCCACTGGACACCTACACACAGTTCATCGTCGACCAACTGGAGCAGCATCCCGACTGGTACATAGGCTTGGAAATAGAGCCCGAGACCTGGGACTCGGTGCAGGTACGTACACCGCAGGCCTACCAGCGTTTCCGTCAGTATGTCAACGGGCCGCAGGTGGAGGTGACCAATCCCACCTATGCCCAGCCCTACCTATATAATATAAGTGGTGAGAGCATCATCAGGCAGTTCCAGTACGGCATGCAGAAGTTGCGCCACCACTTCCCCGGCATCACCTTCACGACCTACAGCTGCGAGGAGCCTTGTTTCACCAGTCAGCTGCCCCAGCTGCTCACCCTACTGGGCTTCAAGTATGCCTCGCTGAAATGTCCCGATACCTGTTGGGGAGGCTATACCGGTGCCTATGGCGGACAGCTGGTCAACTGGGTGGGCCCTGACGGAACGTCGCTGCTCACCGTGCCCCGCTATGCCTGTGAGGCCCTGCAGGAGGGCAGCGTCTGGCAGACCATCGCCTGGAAAAACAACCCCGCCTTCCTCGAAGCCTGCCGACAAGCAGGCATCAGCCATCCTGTAGGCATGTGCTACCAGGATGCCGGCTGGACTTACGGTCCCTGGTTGAGGAAGGAAAAGGGAAACACGCGCTACGTGCGCTGGACCGACTATATAGAGAAACACACCGCTGGCCGCAGCGACGACTACTGGCACATGACGCAGGAGGACCTGCACCCGGCACTGATGTGGGGTTCGCAGGTGTTGCAGCGCATAGGCAGGCAGGTGCGTGAGGCCGAGAACCGTCTGGTGCAGGCCGAGAAGCTGGCAGTCATCAGGCATCAGCCCTTGCCAGAGGCCGCCCACGACGAAGCCTGGCGCACGCTGATGCTTGCCCAGCATCACGACTCATGGATAGTGCCCTACAACAGGCTGAAGAACTATGGTTCGTGGGCTGATGCCATACGCATGTGGACCGACCATACGCTCAGTTTCGTCAGGCAACAGCTGACTGTCAGCGACGGCGGGGCGCAGGTGGTGTATAATACCACGGGTCATCCCCGCCACGAAGTGATAGAGGCAGATGGTCAGCTGATGGAGGTCGACGTGCCTGCTTTCGGCTATTCAACCTTCGTGGTAGCAAACGAGCAGAGCTCAAGCACATCATTCCACCTTCCACCTTCCACACTCCACGTTCTCGAGAACGACCTGTACCGCATCACCTTCGACCTGGAACATGGCGGGACGCTCAGCAGCCTCATTGACAAGACCACAGGGCGCGAGCTGGTGGACACCGCCGCCGAGCGCCGTTTTCTGGAACTGAGGGGACATTTCCCCCGGCACGGCGGCTTCCGCTCCTCGACCGAACAGAGGGCCACGCTGACATGGATAGAGTGTCACCCCCTGCGCCAAAGGGTGCGCATAGACGGTGAGGTGGCTGGCGTGCCCTTCTCCCAGACCGTCACCCTGACCAAGGGGCAGCCACGCATAGACTGTCAGTTGCACATCAGCTGGCAGAGTGACATGACTGTGGGCGAGGGCCGTCATCAGCAGCGCAATGCACGTCGCACCACGTACTACGACACCCGCTACATGTTGCGTCTCTTCTTCCCCGTAGCCCTACAGTCGCCAAGTCTCAGCAAGGATGCTCCCTTCGATGTTTGCGAGAGCAGACTCACTGACACCTACTTCAACCGTTGGGACAGCATCCGGCACAACATTGTGCTCAACTGGGTAGACCTCAGTGAGGGTAAGGCTCCTGCACAACAGGGACTGGCACTGCTGAGCGACCACACCACCAGCTATACCTACGGCCACGACGAGCCGCTGTCGCTCACCGTGCAGTATGCAGGTCAGGGACTGTGGTGGCGCAGATACCCCATCGACGGTCCCACCGACATCAGTTATGCGCTGGTGGCCCATCAGGGCACATGGGAGCAGGCCCGGTTGCCGCGCATGGTGGAAGACTGGCAGAATCCGCTCATGGTCAGTACGGCTCCCTCTGCGTATGGCGCCGAGACCCGGTCGCTGCTGGAATGTGACTGTCAGGTCAGTGCTGCCATGCTGCACTCCGACGGCACGATGACCCTGCGCCTGTTCAATGATAGTCCCCACGACCGCGAGGTCCTCCTGAAGCTGAAGGTGCCAGTGAGCATGCTTTCAGAGACCGACCTCAATGGTCGTGTGCTCCGTCAGCACGCGGTGGGCAGCGACGGCACGGTCAGACTGCCGATGTCGCGGTTTGGGGTGATGACGTTGGTGATGGACAGTTGATAATGGACAATTGATAATGGATAATGGACAATTGATAATTGACAATTGATAATTGATAATTGATAATTGAATATGAAAGCGTACACTACAGTCTTTAGCCTTGCGCTGTTGCTGGCAGGATGCCAGACAGCCACAGTCATTGAGACTCCAGCCGATCTGGTAAACCCATTCATCGGTGCCAGCACCAATGTAGATGCCGCCGGTGCCTATCATGGTCTGGGCAAGACCTTCCCTGGTGCCGCCACCCCCTTCGGTATGGTACAGGTCAGCCCGCAGACCATCACTGGCGGTGACAACGGCTCGGGTTACAGCTATGAGCATACGACCATCGAGGGCTTCTCGATGACACAGATGAGCGGCATAGGTTGGAATGGCGACATGGGCAACATCACCGTGATGCCTACTACAGGCAAGATGTACACTGTGGCAGGTAAACCCACCACCGACCTGAAAGAGAGGGGAGCGTCGGACGGTTGGCGCTCGCACTACGACAAGGAAAGCGAGACGGCCCGTGCAGGCTACTATAGTGTACGGCTTACCGACTACGACATTCAGGTGGAGACCACGGCCACCACTCGCTGTGGAGCCATGCGCTTCACCTTCCCCGAGCATCGGCAGTCGCGCATCCAAATAGACCTAGCCCGCCGTGTGGGCGGAACTGCCTCGCGCGAATATATAAAGGTGGTGAACGACAGCACGCTGGAAGGTTGGCTGGAATGTCTGCCCGAAGGTGGCGGCTGGGGCAACGGTGAGGGTCAGGCCCGCTACACCATCTATTTCCATGCCGTGCTCAGTCAGCCCATGAAGGACTACGGCTTCTGGAAGGCCGACATCCGTGCCGACGAGCCTCGCAAGCTGGAGAATGTCATCAGCGACGAATACCAACAGCGGGTGGCCCGGTCGGCCATCGTCCGTGATACCGATGAGTGCGAGGGTACGCATATCGGTTTCTTCACCGAATTCCCCACAGAGAAGGGTCAGCAGGTGACGCTGAAGGTGGGTATCTCGTATGTAGACCTGGACGGTGCCCGCCGCAACTACGATGCCGAGATAGCCCACAGCACCTTCGACGATGTGCGCCGTCAAGCCCGCGATGTCTGGAACGACGCTTTGGGCTGCATCGAGATAGAAGGTGGCACAGAGGAAGAGCATATCGTCTTCTACACCGCTCTCTATCACACGATGATAGACCCCCGCATTCACCAGGATGTGGACGGCAGGTATGTGGGTGGAGATTATAAAACCCACCAGGCCTCCCTTTCCTTAGGAGAAGGTCGGGGAGAGCCCTTTACCAAGCGCACAGTCTTTAGCGGATGGGATGTGTTCCGCAGTCAGATGCCCCTGCAGACCATTATCAATCCTACGCTGGTGAACGACCTCATCGCCTCGCTTACCACCATGGCAGAGCAAAGCGGCAGGGAATACTACGAGCGCTGGGAACTGCTGAATGCCTATAGCGGTTGCATGCTGGGCAATCCCGCCCTGTCGGTGCTGGCCGATGCCTATGCCAAGGGCATTCGCGGCTATGATGTGGAGAAAGCCTACGCCTACGCCAAGAACAGCTCGACCCGCTTTGGCAACGATGCGCTGGGCTACACCCCCGGCCCGCTGTCCATATCCTATACCCTGGAATATGCCTATACCGACTGGTGCATAGCCCAGTTGGCACGTATGCTGGGCAAGGCCGACGAGGCGGCCCTTTATGAGCAGAAGGCACAAGCCTACCGCAACATCTTCGACAGTGAGCACGGCTGGTTCCGTCCGCGCGAGGCCGACGGCTCCTGGCAGCCCTGGCCCCGGGAGGGTGTGCTGAAAGAGTGGTACGGCTGCATAGAGTGCAACCCCCTGCAGCAGGGCTGGTTCGTACCCCACGATGTCGACGGCATGGTCGAGCTGATGGGTGGCCGCGAGCGGGTGATAGCCACCCTCGACAGCATGTTTGCCAACACGCCGCGCCACCTGTTCTGGAATACCTGTTACAACCATGCCAACGAACCTGTCCACTTCGTGCCCTTCCTCTACAACCGTCTGGGCGAGCCCCGCAAGACGCAGAAGTGGACACGCACCATCTGTGCCAACGGCTATCACAACCGCGTGGACGGACTGGTGGGCAACGAGGACGTCGGTCAGATGTCGGCCTGGTATGTACTGGCAGCCTCAGGTCTGCATCAGTATTGTCCTGGCAACACCCGCTTCGAGCTGACCAGTCCGGTGTTCCCGAAGGTGACCTTCCATCTGCCTGACGGCAAGACGTTCACCATCGAGGCTCACAACAATAGTCCCGAGCATCTCTACATCGGCTCTGCCCGACTGAACGGTAAACCGCTGGACAAACTCTGCATCGACTATAGCGAAGTGATGAAAGGCGGGGTGTTGGAATTGACAATGGAGAATTGATAATGGATAATTGACGATGAGAATACATATAACTGCTGCGCTGTTGCTCATGGCTACAGCTGCCACTGCGCAGTTGCACACCTATCCGCTCGACAGCACCAACCCCGAGGTACACTGGCAGGTGTCGCCTGAGCGCACCATGACCGACGCCGTGCCGGCCGTCGTGCCGGGCACCGTGTTCACAGCCTATGTCGAGGCTGGTCGCGAGGCTTGTCCCGAGTATGGCAGCAACATCTATGAGGTGGATGAGCGTAAGTACAGCCGTCCCTTCTGGTATCGCGGCGAGTTCCGTCTGCCCCAGCCTCTGCGGGCAGACCAGCATGTGTGGCTCTGTTTCGACAATACCAATCGCTATGCCGACTTCTGGTTCAATGGCGAAAAGATATCAGGTACGTCCTCCTCGGAGAAGGATGTCAGCGGTCACATGCTGCGCTCGCGCTTCGACGTCACCGCGCTCTATCAGG
Organism: Prevotella sp.; assembly: GCA_017467565.1. Taxonomy (GTDB): domain Bacteria; phylum Bacteroidota; class Bacteroidia; order Bacteroidales; family Bacteroidaceae; genus Prevotella. The sequence goes on from JAFUSV010000088.1 coordinate 5,313, forward strand.
AGGACCGTACTAATATAATAGAGGTGAAGATATACGATGCCGACCAGAAGAAGACGCGCCGTGCCGAGGGACCCTACGGCGTGGCCTGCAGCCCCAGTTATCTGGCTGGTGCCGGCTGGGATTGGATGCCCTATGTGCCAGGCCGGCTGGCTGGCATCACGGGTCATGCCCGTGTGGAGGTCACTGGCGGGGTGAGCCTTGTGGATCCCTGGGTGCGCAGTTATCTGCCCACGAACGATCGTGCCGAGCTAACCTTCACCACCGATGTGGCCAACCATACCGCAGCCCCCCAGCAGGTAACCTTCGAGGGTACCATCCAGCCTGGGAATATCCACTTCGCCAAGCAGGTGTGGGTCGCAGGTGGCGACACTGCCCATGTGCACGTAGACAGCAGGGAGGTGGAGAGTCTCGTGGTGAGCCATCCCCGGCTGTGGTGGCCGGGCGGCTATGGCGAGCCCAGTCTCTACGACTGCCAGGTGGTGTGCCGTGTCGATGGTCAGGTCAGTGACAGCCGGACAGTGCGCTTCGGCATACGCCGCTACGACTACCGCATAGAGACCAACGACGTGGGACGCCCCGTCTTTCAGTTCTATGTCAACGGGCAGCGCATCTTCGTGAAGGGCGGCAACTGGGGCATGAGCGAATACCTGCTACGCTGTCATGGCCGTGAGTACGAGACGAAGATACGGCTGCACCGTGACCTGAACTACAACATGATACGCCTGTGGACGGGCTGTGTCACCGACGATGAGTTCTACGACTACTGCGACGAGCAGGGCATCATGGTGTGGAACGATTTCTGGCTCTATGTAGCCTTCAACGACGTGGCCGAGCCCGAAGCCTTCATTCGTAATGCCCGCGACAAGGTGCGACGTCTGCGCAACCATGCCTGCATAGCCCTGTGGTGCGGTGCCAACGAGACCCATCCTGCCCCACAGTTAGACCAGGCCCTGCGCATGATTGTCATGGAGGAAGACGCTGGCGACCGTCTCTATAAGTCGTGCTCCAACCAGGACGGCCTCTCGGGCAGCGGCTGGTGGAAAGACCTGCCCCCGCGCCATCATTTCGAGACCTCGGCCAGCAATCTGGCATTCAATAAACCTGCCTATCCCTATGGCCGTACCTATGGCTACGGCATGCGTTCGGAGATAGGCATGGCCACCTTCCCCCAGTACGAGAGTGTCAGGCTCTTCATCCCTGCCGACAAGCAGTGGCCTCTGCCCACCGACGAGCAGCTCAAGGAGGAAGACAACAATGTGTGGAACCACCATTTTTTCGGTAAGGAAGCCCTGAATGCCGGTCCCGCAGACTACCGCCGCTCTGTCGAAGAGCGCTACGGCATGTCGCAGTCGCTGCAGGAGTTTTGCGAGAAAGCACAGCTCATCAACCTCGAGGATATGCGAGGTATGTACGAAGCCTGGCAGGACAAGATGTGGCACGATGCGTCGGGTCTGCTCATCTGGATGAGCCATCCTGCCTACCCCTCGTTTGTGTGGCAGACCTACGACTACTACTACGACCCCACGGGCTGCTACTGGGGAGCCCGTAAGGCCTGTGAGCCGCGCCACATACAGTGGAACTGCCTGACGGGCAGCGTGAAGGTTGTCAACACCACGTCGCAGGCCCTCAACCGTGTGCAGGCCCGTGCTGCCATCTACGACCTCAGCGGACGGCAGGTGGCCGGGCGCCAGGCCGTGGTCAGCGTGGAGCCCAGCAACATTCAGGAGGCCTTTGTGCTCGATGACCTGCCTGCAGGCATGCTCTTCATCCGCTTGCAGCTGACAGCGTCCGACGGGCAGTTGCTCTCGGAGAATATGTACTGGACCAATACCCTGAAGGATATGGACTATACCCCGCTGAACCAGTTGGCTGAGGCCCGACTGACTGTAGAACAGAATGGACGAAACGCCTTTCGTCTGAAGAACCAGACACGGCATGTGGCCTTTGCCAACCGTCTGCGACTGGTCGATGCCAAGACAGGCGAGCGCATCCTGCCTGTGATATGGAGCGACAACTATGTGACGCTGATGCCTGGCGAGGAGCGTGTCATCACGTTTGAGACCGAGGGCGTCGAGAGACCCGTCGCTCTGCTCGTGAAACCCTACGGACAAAAAGAACGTCAACTGTTAAAACTGAAATGAGCATGAAGAAGATATGTGTTGTCTTTTCCCTAAGTGTCATCATGGGGATGGCATCTTGTGGTGCATCGTCATCATTGCAGGTGAAGAGGCTGCTCTGTGAGAATCTCTCACAGCCACTGGGCATAGACAACTTAACCCCGCACTTCAGCTGGCAGATAGCCTCGCAGGTGACGGGTGCCCGCCAGTCGGCCTACGAGCTGCAGGTGGCTACGGACAGTGCTGCCCTGGAGCGTGGTGAGGCCGACCTGTGGTCCTCAGGCCGTGTGGAGCGCAGCGACCAGGTGATGGTGCCCTATGCCGGCAAGACCCTGCAGCAGCGCCAGCTGTGCTATTGGCGTGTCCGTGTGTGGGACGGCGACGGCCAGCCATCGGCATGGAGTGCAACAGCCCGTTTCAGCATCGGGGTGCTCAGTGGCGTCAGTGGCAACTATATCGGCATGAACACCCGCGATGGCGACGCGCGCGCTCCGCTGCTGCGCCGGCAGGTGCTGCTGGAGGGCGGACTGACCACGTTTGTCCACGTCAACTCCCTGGGCTACCATGAACTCTATGTCAACGGCCATAGGGTGGGTGAGCAGGTGCTGCAGCCCGCCGTGTCGCAGCTCGACCGACATTCGCTCATAGTGACCTACGACGTGACTCCGTTTATCAAGGACGGGGAGAACGACATTGTCATCTGGGCCGGGCAAGGCTGGTACAAGGACCATACTTTCCAGGCACAGCACCAGGGTCCGTTGGTGAAGGCCGAGATAGACCAGCTGCGGGATGGTAGTTGGCAGGTTGTGGCCAAGACCGATCATACGTGGCGGGTCTCGGCCGGTGGCTATGGCGACACAGGCAGCTGGTACCCCCTGCAGTTTGGAGGTGAGCGTGTTGACGGACGCGAGGTGCCCGCCGACCTGTCGTCGGCTACCCTCGACGGTCGCACCTGGTCGCCTGCAGAGGTGGTCAGCGTGGCGGGTATGACGGCTATGCCCCAGATGTTTGCAGGCAACCGTATCATCAGCAGGGTGCGTCCCGTCAGCATGAGTGAGATTCGGCCCGGACAGTGGCTGGTCGACATGGGGCGTGTGCTCACCGGCGGACTTGAGTTGCACCTTCATGGGGCAGCAGCCTGCGATACCATCACGATGGAATATACTGACTACATTCCCGTAGGCGGGCAGTTTGAGAGTCAGGGCGAGAGTGACGTGTACATAGCCGCAGGCCGTACGGAGGAGGTGTTTCGCAACAAGTTCAACCACCATGCCTACCGCTACGTGCGCATCGGCCTGACGAACAGTCGCCCCGATGTCTACGGACTCCAGCTGACAGGTACCGACGACGAGGTCTCAACCTTTGCCTGTTCGGATGCTGATATCAATGCCATTCACGATATGATCAGCTACACCATGCGCTGTCTGACCTTCAGCGGCTACATGGTGGACTGCCCCCACCTGGAGCGTATGGGCTATGGTGGCGACGGCAACTCGTCGACCATGACCTTGCAGACCATGTACAACGTGGCACCCACGTTCATGAACTGGCTGACGGCCTGGGGCGATGTGATAGACACTGACGGCTCGCTGCCCTATGTGGCTCCTGCCGGTGGTGGTGGCGGTGGCCCCTACTGGAGCGGATTTATCATCCAGGCCCCCTGGCGCACCTACCTGAACTACGCTGACCCGCGTCCGATGCAGCGGCTGTTCGATAAGATGGACCTGTGGCTGCAGTATGTGGACAAGCATAGCCGCGACGGCCTGTTGCAGCCGTGGCCCGACACGAAGAACCGCATGTGGTTCCTGGGTGACTGGCTGGCTCCTGACGGCGTGGACGTAGGTGGCCAGTCGCCTGTGTTGGTCAGCAACTGCTTCGTCAGTGAGTGTCTGGCCAGCATGAGTGCCATGGCACGGGTGTTGGGACGCGATGACTCTAAGTACGAAAAGCGTCGCATGGACCTTAATAAGCGCATCCATGAAGCCTTCTATCATGCCGATACACAGACCTATGGCACAGGTTCACCTCTGGACATGTCGTACCCCATGCTGGTTGGCGCCGTGCCGGCATCGCTCTGTGACACGGTGAAGAACCAATTGATACTTCGCTCACGTACAGTTTACAAAAACCATATCGCCGTAGGTCTGGTCGGTGTGCCCGTCTATACGGAATGGGCAGTACGCCATCAGGCAGCCGACCTGATGCTCAGCCTGTTGAAACAACCCGACTATCCGGGCTATCTGCACATGATAGCCAACGGAGCCACCACCACCTGGGAATACTGGAACGGGGAGCGTAGCCGAGTGCACAACTGCTATAACGGCATCGGCACCTGGTTCTATCAGGCACTGGCAGGCATTCTGCCCGATGCCGGGCAGCCTGGCTACCGCCACTGCACCATTAAACCGCAGCGTCCCGAGGGCATCACCTGGGTGGAAGCCAGCAAGCCTACACCCTATGGCATGATGAGCGTGCGTTGGGATGAGTCGGCGCTGAGCGTCAGCCTGCCCGTAGGCACGACGGCTACGGTCTATGTGCCCGCTGCTGCCGATGCTCAGGTCTACGATAACGGCGTGACAGCCACCCAGGTAGAGGGCGTCAGCAGCCTCGGCTACGACGACGGCTACCATGTGTTGCTGGTGGGTTCCGGACGTCACCAGCTGACGCTGACACCATCTTTTACGAAATATTAACATAAAAACACCCTTTTACCTTTAGTGGTATTCCCCTGTTGAATCGAGATAAATATAAAGAACGACAGAACATATAAAACAATCTAAAGTATGAAGAAGAAAGGTAAAATCCTTGCGCTGCTGGGCCTGCTGGCCACGGCAGCATGCAATGACAGCTTCCTCGACCAGACAGCCACCACCGACCTGACCGAGGAGAGCGTCTTTGCCGACAGTGCCTATGCTGCGGGCTTTCTTACTAACATCTATGCCGACATAGGCTTCGATACCGACCTCAACCGCTTCACCACGCTGGCTGACGGTATCGGCACGGGCGGACTGCAGTGTGCCAGTGACGAGGCCGAACCGCGCCAGTCATCGCAAATCATGTCGGGTGTGGCTTTCGCTACAGGAACCATCAATCCTGTCATCGTGACCAGCGATGCGTGGGAACGGTGCTACACCAACATCCGCAGTTGCAACAAGTTCATGCATCTCATTGACCGTGCTCCTATGAACGAGTCCACCAAGCAGCAGTATAAGGCCGAGGCCCGGTTCCTGCGTGCCTGGTACTACTACATCCTGCTGCGCCACTATGGGGGTGTGCCCATCGTCTACGACAAGATTTACGGGGCCGAAGACGCCATTGACGCCCAGCGCCAGAGCTACGAGACGTGTGTCGACTACATCATCGACGAGTGTAACGCCATACTGAACAGCAACGTGCTGCGTCCCCGCAACTCAGGTCGCAGCAACGGGCGCATCAGTCAGGCTGCCTGCTATGCACTCATCATGCGTGTCACCCTCGATGCCGCTTCGCCCCTGCACAACGGCTCGGGCTTCGGTACCGAGGACACCAAGCTGCTTCTGGGCTATGCCGACTATAGTATGGAGCGGTGGGAGCGTGCCTACGAGGCAGCCAAGCGTGCCATGCAGATGCAGGGTGACTACCGGCTGTTTGAGTGCCACACCCGCCACAAGTTCCCCGATGACGGTCCGGAGCCCGGCTGGGGCTTCTATGCCGTGCAGTCGCCGGGCGAGTTTGTCAATATCACTTCCGACGCTACCGACCGTGGTACGTTCTCCTATCCATACGCAGCCTATCAGGAGATCATCCTGATGAAGAAGCAGGCCATTAGGATCAGTACCTGCCAGATGCTCGACCCCCCGTCGTGTGGTGGCAACGGTGCTGCCGGTTATGCGTATTACGACTTGGCAAAGGCATTCCCGATGATTGACGGCAAACCTATCGGCGAGAGTGCATACACCTACAATCCGTTGCAGCCAGCCGCTAACCGCGACCCCCGTTTCGACATCTCCATCGTCTACAATGGCAGCAAGATTTGCAATCAGACCAACTACTACTATACCGTCTACACCTTCCAAGGTGAAAACTCCACGCAGGATGCCATCTATGCCGGTACGCCCACAGGCCTCTACACCCGCAAGATGCTGCCCCGTGCCGCTTCGGGCAACTGGTGGATAGAACCCCTGCAGTCGCGTCCTCTCATCCGTTTTGCCGAGGTGATGCTCAGTTATGCCGAGGCTGCCAACGAGTACAAGGGACCCGACTTCCAGGAGACACTGGCCGATGGCAACACCTATGGTCCGCTGCAGGTGCTGAAGCTGATACGTCGTCGTGCAGGCATCCAGCCAGGTGCCGACGGCATGTACGGCCTGAAAGCCAATATGACCCAGGAGGAGATGCGCGAGGCCATCCGTCAGGAGCGTCGCATAGAACTGGCCTTCGAGGGTTTCCGTTTCTTCGACGTGCGCCGATGGATGATAGCCGAGCAAACGGACAATGCGCCTATGCACGGACTGGAGATATCGAGACAGGTAGACGAGGCGACAGGTGCCGTCAGCTATGTACCTCGTGAGTTTGTTGTCCGCAACCACGTATTCCGCAAGGCCATGTATTTCTGGCCTATCCCATACGCCGAGATTGTGAAGACCCCCGAGCTGAAACAGAATCCCTACTATGATTGAAGAATTGACAATTGATAATTGAAGATAATATGGCTAAACATCACTTATTATATTTGACCCTGTTCGGCGCAATGGCTCTTACGGGCTGTTCGCAGTTCAGCGATGACACCAATCCCTACGATGTAACAGAGTCAGTAAAAGGTATCAGTGGGGTGTGGAAACTTAAGAACGTGACCCGCAACAACGTTGACATTACATCCGACATGGATTTCAGTAAGTTTGCCCTCCACATGAACAATGACGGCACCTACCATATAGAGAACTACCTGCCCTTTGTGGTAGAGAAAGATGGTACATGGGCCACCGACGATCCGCACTATCCCTTCCGTCTGTCGTTCCAGGAAAACGGGGCGGCCAGCGATGTCAGTGTTGATTTCAACATCCCTGTCATCAACGGGCAACGCTCGTTGCAGATATCACTCTCGCCTGGCTGTGCCAGCAATGTCTATACCTATAAGTTTGAAAAAGAACAATAACCGGCTCATACATTGTTTTTATGATGAAGAAGAGATTCAACTACCATCTTGCTGCAGCGGCACTGGCATGTGCCGTGGCACTGGTTGTCTTCAGCTGTGTGTTTATAGACAGTTACTCCATTGCCCAGATAGACGAGAATGGGAATGAGGTGTACTATGCCAAAGCCAACAGCGAAGTGACCTTCTCTATGCAAGGACATATAGAGTGTCGAACTACCGACACTGAAGGAGTAACGACGAAATTCGTCTTTGCCATGCTGGTACCCCGTGACTGGGAGATGGCAAAGAACGCCGTGGTGACCTACAAGTGTGACCTGGCCGACGACCGCAATCAGGAGATGTCAATGTCGGTCATTCCTGACACGCAGTTGCCCAAATGGGGCGAGGGCCGTACGTGGGTGCAGTGCCTGGCGTCAACCTACGGCGTGGGTCCCAATGTGCTGGACGACATGGAGTGGGTGGTCTATCAGACCGACATCACATGGAATATCCGCAACAACCAAGACCCCACCTATCGGATTATTGTGCGCACGAAGACGGGCCGACGTAACCTGAAGTGCAAGCTGGGCTTCTTTGTGAACCATACCGACGACGGCTTCTCGGGTGGCACCGACCACAAGAAGGTGGTCTTTGCCTCTGAGTGCTTCGAAGTGGTGGGTGGCAAAGGCATGACCATTGACTTCTGTAACCGCCACTTCAACCGTGTGTCGCCTCTCACGGTACTGCAGGATGACTATGTCACCATCAGCTACCAGCCCGACATTGAGCCCTCAGTGGACAGCAATCCGCTGGCTAATGCTACGGAAGTCTATCTGCAGGGCAGGGCTGTCACTACGGAAGGTAAGGTCTACAATGCACCGCCAATAGGCGGGCAGACACGTATGAAGCTGCAGGAATCCTTGGGACGGATGTTCAATCTGACTATCTGGCCGGCAGGCTTCTTCGGGGTGCCTTCCGACGAGCAGATAGAGTATGTAGACTATTATTTCTCTGATGCTGACGGCACGGCGATAGTCAACCAGAGTGTCGACGACCGTGTGCAGTTGGGCTCGGCTGACAGTGACAATGAGCCATTTGTTCTGAAGTTTGAATGTGAATAACCTCTCAAAATAATAGTAGAAGTATGAAAGCAATATCCCGCACACTACTTGTGATCATGGCAGTGATGGCTTTTGGCACCATGAGCTATGGTCAGGCCGACGAGCGACCCGACAGCCTGGCTAAGGACTATGCCTCAGGTTCGGAGTCGACGGTCAGCGGACACGTCATGGAGAAGTATCTCTCCACCGATATATTGACCTCGCTTCAGGGGCGTATGGCTGGTTTCAATATCAGTCAGTATCGCGGCAGCGACCTGCCCCGCATCTCGGTGAACACCTCGGGCGACCTGATAGGCAACCGCCCCGCCAGCTACGGTCAGGTGCCCTATGGCGACAACACCCGTTTTGCACTCAGCGCCCGTGGCATGTCGCCAGTCATCATTGTCGACGGTATAGAACGTGACCTCGTCTCGATAGACCCTGAGGCCATAGAGAGTGTCACGCTGAAACGCGATGCCCTCTCTTCGATGTTCCTCGGCATGAAGAGTTCACGTGGTGCCCTGATTATCACCACGAAGACACCTACGCGCGACCGCCTGCACTTCGGACTGACCGCCAAATGGGGCATACACAGCAATGCGTTCAGTGAGAAACCACTGGATGCCTCGCAGTATGCCTACCTGCTGAACGAAGCCTTGCAGAACGACGGGCGCTCGGCCGTCTATACTGCTGCCGACCGCGATGCCTACCGGTCGCAGACCTCGCCCTACACGCACCCCAACGTGGATTGGTACAATGAGCTGATGAAGAAAAACGCTCTGTCACAGTCGTACAATCTGAATGTCAGTGGAGGGGGCAAGGTGGCGCAGTTCTTCGTCTCGTTGGGATATACTAACGAGCAGGGACTTTTCCGCACCAACAAGGACAATGGCTATAACACCAACCTTGACTTCAACCGGTATATGATATCCTCTAAGGTGAACATCAATGTGACGGACGACTTCACGGCCACGATGTCGGCCATAGGCCGTGTGATAGAGGGTAACCAGCCTGGCGGTTCAGGCTCTGGCTACAGCGACCTGCTGCTGAACATATGGCGCACGCCCAACAATGCCTACCCCGTGCACAATCCTAATGGCACATGGGGTGGCAGCATGGCCCACACCAACAACCTGGCAGCGCAGGCATGGGAGTCGGGCTATATCAACGACAACATGCGCGACATCATGGCTACGCTCTCGCTGAAGTACGACTTCAACAAGCTGGTGAAAGGACTGTCGGCCAACCTGACGGGTAGTGTCGTCCATCAGACGCGTACGGCCATTGTGCGCACGAAGCAGAATCCCGTCTACAACTACAGCATAGTGGACGGCCAGCCTACTTATCTGCTCTTTGGCAATTCGGTCACACAGGGCAACAGCTTTACCGCCGTGTCGAGCTATCAGAATCTCTACGGACGGCTCTCCGTAGACTATGAACGATGGTTTGGACCGCACCACATGCTGCTCACGGCCATGGGCGACACACGTCATGAGCTGGTGCAGTATGACCTGCCCATGATACCGTCGAACATCATGGAGAGTGCCCGCTATGACTATGACCGCCGCTACTTCCTGGAGGTGGCCCTGACACAGAGCTACTTTAACCGCTATGCGCCCGGCAACCGCTGGGGACAGTTCTTCGCCGTGGGTGCTGCATGGGACATCAGCCGCGAGCAGTTCATGCAGTCGGCCACATGGCTTGGCAGCCTGAAGCTGCGTGCCACCTATGGCCACACGGGCAACGGTATCGACAACTCGGGCTACTACCAGTATCGCCAGCGGTTCGCGCAGAATGCCACTGCTGCCTATCCGCAGGGCACGTCGCAGAGCACCAATGGCGGTATCTTCACCACCGAGACGATGCCCCTGGCCAATGCCTTCATCACCTACGAGAAAGCGCACAAGCTGAACATAGGCATCGACGCCGCGATGCTGAACAACCGGTTGGAGGCTGTCGTGGAATACTACAACGACAAGTATCTCGACCTGCTGCAGACACGCGGCAAGAGCATCGAGCTGATGGGTGCCACCTATCCCAATGAGAATATCGGCCGTTCGCGCCGACAAGGCGTAGACGTGTCGCTGTCATGGCGTGACCATGTCGGTGAGGTAGGGTACTACGTGACGGGTAACTGGAGTCTGGAGAAGACCAAGTTGCTCTTCATGGACGAACAGGAACAGCCTTTCAACTATCTGCGACAGACGGGGCGTCCGCTGGGCGTTGTCTACGGCCTGCAGGCCATCGGCTTCCTCTCGGCAGAGGACATAGCTGCCGGCTATCCCGTCATGCAGGGTATGGAAGTACAGCCTGGCGACGTGAAGTATGCCGACCTGAACAGCGACAATATCATTGATGAGTACGATCGCACCGTCATAGGCGGCGACAAGCCGCTGCACTACTTCGGTCTCGACTTAGGTTGCAGTTACAAAGGCTTCGAGCTGAGCATGCTGTGGCAAGGCGTCTACAACCGCGACCTCTATGTCAACGACCGCACGCTTGTAGAGGGATTCCAAAGCATAGGCAACACCTATGGACAGGCTTACCAGAACATTCTGGGACGATGGACACCCGAGACGTCAGCCACGGCTACCTATCCGCGTCTGTCGGCAGGCGGCAACACCTATAACTACGGTGGCTACTACGGGTCGTCACTCTGGATGCACAAGGGAAACTTTATCCGTCTGAAGAATGTGCAGCTGGCCTATAACCTGCCAGAGTCTCTGTGTCGCAATTATCTCGGGGGTATACGAGTAAAAGTGTTCTTCAATGCACAGAATGCACTGACCTTCTCGGCCTGCAAACTGGTGGATCCCGAGGTCACTTTCACCTCCTCGCCCCTGCAGCGCTGCTTCTTTACAGGTATCAATCTCAACTTCTAAATACACGCCGAAGGTATGAAAGCTATCAAATATACGTTTCTTGCAGTAGTGTCATCACTGGCGCTCACCGCCTGTATGGACAACTACGAGTCGCTGCCTGCCGACGAGTTCACCACCGAGTATCTGTTCTCGACGACCGACTCGCTGGGCAAGCAGGCACGACAGTATCTGAATTCTATCTATGACATCATGGAGAACGGCCACAACCGCGTGGGTGGCTATTATCTCGATGCGGCTTCTGACGATGCCATCCCCATCGACATGGACGGCGAGCCCGACGTGCTGCGCATTGCCACGGGACGCTTCACTGCCAGCAACAGCGTGGCCAGCGACATGCGCTGGGGACAATACTACACGGGCATACGCAAGGTGAACATCCTGCTGTCGGGCATTGACAAGGTGCCCTATCGCGACACCTACCGCAACGCCCTGGGACAAGTGCGCACGCTGGGCGTGTCGTTCCGTGCCGAAGCCCGTTTCCTGAGAGCCTGGTTCTACTTCCAGTTGCTGCGCCGATATGGTGGTGTGCCGCTGGTGGGTGACAAGGTGTTTGAGCTCGACGACGACATAGAGCTGCCGCGCAACACCTTTGCCGAGTGCGTGGACTATATTGTCAGTGAACTTGACGACATCAAGGACTCGCTGCGCAGTGTGGGTACGCTGAGCAATGTGGCCGAGTTTGCACATGCCCCGACTAAGCAGGCATGCCAGGCGCTGAAATCGCGCGTGCTGCTGTATGCCGCCTCGCCACTCTTCAATGGGAATACCCTCGAGGCTGGCAACGAGCTGGTGGGCTATGCCACGTATGATGCCCACCGCTGGGCACTGGCGGCCGATGCTGCGCGTGAGTTGATGGAGGGCGAGGGCCATCTGGGCAAGGACAGTGTGACGCTGACCGAAGATGTGCGCGACGTGTTCCTCAACTTCTACGACTATGGTGCCAATCCCGAACTGATATTCTTCCGTCAGGGAGGCGACGGCACCAGCGTGGAGAACAACAACGGGCCGCTGGGCTTTACGGGTAGCCGGCTGGGCAACGGCCGTACTTGCCCGACGCAGAATCTGGTGGACGCCTTCCCCATGGCCGACGGACGCATGAGGGGCGACAGTCCCATGTACACCTATTCCGATGCCGACCCCTATGCCAACCGCGACCCGCGCCTGGACAAGACCATCCTGCACAACGGGTCGCAGTGGCTGGGCACGACGCTGGCCACATGGCAGGGAGGCACCAACAATCCTGCCAACGGTGCCGACTACTCGCTGACAAGCTATTTCATGTGTAAGTTCATGGGCAAGTTCCAGACGGTCAGCGAGTATTCGTCGGTGCACCACGTGTGGGTGATGTTCCGCTATGCCGAGATACTGCTCAACTTCGCCGAGGCCGAGAATGAGGCCAAGGGTCCCACGCCCGATGTCTACGATGCCCTGTACAAGCTACGTGAGCGCGCAGGCATCAAGCGGGGCACTACCGACGGCTATCGCTACGGCCTGAAGCTGGACATGACTCAGGACGAGATGCGCCAGACGATACGCAACGAACGACGCATAGAGCTGGCCTTCGAGGAACACCGCTTCTACGACATACGCCGCTGGCGCATAGCCGAGCAGGTGTTTGCCAAGCCCTTGCAGGGCATGCAGATTGTGGAGGGGCAGGGTGGTGCCACCTATACACGGGTGGACGTGCTGAAGGTGAACTTTGATGCCCGCTACTGCCTCTATCCCATTCCCTACAGTGAAGTTATCAAGAACAGGAACATGGTTCAGAACCCCAATTGGAATTAAGCTATGAAACGACTCTTTTCTATCATGGTATGCCTGTGTGCATACATGCTGGCTAATGCCCAGTCAATAACCGTGAGCGGACAGGTGACATCGGCCGACGACGGCGAGACGCTGATAGGCGTCACCGTCAGGGCCGCCGGCTCCGGCAATGCTACCGTGACCGACTACGACGGTCGCTACGCGCTGACCATCAACAAGGGTGAGCGACTGACGTTCTCGTACATCGGCTATAGGGAGTTTTCGGCCGTACCCAAAACTGGGGTGCTGAATGTGGCCATGCAGACCGACAACAACGCTCTCGACGAGGTGGTGGTGGTAGGCTACGGACAGGTAAAGCGCATCACGATGACGGGTGCTGTGAGTGCCATCCAGGGCAAGGAACTGCAGAAGGTGCCTGTCAGTAGCGTGCAGAACACGCTGGCAGGTAAGCTGCCGGGATTCTTCTCGCAGCAGCGCAGCGGTCAGCCTGGTAAGGACGCGTCCGACTTCTTCATTCGCGGCGTGAGTTCACTCAACAGCGACGGCAACAAGCCGCTCATCGTGGTCGACGACGTGGAGTACACCTACGACCAGCTGTCGCAGATCAATGTCAATGAAATAGAGAGCATCTCGATACTGAAGGACGCATCGACCACGGCTATCTATGGTATCAAGGGTGCCAACGGCGTGCTGGTGGTGAAGACACGTCGTGGCGTGAGCGGAGCACCCAAGATCAACGTGCGCATGGAGACAGGCATGCAGATGCCCGTGCGCACCCCGAAGTTCCTGGGCAGCTACGAGACGGCGATGCTGGTCAACGAGGCACGCGCCAACGACGGGCTGCAGCCTCGATTCACCGATGCCGACCTGGAGCATTTCCGTACGGGCGACGACCCCTACGGCTATCCCGACGTGAACTGGTATGACGAGATATTCAAGAAGACAGCTCAGCAGTCGAACGTGAACGTCGACGTGTCGGGCGGCTCCGACAGGCTGAAGTATTTCGTGTCGGTAGGCTATTTCAGTCAGAACGGACTGGTGCGCGACTTCGACTCGGGCGACGAGCTGAACAGCAACTACCGCTACCGCCGCTTTAACTTCCGCTCGAACCTGGACTTCCAGGTGACCAAGAACCTCTCGATGCGACTGGACATCACGTCGCGCTTCATGAACATCAACGAGCCACGAGGCATCAACGCTACGGGCGAGATATACAACTTCGCTGCCATGCACCCCTATTCGGCACCGGTGATGAACCCCAACGGCACGTATGCCTACTACTACGACACCGACTCGCGACGACCCACGCTCAATGCACGCCTGGCCAACGAGGGCTACGTGCGCTCGCGCCGCAACGACAACAACCTGCTCTACCAGGCCAACTGGGATATGGGCTTCCTGACCCAGGGACTGTCGTCGAGCGTGCGACTGGCTTACTCTACCATCGACGAGAATGCACGTGCGGCATGGCGCGACGGCAACGACTTCCCCACCTGGCACTATAACTCGGCTACGCAGACCTACACCATCAACCCCAACAACGTGTTCACCAAGGGCGTGCCTGCCATCACCGTGGAACCGCGGACGGCCATCAAAGACATGAATCTCATGGCCTCACTCAACTACCACCGGGTGTTCAACGATGCTCACGACGTGGAGGCTATGCTCTTCTACAACCGCGAGAGCACTACCACCGAGCTGAACACGCCGGGATGGGTGGGCGCACCGAAGGTGCCCGAGAAGTTCATGGGCACCACGCTGAAGCTCAGCTACAAGTACAAGAACCGTTACCTGCTGGATTTCAACACTGCCTACAACGGCAGCGACCGCTTCAGTGCCGATCATCGCTTCGGGTGGTTCCCCGCCATCGGTGCCGGCTGGGCCATCTCTGAGGAACCCTGGTTCCAAAAGGCCGTCAGGGGCGTAGACTTGCTGAAGCTGCGTGCCAGCTACGGACTGGTGGGCAGCGACGTGGCTATGGGTAACCGCTACCTCTATAACCAGGTCTATGAGACGGGGCGCGAGTACTTCTTCGCTGAGTATGAAGAGGAGCACTTCCCCGGCTACCGTGAGGGTGCCCTGGGCAACGACCACGTGACGTGGGAGAAAGCCAAGAAACTGGACATCGGTATCGACATCAACCTGTGGAACTCGGTGTCCATCACGCTCGACTATTTCTATGACAAGCGCTACGACCAGCTGGTCTATCGCAACGACATACCGCTGATGCTGGGCGTGGGCACGTCGCCCATCAACATCGCCCGCACCACCAACCGCGGTTTCGACGGACAGGTGGGCTATCGCAACCACTGGGGCGAGTGGGGCTTCAACACCAACCTGGTGTTCTCGTATGCTAAGAACAAGATAGAGTATATGGCCGAGGCACAGCAGATGTACCCATGGCTGGCACAGACGGGCCACTCCATAGGGCAGCAGTTCGGCTACACATGGGACGGATACTATACCCCCGAGGACATAGCCCTGATAGAGGCCAAGGCCGAGGGAGCACCAGCCGTGCCCAATACCGACATACCTGTGCAGGCCGGCGACCTGAAGTACAAGGACCTGAACAGCGACGGCGTCATTGACGACTACGACAAGAGTGCCATCGGACTGCCCAACCTGCCTAACACCACGCTGGGATGGACGCTGGGCGGCTCGTGGCGCGGACTGACGCTTAGCGTGCTCTTCCAGGGCTCGTTCAACTACAGCTTCAGTGTAGTGGGTACAGGTATCGAGCCCTTCAAGAGCCAGTTCCAGCCGCTGCACCTGGAGCGGTGGACCAAGGAGCGCTATGCTGCGGGTGAGGCCATCAACTTCCCACGACTGACGAGCAACCCCTCGACCGTGAACAGTGCCGGTGCGTACATGTCGGATTTCTGGCTTATCGATGCATGGTATGTACGACTGAAGACCATTGACCTGTCGTATGACTTCCCCAGGAGGTGGACACCAAGGTTCCTCAGCAGC
The DNA here is from genome assembly GCA_017467565.1 of Prevotella sp. Taxonomy (GTDB): domain Bacteria; phylum Bacteroidota; class Bacteroidia; order Bacteroidales; family Bacteroidaceae; genus Prevotella. Next base: position 21,259 of record JAFUSV010000088.1, read on the forward strand.
CTGCGACTCTACATGAATGCCTATAACCTGTTCACCTGGACCAGCTACGACAAGTACCAGCAGGATCCCGAGATACAGACCAACTCTGCGGGCGATGCCTATATGAACCAGCGGGTATTGAACTTTGGCGTGTCGGTAGCGTTCTGATGATGATGCGGCATACATTGGTTGCGCTGGGCTTGTTGCTTGCCGCGCAAGTGTCAGCTGAGGATTTCACGCACTTGGTCGACACCCGTCAGGGTACCGACTCGGATTTTGCCTTGAGCCACGGTAATACCTACCCTGCCACAGGCATGCCCTTTGCCATGCACCTGTGGTCGCCACAGACAGGAAAGAACGGCGATGGTTGGAAATACCAGTGGAAGGCGACGTCGCTGCGTGGTCTCTGTCAGTCGCACCAGTGTAGTCCCTGGGTGGGCGACTATGCCGTCTATTCGCTCATGCCGGTCAGTGGTGAGCTGCGTACCAATGAAGACGAGCGGGCCGCACCCTTCAGTCATGCCGACGAGGTGGCTCAGCCACATTACTACCGTGTGAAACTCGCTGATGGCACCATCGCCGAGGTAGCTCCCACTACCCGTGGTGCCCATCTGCGATTCAGCTATCAGCGCGGTAAGGCTGCCTGGCTGGTCGTGGATGGCTATACCGGCCAGTGGGACATGCTGATCGACGAGAAGAACAGACAGATAACAGGATGGGTCAGCAACCAGCGGTTTGTGAACCGCCCGGAGACCTTTCGCTGCCATTTCGTACTGCAGTTCGATCGTCCCTTTACGGCTCACGGACGATGGGGCGGGGGAGTCTATGTGGGGTTTGCGCCTGGTACCCGTGTACAGGTGAAAGCCGCCTCGTCGTATATCAGTGAGGAGCAGGCACGGCTCAACCTCGCTACTGAACTGGGCAGTGACCGGACACTCGAACAGACCCGTGAACGTGGTCGGAAGACATGGAACGAGCTGTTGGGTCGCATACAGGTGGAAGGTGGCCAGGCGGAGCAGCAGCGCACGTTCTATTCCTGCCTGTTTCGGGCTAATCTCTTCTCCCGAAAGTTCTATGAGCGGCGTGCCGACGGTACACCTTATTATTATAGTCCCTACGACGGACAGGTGCACCGGGGCTATATGTATACTGACAACGGATTCTGGGACACCTTCAGGTCGCAGTTCCCGCTGACATGTCTGCTGCATCCCACCCAGCAGGGCCGTTACATGCAGGCTCTGCTGCAGGCGCAGAAAGAGTGCGGGTGGCTTCCGTCATGGTCATTCCCCGGCGAGACAGGCGGCATGGTGGGTAATCATGCCATGTCGCTCATGGCTGATGCCTGGGCTAAGGGCATACGTACCGTCGAGGCCGACAGCATGCTGAAGGCTTACGCCCATGAGGTCATGAACAAAGGTCCCTGGGGCGGTGCCAACGGACGGGCAGGCTGGAAGGAGTATTTCACGTTGGGCTATGTGCCCTTCCCCGAGTCGCATGGCTGTGTCACTCAGACACTGGAGTATGCCTATGATGATTTCTGTGCCTGGCAAGTGGCGCGTAGTGTGGGCAATAGTCACTATGAACGGGTGTTCGGCAGGCAGATGATGAACTACCGCAACCTGTGGGACCCGTCGACGCACTTGATGCGAGCGCGAACGGCCGACGGGTCATGGTACGAACCCTTCGAACCATTGGAGTGGGGGGGACCCTACACCGAGGGCAATGCCTGGCACTACGTGTGGTCGGTGTTCCACGATGTGCAGGGGCTCATCAATCTCTTTGGCGGCGACAGTGCCTTTGTGGCCAAGATAGACAGCGTGTTCACGATGGAGAATACGGTGAAGCCTGGCTGGTATGGCACCATGATTCACGAGATGGTTGAGATGCAACAGGCCGACATGGGGCAGTATGCCCATGGCAACCAGCCCATACAGCACTTGCCATACCTGTATTGCTATGCAGGACAGCCGTGGAAGACGCAATACTGGGTGCGGCAGATTATGAACCGTCTGTACGACAGTACGCCGCAGGGCTTCCCCGGTGACGAGGATCAAGGGGGCATGTCGGCATGGTATGTGCTCAGTGCCATGGGACTCTATGCAGTGACCCCTGGCACCGACCAGTATGTCGTGGGTAGCCCGTTGTTTCGTCGTGTCACCATCACTTCCGAGCAGGACCGGCAGTTTGTCATCGAGGCACGGGGCAATGATTCGGACCATGTATATATTGACTCGGCTGAGCTGAACGGACAACCCTTTGACCGTAACTACCTGACCTACGATGAGATAACCCGCGGAGGACGGCTGGTGCTGAATATGTCGGCCCAGCCTAACCGCGAGCGGGGCACCTCGAAGTGCTCAGCGCCCTTCTCTCTATCCACCCCTCAATAACACCTTCTATGAAAAAAGTCATCCTCACCCTCATCATCTATTACGTATGCTGTGTCATCAACGCAGCCCCTGCGAACCGTGCTAACTTAGTCAACACCCTCATAGGCACCCAGGGTGCCGGCCTCACCTCGGGCTATCTCTACCCTGGTGCCACCTACCCTCATGGCATGGTGCAGTTCACACCGACCTATTTTGCCAAGAACGCAGGCTTTGTGGTCAACCAGAACAGTGGTGGCGGCTGTGAGCACATGGGCAACTTCCCCACGTTCCCTGTCAGCGGCCCACTACGCGTGTCGCCCGACAAGATACGCAATGCCCGTTTTCAGGTCACGGCCGAGCAGGGCCATGCAGGCCGCTACGAGGCGCAGGTGAACGGTGTGCATGCTGCCCTTACCGTCACCGAGCGTACCGGCATGGCGCGCTACGTGTTTCCTGATACTGCCAGCCAGGGCACTGTCATCATCGGTGCCGGCATTGCGGCTACGCGTATCAGTGAGGCGGCCCTGGTCGTCACTGCCCCCAACCGTGTGGAAGGCTATGCCGACGGGGGCTACTTCTGTGGCATCCGCACTCCTTATAAAATATATATGGTGGCCGAGTTCGATGCCGACGCCATAGCGACAGGCACGTGGAAGGGCGACCGCCTGCATCCTGGCGACACGTTCGCCGAGGGCGAATATTCGGGTGTCTATTTCACTTTCGACACATCGCACAAAAAGACCATCCACTATAAGGTGGGCATCAGTTATGTGTCGGTAGAGAATGCACGCATGAATCTGCGTAGTGAGAACCCTGGCTGGGATTTTGATGCCACCTGCCGTCAGGCTGAGACAGCCTGGGAGCAGATGCTGGACAAGATTGAGGTGCAGGGAGGCAGCGAGAGTCGCACCCGCCAGTTCTACACCCATCTGTATCGGTCGCTGATACATCCCAGTGTGTCGAGCGATGTCAACGGCGAGTATATGGGTGCCGATTTCAAGATTCACAAAACCAACACACGACAATATACTCAACTGAGCAACTGGGACACCTACCGCACGCAGATACAGTTGCTCTCCATCCTGGAACCCGACGTGGCCAGCGACATTGTCCTGTCACATCAGGACTTCGCCGTGCAGTCGGGCGGCTCGTTCCCCCGTTGGGTGCTGGCCAATATCGAGACTGGCATCATGCAGGGCGACCCCTCGGCCATCCTGGTGAGTAATGCGTGGGCCTTCGGAGCCCGCAACTACGACCCCAAGCCGCTTTTCGACATCATGCGGCGAGGAGCCGAGGTGCCTGGAGCCATGTCGCAGCAGGAGGAGACACGCCCACATCTGAAGCAATATCTGGAGAAGGGCTATTGTCCTGCCTCTATTCAGTTGGAGTACACCTCGGCCGACTTTGCCATCGGGCAGTATGCCCTTCATGCCGTGGGCGACGAGTTTGCATCGTGGCGTTATTTCGCACAGGCACGTTCGTGGCGCAATCTCTACAACCCTGAGACGGGCTGGTTGCAGTCGCGCCGTGATGACGGCTCGTGGAAACCCCTCAGTGAAGATTTCCGTGAGGCTACCTATCAGGACTATTTCTGGATGGTACCCTACAACCTGAAGGGACTCATCGACATCTGCGGCGGACCGAAGGCTGCCGAAGAGCGGCTGGACCACTACTTCCGCCGACTCGATGCCGGCTATGGCGACACGTGGTTTGCATCGGGCAATGAGCCCAGCTTCGGGGCACCTTGGGTGTACAACTGGGTGGGCTGTCCGTGGAAGACGACCCGGGTGCTGCGTCGGACGCTCGATGAACAGTATTCCGACCGACTGAATGGTCTGCCGGGCAATGATGACCTGGGGACCATGGGTGCCTGGTATGTATGGGCCTGTGTAGGACTCTACCCCGTCATCCCCGGTGTGGGCGGTTTCTCGCTCAGTACCCCCGTGTTCCCCCTCGTCACCATTCATCTGCCCCACCACGATATACACATCAAGGGGGGCTCGGAGAAGAATATCTATACCACCCGTCTCCGTATCGACGGCAGCGAGTACCGCTCTACATGGGTAGGGTGGGAGCAGTTGTCACAGGGAGCAACTCTTGAATACCGAACCTCTGCAAAGCCCGACAAGGCATGGGGCACGCAGATAGCACCTCCATCCTATGAATAAGGTTTTTCTACTGTTACTTGTGCTGGTAGTGGCAGGTTGCGGCAAGTCACCAGCCACATTCAGTGCCGATGATCCTGCCACATGGGCACTGGGACCCTTTGAGCGTCCCGCGAATGTCAATCCCGTCGTGTCGCCCGACACCATGAGCCTGTTCTTCTGCCCCATGCGTGGTGAAGCTGTGGCATGGGAAGGCAGTGACACATTCAACCCAGCAGCCACGGTACTCAACGGCAGGGTTGTATTGCTCTATCGGGCCGAAGACAACTCAGCCGTGGGCATCGGCTCCCGTACGTCACGTATAGGTTATGCTTCGTCGCCCGACGGTCTGTTCTTTGTGCGTCATGGTGCACCGGTGCTCTTTCCTTCCAAGGACGATGCACAGGCTGAAAACGAGTGCCCTGGAGGCTGTGAGGATCCGCGTGTGGTAAAGACCGAAGACGGCCTCTACGTGATGATGTACACGCAGTGGAACCGCCAGCAGGCTCGACTGGCCGTAGCTACATCGCGCGACCTGGTCAACTGGCAGAAACATGGTCCTGCCTTTGCCAAGGCTCACGGCGGACGTTTCAAGGACGACTTCTCGAAGTCGGCATCCATAGTGACCTGCTTGAAAGACGGTGAGCAGGTGGTGGCACGTATCAACGGCAAATACTGGATGTACTGGGGTGAGCAGTTTGTCAACGTAGCCACATCCGAGGACCTGATAGAGTGGACGCCGCTGCTCGACGAACAGGGCGAGTTGCTGAAGGTGATAACGCCTCGCAAGGGATGCTTCGACAGCCAACTGACGGAGTGCGGACCGCCCGCCATACTCACAGAGAATGGTATCATTCTTATTTATAATGGTAAGAACTTGGATGGTGCTGATGGCGATAGTCGTTATACGCCCAACACCTATTGCGCCGGTCAGGCTCTGTTCAGTGCCGATGACCCCACAAAACTCCTTGGTCGTCTCAATGAACCCTTCTTTGTGCCTGAGGCCGACTTTGAGCGTAGCGGACAGTATCCTGCCGGTACCGTCTTCACAGAGGGACTGGTCTACCACCAGGGGCGCTGGCTTCTCTATTACGGCTGCGCCGATTCGCGTGTCAGCGTCGCTGTGTATGATCCGACACAAAGAAAGTGATACAGTGACACAAAGAAAGTAATCAGCTTGTTCGCTGGGAGTGATAATCCTATTTGCTCCCAGCGTTTGTGTTATTCTCCGGCAGAGTGCCATTGTCCTGAAAAACGTTGAATTAAAGTGTACCAGTGTACCAATGTACCAAATCGTATTTTAAGTTTACGCTTCACGCTTCACGCTTCATTTTGCGAAAATCAATCATTGGGGTTAGAAGTTTCAAATTGTTACTATTTATTTTATATTATATATTATTA
>JAFUSV010000089.1 GCA_017467565.1 Prevotella sp.
ACTATAACTTCCCCCCGTTCTGCACGGGTGAGGCTAAGGCGCAGCGCTCGGTGGGCCGCCGCGAGATTGGTCACGGCCACCTGGCATGGCGCGGTCTGAAGGGTCAGATCCCTGAGGACTTCCCCTACACGGTACGTCTGGTCAGCCAGATCCTGGAGTCTAACGGCTCTTCGTCTATGGCTACCGTCTGTGCCGGTACGCTGGCCCTGATGGATGCCGGTGTGCCCATGAAGAAGCCCGTGAGCGGTATTGCCATGGGTCTCATCAAGAATCCCGGAGAAGATAAGTATGCCGTGCTCAGCGATATCCTTGGCGACGAGGATCACTTGGGCGATATGGACTTCAAGACCACCGGTACACGCGACGGTCTGACTGCCACGCAGATGGATATCAAGTGCGACGGTCTGTCGTTCGACATTCTGGAGAAAGCTCTGATGCAGGCTAAGGCTGGCCGTGAGCATATCCTCAACTGCCTGACCGATACCATCGCCGAGCCTCGTGCCGAGTTCAAGCCTCAGGTGCCCCGCATCGTACAGATCGAGATTCCCAAGGAGTTCATCGGTGCTGTCATCGGCCCTGGCGGCAAGATTATCCAGCAGATGCAGGAGGACACCAAGACCACCATCACCATCGACGAAGTGGACGGTGTGGGCAAGGTGCAGGTCAGCGGTCCCGACAAGGACTCTATCGATGCCGCCCTGCAGAAGATTCGCGCCATCGTGGCTATCCCCGAGGTGGGCGAGGTCTACGAGGGAACGGTGCGCAGCATCATGCCTTACGGCTGCTTCGTAGAGATTATGCCTGGCAAGGATGGCCTGCTCCATATCTCAGAGATTGACTGGAAGCGCCTGGAGACCGTCGAGGAGGCTGGTATCAAGGAGGGTGACAAGATTACTGTCAAGCTCCTGGAGATTGATCCCAAGACTGGTAAGTACAAGCTCAGCCACCGCGTGCTCATCCCGAAGCCCGAGGGCTATGTGGAGCGTGAGCGTCCAGCCCGCCGTGAGCGTGGCGAGCGTCCCGAGCGTGGTGAGCGTCGTCCCCGTCCCGAGCGTGGCGAGCGTCGTCCCCGTCCAGAGCGTCCCGAGCGTGGCGAACATCGTCCTCATGCCGATCATCACGAGGAAGAGCCATATCGCGACCCTGCCCAGCAGCAGGAGCCTAAGGACTTCAGCGATGCCCTCGATCACATGGACTTCTGATACATATTTGAAGTTATACTCTTTTCAGGCACGGATTCCCTTGCGGAGTCCGTGCCTTTTTCGTTTTAGGTTGGCATTTCTCTAACTTCAAACACGCAGGTTGCTTATTGGATGACTTAAGTCGACCGATAAGAGAAGATGCTGATGGCGGTTGGTAAGATGGGCAAATGAGGTGAGCAAGCAGGTCGTTTTTAGTTAGGACTAAGTATGTATTTTATGCTGAGATGGCGTGTTTGAGAACATGATTTATGTCAATTCGTGTAAAGAAAACACCAAAATTGCGGGTGTAATGAAAAAAAAGTGAGAAAAAGTGTACGACTTATAAAAATTTTCACTATCTTTGTCGCCGAAATTGGATGAAAGCCAAAATTGCTAACTACTTTATAAAGAGATTTAGACAACTATATTATTTACTAACTTTACAAATTAAAGCTTATGAAAGTTTCAAGACTACTCGTTTTGAGCGCACTCTGGCTCGTAGGGCTGGGGGCAAATGCTGCTGATTTGATAGAGCGTACGGCACCCACTGTGGCTGACGTTCCTACGACGGCAGTGGCCTTCGAAGCAGACCATCACTACCTGATGTACAACACAGGTGCAGGGATGTTCTTCTCGCAGGGCGGTGAGTACGGTACACGTGCCGTTGGTAACCCCAACCAGGTAAGTGCTACCCGTGTGTATTTCACAAAGTATGTGAAGGCTGGTGAAGAGTGGGACGGCAAGACCTACTACATGATGACCTGGTCGTCGATTCGTAGCACCACCTTCGGCTGGCACTACGCTTTCGGTCGTGCCGACAAGACTCACATGTTCGTTGACGGTAGCACCAGTTCTGCCAACCCCTACTGGGAAGTGGAGCAGAAGGAAGGTACTACCTACTACCTGAAGCTGGCTGCTGTTAACACGAACTATGACGGTACTACCTTCGTAGGCCGTGACGAGGCTGTGCCTCAGGATGAGAGCAACCTCGACGGCAACTACGACAATGAGAACTCGTTCCCCCTGTCGCCGGCATTGGCTGGTGGCGAAGGCCAGTCCATCGAGTGGGTGTTCTACGATGCCCGCATCTTCGAGACCTACGACAAGGCCATGGAGCTGAAGACTCTCATTGAGGCTGCCGAGGCCGAGGGTATCGATGTCAACGCTGCCGTTGCTGTCTACAACAACCTGAATGCTACCTACGATCAGGTGGTCAAGGCTATTGCCGACCTGAATCAGGCTCGCGCCAACAACATTGCCAAGGGTACGGCTACCAATCCTACTGACGCAAGCGCCCTGATAGCCAATCCTACCTTCGAGAATGCCAGCTATGCTGGTTGGTCGGGCACAGCTCCCAACATGACGGGTAGCGGTTCGCACGGTCCTGCCAACGTAGCTGAGCACTACAACAAGACCTTCAACACCTATCAGAAGCTGCAGAACATGCCCGCCGGTGTCTACTGCCTGAGCGCACGCACCTTCTTCCGTGGTACGCTGGCCGACATGCTCGCCGGTACCAACAAGGGCTACTATCCCTACACTTATGCTGCTGCCGATGCTGACACGCTGACCACTCTGTTCTGCAATGCATACGCACCGCTGAACACCGAGTCGCTGGTTGACAAGTATGGCGCCGAGACTTCTTTCGGTACAACCATGTCAGAGGCTACTTCTGCTGCTAACGGTGTCACCTACTATGCTCCTAACGATCCCTCAGGCTTCCGCGTCTACTGCGAGGAGAAGGATGCCGAAGGCAACAACAAGAAGTACTACGAGACGCTGCTGTTCTTCGAGGCACAGGGTGGTGAGGCTACCATCGGTGTGAAGAAGGATTCGCTGCAGGGCGGTACTGACTGGGCCGTCTTCGATACCTTCGGTCTGAAGTACTACGGCAACAGCGCCGAGTCTTACGACGTATGGGTGAAGAACTCTGCCGTGAAGGTCGTCGTCCTCGACGGTACTATCTATACGCAGAGCTACATGGATGCCTACAACAGGGCTTGCGCTGCTACTGCTACCAACAAGGCTGAGGCCCTGGCCGTCATTGCTGCCATCGAGGCTGCTGCTGCCGACCTGGAGAAGAACATCCAGCTCTGGAAGGAGTTTGCTGCTGCAGTTAATGAGGCTAATCTCGTTCTCAACAATGCTAATCTGAAAGAGGAGTATGTAAAAGCTGTTGAAGACTGGATTTGGGATAATGAGACTATGAGTAGTAAGGGTAAGAAGGACAGCTACACCAACGAGCAGATTGAGGCTGCTATCACAGAGCTTCGCGGACTCATTCGTGAGGCCAAGATGCATCCTAATGCAGAGACCGACATGACCGATGCACTGCTGGTGAACCCCGACTTCGAGCAGGGCAAAACTGGTTGGAATGGTTTCAATACTGTGGCTGCACAGAAGTGGAATGATAATAAAACACTGAACATGCCTACCACTGGCGGTACTGCTGCCAATACTTGTGCCGAGGCTTTTGCAGCTCCTCAGTTCGACCTCTATCAGGAGATTCAGGGCGCTCCCCTCGGCGTTTACGAGATTGAGGTGCAGGGCTTCTGCCGTAACGGTCGTGGTGAAACTGCTTGGAACAACTATGTGAATCAGACCACTTATTCACAGCCTGGTCAGTTCCCCGTCTACGTCTATTTGAATGCCAAGCAGACTCCGTTTGTCAACGTGTTCTCTGAACCTGGTCAGGAAGAATCATTCTATGAATCTATACCTGTAGGCTCTGACAATCACAACTGTTATGTTGGTTCTGATGGCTTATATTATCCCGATGGCATGGCATCTTCAGCAGTTGCTTTTGCTGCTGGCATGTACAAGCAGAAGGCCATCGGTCTTGTAGCCAAGGAGGGCGACTTGTTCCGTATTGGTGTGAAGGGTACTTCTACCAATCTTGGTGGCGAGGTTGACAACTGGGTCATCTTCGATAACTTCAAGCTGACCTTCAAGGGCTTCCAGGTTGACGTTGTCAAGCCCGCCCTGAACGATGAAATCACCATTGCCAAGGACAAGTACGCTGGTAAGTACTTCGACAAGGACGTCTACAAACAGCTGAATGATGCTATTAAAGCCGCTGAGGCTGCTGCCGCTGGTAACAATGGTGAGGAGATGTTCAAGTGCTTGAGCGACCTGTTCGACGCTGAGGCTGCTGCCGATGCTTCTATCCTGGCATTTGCTCCTCTGAGCGAGGCTCTCGAGAAGCTGCAGGCTGAAATCGAGATCTACATGAATCAGAATCCTACTGCTGCCGCTGCTGCCGGTGACCTCTATGGCAACATCCAGGGCCGTCTGACAAACCATGACATCGCTGACAGCGAGATAGAAGGACTCATCAACGACATCAACGCTGCCATCACAGCCATGAAGATGCCTGCTTATGACGGTGCTTCTGACGATAACCCCATTGACATGACAAAGGTTCTGGTCAACACCACCTTCGACGAGGGTGTCAGCGGATGGAACGGCACTACTGCCGGCTACAATGCAGAGAAGGGTGCCTTAGGCGAGTTCTACAACACCAACTTCGACTTCTACCAGACCGTCAGCGGTCTGCCCGAGGGTACCTATCAGCTGGCTGTTCAGGGCTTCTATCGTGCCGGTTATGCCGACTATGACTATCAGAAGCGCGACAGCCTGGAGTTCAGCCACGCCTTCCTGTATGCCCAGAGCATCGGCGAGGAGACCGTGACCAGCAGCAAGCAGCTGATGCGTCTGAACGAGATTCTGAACATGCCTGAGTATGTAAATGCAAGCATTCCTGTTGCCAGCCTTGACGAGCTGCCTGCCGACTATCAGATAGCTTACACAGACACCATCGCCGAAGGTCAGTACATCATCCACGTCGTGCCCGACATGATCAACACTGCCAACGATGCCTTCGCAGAGGGTATGTTCGCTGACAATGTGGTGACCGTGAAACTGGCTGAGGGCGCTAAGCTCCGCGTGGGTCTGAAGAAAGAGACACTCATCGGCAACGACTGGACCATCTTCGACAACTTCACCCTGACCTACTTCGGTAAGAACAGTGCCAAGGTTGCCGACGGTGACATTTCGGGTGTTCAGGACATCAACCTCAATGATAACGTCAAGTTCGAGTACTTCACCATCGACGGCCGCAAGGCTACCGCTGTCCAGAAGGGTATTGTCATCCAGAAGATGACCCTCAGCAACGGTGCTGTCGTCGTGAGAAAGGTACGCAGATAAGACCTACTGATGACAAAACACGATCAACAATTGATCACTCTTGAATAGAAGGGACCGGGGACGGCTGAAAATGCCGTCTCCGCTTCCTCCTTTTTAATTATTAAGGGCCAGTAGGCCCAACCCATAGGTCCTATAAGACCTATAAGACCCATAAGACCCATAAGGCCAATAAGCCCCATAGGCGTCATGAGTCCCTCAGGACTCCCCGAAATCAGAAAACAATCATTGCCGAAAAACGAGCAAACAATATATAACTAAAATTAAAATAACTAACAAATCTATGAAACGTAAAACTATCTTGATGCGAGGACGTAGCATGCTGACGGCTGTCTGCTGCCTGCTGATAGGGGGTAGCACGTTGCACTCTTGTAAAGAGGACGACCTCGTGCTTACCGGACAGCCCGAGTGGCTGGGCAACTCTATCTACGAGCGGTTGCAGGAAGACGGCAACTATACCGTCATGCTTCGTCTGATTGATGACATGGGTTTGAAAGAGACGCTCAGCCGAACAGGTTCGAAGACGCTCTTTGTGGCCGATGATGCAGCTTTCAATGAATGGTTTGGACACAACGACTGGGGTGTGAAAGGTGTCAACGATCTGACCACCGCCCAGAAGACGCTGCTGCTCAACAATGCCATGGTAGACAATGCCTACCTCATTGAACTGCTGTCCAACTTGCCTACGGGCAACAGTGTACCCCTGCAGGGTATGTGTATGCGTCGTGCCACGGCTACCACGCCTTACGACTCGGTGACCGTCATGCCGACGAGCGAGATGCCTAACACCAAGTCGTGGGACTATGTGCGCGGCCGCAGCAAGGGCATCCACATCCTGAAGGATCAGACCAGTGCACCCATGATCCACTATCTGCCGGCCTTCATGCGTACCAACAGCATCACGTCGAGCGACCTGGAAATCCTGACCAACGGTGAGTCGAAGTCTATCGAAGACTCATGGGTCAACGGCAAAAAGGTCATCGAGGCCGACATCACCTGCAAGAACGGTTACATCCAGAAGGTGGACGGTGTCATCGAGTCATCAAACAATATGGCCGACATCGTGCGCAACCATCCACACAACATGTCGCGCTGGTCGCAGCTGATGGACCGTTTCTCAGCACCTTATTATATAGGAGAGTACTCGGCACTGGGCATCGACTCACTGTTCGAGCTGCGCTACTTCGCCGACCTCACACAGACAGGCCGTAAGAACGAGTACACCCCTGGCGACCAGAGTGTAGAGCCCGTGGCTGTAGAGGCCACGCTGAAGTTCGACCCGGGTTGGAATACCTACTACAACCGCGGTGCTTCCGACATCAACGGCATCGGTCCCGATGCTGCCGTGCTCATCGTGCCTAAGGACGAGGCCATCAACGAGTGGTGGAACAACGGCGGCGGTAAGCCGCTGAAGGATAAGTATAAGGAGTGGGACAGCATACCCGACCTGGTGCTGTCGAAGCTGCTCAATGTCAACATGCTCACCTCGTTTGTGGAGAGCGTGCCCTCTAAGTTCGGCAGCGTGCTCGACGACTCTAAGATGGAGCTGGGCATCAAGCCCGAACACATCGACTCGTGCTTCATGGGTTGCAACGGTGTGGTCTACCTCACCAACCGTGTGTTTGCTCCCCGTGAGTACAGTAGCGTGTCGTTCCCTGCTCTGATTCACCAGGACATCCTGAGCATCATCTACTGGGCCATCGACGATGAGACGCTGTCGTTCGGTCCCTACCTGAACTCTATGGAGTCCTACTATAGCCTCTTCCTCCCCACCAATACCGCCATGCTCACCTACGTTGACCCCGTCAGCTTCGGTGAGAAGGAGCAGTACCTGTGGGAATTCTACTACGACGCCAGTGCCGATAAGGCCAACCGTGTGAAGGCCCGCCGCTACAGGGCTACCAAGAATCCAGAGACCGGCCAATACACCAGGACCGACTATATCGGTGAAGCCTCTACGGCCATGGTGCGCAACCGTCTGGAAGACCTGCTCAACATGCTGATTGTCGTCGGCAACGTGGAGGACGGTCACACTTACTACAAGACCAAGGGCGGTAGCATGGTGAAGGTTGCCAATGCCGGACAGCCAGGCGTGATGACCGTCAGCGGCGGTTATGAATTGGAGAACGACACGGCCCACACCGTCACCACCATCTATGACCAGAGTGCCACCGGTAACGGTAAGTCCTACCTGCTGGAGGGCGGCATGATAGAAGGTACCTCGAAGTCTGTATACCAGACGCTGAAGGAGCATGACGAGATGAGCGCATTCCTCGGACTGCTCAGTGGTGCCGACTCCACACAGCTCAGCCTGCTCAGCAACAGTTCGGGTACTAATTACCATTGCGTGAACTACAGCACTACCAACGACGGCAACTACAATATCCGTCTGTTCGAGAAGTTCAACTATACTGTCTATGTGCCTACCAACGAGAGCATCCAGGAGCTGATAGACAAGAAGTACCTGCCCACCTGGGCTGACGTTGATAATATCGAAGAGGACGACTGGGTGAGTAAAGATATGTATGTCAAGGCCCGCAACGTCCTCATCAATCGTATCAATAGCTTCCTGCGCTACCATATCCAGGATAATGCCGTCTATGTCGGCGCACAGCCTGTGAGCGGTGAGCTCTACGAGACCTCTAAGCTGAACACCCAGACCCAGCGCTTCTACTCGCTGCGTGTCGTAGCCGACGACAACCACATGACCGTGGGCTACGGTCCCAACGAGCAGGCTAAGCTGCGCAACGTCCGCAACGTCGTCACCACGCCAGGCCTCTACAACCTGATGTGCCGTGAGTACTGGCTCAGCGGTAGCGGTACCGGTCGCAGCATCAACTCGTCGTCCGATGCCGTGGTACACCTCATCGACGGTGTGCTGCTCTATGACGACAGCCTGACCAGCAAGACCTGGGAACAAGAGTTAGACGAACTGAGGCAATTAAACCATTAAGTAAAGAGAAACAGATATGATACAACATAAAACCATATCATCCGTACTTCTGCGACTGGGCATGCTCGCCGTGGTGGCATTGCTGAATGTCACGATGGCCATGGCTCAGCAGATTACGTCGGTACACGGTACGGTGGCCGACGACATGGGACCGCTCATGGGTGCTACGGTATGTGAGATTGACGGTACCGGACGTATCATCAACTCGGCCGTGACCGACCTGAACGGTAACTTCACCATGAAAGTGAAGAACGACAAGAACAAGATTCGTTTCAGCTACGTGGGTACGAAGACACAGATCCTGCCTATCAACAAGACGACCTTCAACATCATGATGTCATCAGCCACCCAGATTAAGGAGGTGACGGTGAAGTCGAAGAAGCGTATGCAGGGTAATGCACTGCCTATCCCCGAGCGAGAAATTTCGTATGCCACACAAACCATCTCCATGAAGGAGTTCGAAGGTCTGGGCATCACCTCTGTCGACGAAGCCCTGCAGGGACGTATCGCCGGTCTCGACATCGTGGCCGGTTCGGGTAACCTGGGTTCGGGCTCTACCATGCGTCTGCGTGGTACGTCGAGTATCTCGACACTGACCAACCAGAACCCCCTCATCGTTATCGACGGCAACGTGTGGAGCGACGAGTCGGGCGAGCTCTCCTCGTTCGACTTCGGTAGCAGCAGCGATGAGCAGTTTGCACAGCTGCTGAAGATCAACCCCGAGGATATCTCCAGCATCACCGTGCTGAAGGATGCTGCCGCCACGGCCATCTACGGTTCACAGGGTGGTAGCGGTGTCATCGAGATTACCACCAAGCGCGGTGCGCGCGGTAAACCCAAACTCACCTATTCGCTGAAACTGACAGGCACCTATCAGCCCAAAGGCTATGACCTGCTCAATGGTGACGACTACACCATGCTGCTCAAGGAGAGCTACTTCAACCCGCAGCAGAACGATAACGTCACCGCCGGCATCGACCTGCTCAACTACCGCAGCCCATACGTCTACTCGGAGGCTGAGCAGTACAACAACAATACCGACTGGCGCGACGCCGTCACACAGTGGGGTCTGCGTCAGAACCACTACGTCACCATCTCGGGTGGTGGTGAGAAGGCTACCTTCCGTATCTCGGGCGGTTTCGACCACGAGACGGGTTCGGTCATCAAGCAGAAGCTGCAGCGTTTCTCTACGCGTGTGAATCTGGACTATAATGTGTCACAGCGTATCCGTGTGCAGACCAACTTCGCCCTGACCTACACCAAGAACGACCAGAACAGCGACAACCTGCTCAGCATCGCTCAGAAGAAGATGCCTAACATGGGCATCTACGAGCAGGATCGCTATACCGGCGAGGACACCGGTGCCTACTATGCCATGCTGCAGAACGAGGCTCTGGGCAACCGCGTCTGGAACGTCGACAAGCAGGAGTGGGAGTATCAGGACTTCTTCAAGGGCGACCAGAAGGCCTATCCCAACCCCGTAGCCAGTGCCCATCTGGCCAAGAACCAGACGCGTTCGTACGACATGAACCCCGAGTTGGTCATCAACTACCAGCTGCTGGGCCTCGACGAAGACCACTGGCAGCTGAACTGGCGCGGCTCTGTCTACATGAACATCTCTAATAAATATGTAGACCGCTACTATCCCGCTGAGCTGGTGACCACTGCCTGGTCGAGCAACAACCACAACACGTCGTATTCTGCCAGCTCGAAGGCTGTGTCGTTCAACACGAAGCACACCTTGACGTTGATACCTTACTTCGCCAACAAGGACCACTCCATGATGGTGATGGGCCGTTTTGAGCTTAACTCAGGTACTTCTACCGGTCAGTCTACCAACGGCTACGGCCTGGCGTCGGGAACCATCACCAGTCCTGAGGCCGGTGGTATGATTACCAACCCGGGCAGCAGCTTCGGCGAGTGGCGCTCCATGTACTTCACGGGTTCTGCTCACTATGCCTACAAGGGCCGCTACGTGGCCGACGTCACCCTGCGTGCCGACGGTACCTCGAAGTTCGGTCCCGGCCGCCGCTGGGGTTACTTCCCCTCCATCTCTCTGAAATGGATTGTCAGTGACGAGCCCTGGATGGAGAAACTGAAGCCCGTGCTGTCGATGGCAGCCATCCGTCCCAGCTGGGGACGTGTAGGTAATCCTCCGACCCGCGACTACCTGTACACCTCTATCTATCGTCAGGGTGCTACCTATATCGACATGACGTCGTTCGTGCCCGACAATATCCGTCTGACCGACCTGAAGTGGGAGACCATCTCTTCCTATAACCTCGGTCTCGACCTGGGCTTCCTTGACGACCGTCTGACGTTCACCATGGAGGTCTACCGCTCTACCACCAGCGACATGCTGATGGGTGGCTACCGCATTCCTTCGAGTGCTGGTTTCACACACCTGGCCACCAAGAACAACGGTAAGATGCGCAACACGGGTTGGGAGTTCCACATCAACACCAACCGCCTCGTCAAGGCCGGTAAGTTCACCATGGACCTCAATGCCAACTTCGGTAACAACCGCAACGAAATCCTGGAGATGGACGAGAACATCCTGAAGGGACTCAACTCGACCTTCAACTACACTAATGCTCAGGTGCTGCAGCGCGTGCAGCTGCACAACCCCTTCGGCGCCATCTACGGTTTCCGATACGAGGGCGTCTATACGCACAACTATGATACCTTTGCCGGTCTGAACAGCGACGAGATGCTGGAGAACCTCGGTATCGCCGAGGCCGACCGCTATGCCGCCTTCCTCAACGGTACGTTGCCCGACGAGTGGTATGCTGCCAAGGGTTGGGAGAAGCGCCCCTACACGGCACCTGTCGCCATCAACGAGAACGGTGATGTCATCCTCGACGACAAAGGCCGTCCCGTACGTATGGTCTTCGGCCACAGCAACGAGCCAGGTACCGGTCTGACCGATCCCTATAAGTTTGCCGGTGGTGATGCCAAGTACGAGGATGTGAACCACGATGGTAACATAGACAAGTACGATATTGTCTACCTCGGCTCATCGCTGCCTAAGCTCACTGGTGGTTTCGGCTTCACCTTCAACTATGCCGGCTGGCGTCTGACCACCCAGTTCAACTACCGTGTAGGCAACAAGATTCTGAACATGGCCCGTATGGACCTCGAAGCCATGACCGGCAACAACAACCAGAGCCAGGCCGTGAATTACCGCTGGCGTAAGGAGGGACAGGTGACACCTATTCCCCGTGCCATGTACGGTAATGCCTCTAACTACAACACGCTGGTCAGTGACCGCTTCGTTGAGGACGGTTCTTACCTCCGCATGAGCTATGCCCAGCTGTCGTATGCCATCCAGAAGAAGCACCTGAAGTGGATTGGCCTGAACCGTATCAACATCTATGCTTCAGTCAACAACCCCTTCGTGCTGACCAAGTACTCGGGCGTTGACCCCGACGTGAACTACAGTGGTTATGGTGCTGCCGTCGACTGGGGACAGACACCACGCGCCCGTTCCTATACACTCGGTCTGACAGTTGACTTCTAAATAATTGATAATTGATAATGGATAATTGACAATTATGAGAAAGATAAATAAATATATAATGTGTGGCCTGGCTGCCGCTTTCGGCTTATCCTCGTGCAGCGACTTCCTGGACATCGAGCCCAGAAACCTCGTGATTCTGGAGCAGTTCTGGAATGAGAAGACCGACGTCGACAACACCGTGGCAGGATGCTATGAGGGCTTGCAGTCTACCGCCAACATCACCCGTATGATGGCCTGGGGCGAGTTCCGCTCTGACAATATCTCCATCGGTGAGAAAGCAGAGCAGGATGACTATCACATGTACAAGTTCCTGCAGGCCAATATCGATCCTAACAATGTCTATACCGACTGGAGCTCGTTCTATTCGGTCATCAACCGTTGTAACACCGTCATCTTCTATGCACCCCAGGTGCAGCAGAAGGACCCCTCGTTCAGCGAGAGTGACCTGCGGGCCACCATCGCCGAGGTGTCGGCCATCCGCGACCTGTGCTACTTCTACCTCATCCGTTCGTTCAAGAATGTGCCTTACATCACCACGGCCTATACCGACGACAACCAACCCATGGCTATACCAGCTTCTCCTTTCGAGGAGGTGCTCGATTCGCTCATTAACGACCTGGAACGTGTGAAGGGCGATGCCGTTCGCCGCTATCCTACCAACGGTGACAAGCAGTACTACCAGACCGGTCGCATCACCCGCGATGCCATCTATGCAATGCTCTGCGAGATGTACCTATGGAAGCAGGATTACCAGAAGTGCATCGACTATGCCGACCTGATTATCAAGTCGAAGCAGGACAAGGCCAAGGAAGACGAGGGTACGTTGTACAGCAACATGGACAAATACTTCGACGGCTATCCCCTCATTGCCAACTGGACCAGCCAGACCGGCTACTTCGGCGCAGCTTCTGATGCTATCTTTGCCAGTGGTAACAGCGACGAGTCCATCTTTGAGCTGTACTTCTCGAAGACCAACGCCAACATGTCGTCCAACGGTGCCGTCAATGCCTATTACGGCTATCTCGACGGTTCGTGGTACTACAGGGTCAGCCCCTCACAGTATCTGGTGACCGACGTGTCTAACAACCTGTTCAAGTTGTTCCGCAACCAGTACGATGCCCGCTATTACGAGTCCATCTACTCGTCGAACATCATCGGTAAGTACACCGCCAGTATCACACCTGTCATAGAGACGACTTCTACCAAAGTGAGCACGCTTCCTTCCACGCTCTATGCCAAGGATAAGAACCGTGCCAACTGGATTATCTACCGTCTGACCGACATCATGCTGATGAAGGCCGAGGCTCTGGTACAGCTGGCTGCCGGCAACGATGACGAGAAGCTGCAGGAGGCCTTCAAACTGGTACAGGTGGTCAACAAGCGTTCCATCCTGAAGGACAAGGACCGCATTGCTGCCGCTGATATGCTGAGCTTCCCCACCGAGGATGCCAAGACCAAGATGGAAGAGATGGTGATGCAGGAGCGTCAGCGCGAGTTGCTCTTCGAGGGTAAGCGTTGGTTCGACCTGGTACGCCGCTCGATGCGCGACGGCAACAACGAGTATCTGTCGCGTCAGATCAGTAATAAGGGTCTGATGAACGCTGCTATCGTCACCAGCAATTTCGAAACGACGTTCGATGCCATCTTCCTGCCCGCCTACCTGGAGGAGTGGAAGGTGAACAAGAATGTCTGGGTAAATCCGGCCTATACGTATGAGGAGAAAGATTAGGACTTTGAAGTTTGAAGTTTGAAATTTGAA
>JAFUSV010000090.1 GCA_017467565.1 Prevotella sp.
GCAACAGATACCAGAACAGCGGGGCGATGACGCCATCGCTCAGGTTCTCAGCCAAGGTCTCCAAGGCTGCCGTGCGCACCTCCTGTGCCGACAGCTCCGACGTATCGCGGCCCACGATGCGGGCCACCTGCCGACGGCCTTCGTCCAATGAGCGGTCGAGTGCCAGGAACACATCGCGCACTTCGCGTATCAGCGTCGTTCCTGCCAAGCAGAAGAACACGACAACTAACGTGAAGAGTGAAAAGTGAAAAGTGAAGAGTGTAGAGTGAAGTGTGAAGTATTTGCTACCGCCATTGTCGTGGCAGGCAAAGAGCGTAGCATCCAAATAAGTCAAGAGACGGAGCAGGAAGAAGGTGGCGAAGAAGACGAGAAGGACGAAGCCGATGGCCATGACGCCCCCCTTGAGCTTACGGTGCCGCCCCCTGTTGAGCCTACGCTCACCACGGGCTATCATCTTACCGAAGAGGACTACGGGATGGGGCAGCCATGCCGGGTCGCCCAGCAGGAGGTCGAGCACCCATCCTGCCAACAAGGCTATCAGCAGGGCCAAGGCCGGTGTATCAAAGAGCAGTTCTATCATTCTACCACGAATTATACGAATTATACGAATTATTATTCGCAAGCGAGACTTAGTACGTCGACCAACAGGTCATTCTCCTCGGGCAACTGGGCTGCCACACGGAAATAGTGTTCATCAAGACCACGGAAATTGGAGGCATCGCGAATGAGCATGCCGTGCCGGCGAGCCAGATGGTCCTTCACCTCGGCAGCCGTGTGGTGCTCTAAGCGGCAGAGCATGAAGTTGGTGTCTGTGGGCAAGGCCGTGATGCCACGCAGTTCGTTCAGCCGGCGATTCAAGCGCTGAGCCTCATCCTGGTCGGGCCTCATCAGCAACTCGTCGTGCTCCAGCAGGAAGAGCGCTGCTTCGATGGCCAGCGCATTCACCGACCAGGGGCGCATGTAGCGGCGCAGACGCGCCACGACAGGGGCAGGAGCCGTGACATAGCCGATGCGCAGGCCCGGCACGGCATAGTCCTTGGTCAGCGAATGGAGCGTGACAGCCGTAGGCACGTGGCACACGGTCTTGCGTGTATAGCGCTCATAGGCCTGGTCGATGACCAGCAGCTCATGGTCAGCCGCCAGCCGTGTCAGTTCGTCCTCGGTGTAGACATGACCGTCGGGATTGCGCGGGTTGCATATCCAGGCCAGTCCTCCCCTGCCTTCGTGGAGTCCGAACATGCGGCAGGCATCCTCGTACTCGCTGAACGTAGGCTGGTCGATGTCGTAGGGCAGGTGGGCATAGGCCTGGGCAATGAGATAGATAGCCTCGGTGGCGCCGCTGGTGACGAGCACACACGCCTCATCTACTCCAAGCCGACGTGCCAAGGCTCGCTCCAACGTCCATGCCTCGGGCTCAGGGTAGTTGCTGATCAAGTCGAAGCAACCAGTGAGATGGGCCTTCAGCAGCGAGTGGTCAGCATGCTGACTGATGTTCGTGCTGAAATTGATGCTGATATGATCGTATCTGAAAGCGTCGTCGCCGTGTCCGTTAATCATGGCTCAGTATCTCATAAAGTTTATCCATATCGACATAGCGGCGCACATGGTCGGCCAGCAAGTCGTACTGTTCGTTCTTGAATGCAGCATAGTCGAAGGGCTTGGCGCCCTCGGCTATCTTGTCGGCAAAAGGCTGCAGCAGCCGCTCTACGAAGGTCTGGTTGTCGAGCACCCCGTGGATGTAGGTCCCCATGCAGCGGGCACTGACCACATAGCCATCGTCACGGCCATCGTCGAGCACGGCAAAGGGTCGTGCCGGCGCATCGCCGAAGGGGCGCGTCTCGCCCATGTGAATCTCGTAGCCGTGGAGCGGGGGGCGAGAGGGGGTGGGGCCTATAGGACCTATGGGGCCTATGGGGCTTATGGGGCTTATAGGGCTTATTGGGCTTATTGGGCTTAGCTGAAAGGTTACTTGGCGGGTGCGCTTCTCGCCACTGATGGTGGTGGTCGTAGGCAGGAGGCCGAGACCTGGCAGACGTTCGATGTCGCCCTCTACATGATGGGGGTCGCACACCTCGATGCCCATCATCTGGTAGCCACCACAGATGCCGAGCACCGTGGTGCCCTGCCTATGTGCCTGGATGATGGCCTGCGCCACCCCGTTGCGACGCAGCTCGTAGAGATCGTCGATGGTAGACTTCGACCCAGGCAGGATGATGATGTCGGCCTTCTTGACCTCCTCTACGTTATTACTATAATATAAATGTACGCGCGCGTCGTTTTCCAGCGCATCGAAATCCGTGAAGTTCGACAGGTGGCGCAGCAGGACGACAGCCACATTGATACGTCCGCGCTCTGCCGTGATGGTCTTCTGTGCCAGCGAGACGCTATCCTCCTCCTCGATATGGATATCCTTGAAGTAGGGCACAACGCCCAGTACGGGCACGCCACAGATGTCCTCCAACATCTTGCGACCATCGTCAAAGAGTCGCAGGTCGCCACGGAACTTATTGATGATGATGCCCTTGATCATCCGGCGGTCTTCCTCCGTCTGCAGGGCTATGCTGCCATAGACCGAGGCAAAGACACCGCCACGGTCTATGTCGCCCACCAGGATGACGTCGGCCTTGGCATGGCGCGCCATCGACAGGTTCACCAGGTCATGGTCGCGCAGGTTGAGTTCCGAGATGCTACCCGCACCCTCCATCACGATGGGATGATAGCGGGAGGCCAAGCGGTCGAAGGCAGAGCAGACCTCCTTACGAAGTGAAGAGTGAAGAGTGATGAGTGAAGAATCACTCCCCATGTTTTTCTTTTCACTGAAGAAATCGCAAGCACTCTTGTTGCCTATGGGACGCCCGTTGAGCACCACCTGCGAGGTATGGTCGCTCTGGGGCTTCAGCAGCAGCGGGTTCATGTCGGTATGACAAGGTATGCCGGCAGCCTCGGCCTGCACAGCCTGCGCCCGACCTATCTCGAGACCGTCGGGCGTGGCGTACGAGTTGAGTGCCATGTTCTGCGCCTTGAAGGGTGCCGGGTGGTAGCCATCCTGCAGAAAGATGCGACAGAATGCCGTTGCCAGCACACTCTTGCCGACATCGCTGCCTGTACCAGCCAGCATCAGGGAATGAAGGAATTTACTATTTGACAATTTACTATTTACTATTTATTGGGTTATTGTTCTATTTACTATTTATTGGGTTATTGTTCTATTTACTATTTTCTACCTGAATGGAAAGGACAAACAGGAAGTCGCTCAGGCGGTTGAGCATGCGGAGGATGCTCAGGTCGAGGGGGTGCTCGCGATGGAGCGTCCACAGACGACGCTCGGCGGTGCGGCACTGGGCGCGGGCCACATGGACGATGCCACGGGGAAGGACGAAGCCTGCAGGGCGCTCGCCTTTCATCTGGTCGATAGCCTCCTCCATCCTTGCGGTCAGTTCGTCACAGTGCAGGGTGCGGGGGTTCTCCTCACCGTCGGGCGTTGCCACATGGCTCATCACCACCATCAGCTCCTGCTGCACGCTGTGCAGCAATTGACAATTGACAATTGACAATTGATGATGGTCGGGCAGCATGCCCAGCAGCGCGTTGAGCATGTCGAGCTGTCCGTTCACCTCGATGCGCAGGTCGTCTTTCGGCACGCGGACGCCGCCTCGCAGGCTCGTCATACCCTCATCGCCCGTTTTTGTATATATCGTCTTCATGATTATTCAAGCGGCAAAAGCGCTTGACACTGTTTCTATTATCAATTATACATTATCAATTGTCCATTCCCATGTACATGGGTACAGGTGCGTGTAGCTGGCCAGCACGTTCTTGTAGCGGAACACGGGCGTAGGCACGGGCTGACCCTTGGCATCATAGACCTGACATACCGACGGGGGCACCTCGCCCAGGAACTGAGTGTAGTGGAACTCGTGGCCCCTGTACTCTCTGCCATCGAGCGTGAATCGGCGATAGCCCAGCGACAGCTTCCGGTCGGCCTGACGCGCAGAGATGCTATAGGGCAGCACGCCACACATCGCATAGGCACCACCATCAGTCACTATCTCCCTGCAGAGGTACATCATGCCGCCACACTCTGCCACGATGCGCCCGCCACGTTCGGCATAGTCGCGGATGGCCTGCCGGCAACCGTCGTTGGCCACCAGTGCCTCTAAGTGCTTCTCGGGATAGCCGCCAGGCAGATAGAGCAGGTCGACATCATCCAGTACGGGCACCTCCCTCTCCGGGTCGAAGAAGCGGACAGACTCGAAGCTGTCGATGGTCTGCTGATAGATGAAGGAGAAGGACTCGGTGTTGCGGGCAAAGAGAAAGCCTCCCCCTAGCCCCCTCCCAAGGAGGGGGGACTTTAAGGGGGGTGGGACTACATTGCGGAGTATAGCGTTTGCAATTGTGTCAAATTCAGTAGAGTCTCCCCCTCCTTGGGAGGGGGTTGGGGGGAGGCTCCAATCCAGCCCCAGATACCTTGATCCTAATTCCAGGTCCTTGCTCTTGGGCATACAACCGAAGCAGACGATGCCGAGATCGTCGCACACCTGGCGCAGCATCGCGGCATGACGGGGCGAGCCCACCTGATTGAAGATGACGCCTGCCACCCGCACATCGTCGCGGAAACGGATGAACCCCTGCAACAGCGGAGCCACAGAGTAGGCGGCACTGCGGGCATTGACCACCAGCACCACCGGCAGTCCCAGCACCCGAGCTATCTCGGCCGACGAGCCACGGTCGCGGTCATAGCCGTCGTACATGCCCATCATGCCCTCCACGATGCTGACGTCGGCCCCCTCGCTATACCTATTATATAATATACGCGCGTGAGAAGGCGACGCCATGAAGGTGTCGAGGTTGACGGAAGGTCGGCCGCACACCATCTCGTGGAACTTCGTATCGATGTAGTCGGGGCCACACTTGAAGGGTTGCACCGTCAGACCCATGCGCCTAAATGCAGCCATCAGTCCCCGGGCTATCGTCGTCTTGCCCGAGCCACTCATGGGTGCTGCGATGAGAAAAGCTGTCTTCATAGGTGCAAAGGTACGAATAAGCGGGCAAAAAAACAAATTTTTCGACACGAAACGTTATTTTTTGTCGATTGAAACGGTTTGCTGACTCACTCCAATCAGCCACTTGACTCACTTCAATCTGCCACTTGACTCACTTCAATCTGCCAGTTCTGTTATTGGATGACTTAAGTCAACCGATTGGTCGACTACAGTCAACCGATTAGTCGACTTAAGTCAACCGATTAGTTGACTATAGTCAACCGATAAGCAACCTGCCTAATTAAGGTTAGTAAGAGGTCAGATACAAGTGAGCGACCCGGGCGTTTTCAGTTGGAGAACACGCAAGTTTGCATCCCTTTTCCTTGGTCTTTCGGATAAAAAGTGTTATCTTTGCAACCAGAAACTAACAAACAAGAAAGACAATGAAAGCAAACAGAGTAACAGAGCTGTTCGGAATAGAGTATCCGATCATAGCAGGAGGAATGGTGTGGATATCGTCGTGGCGACTGGCTGCGGCCGTGAGTAATGCTGGCGGACTGGGTCTGCTGGGAGCTGGCAGCCTGCCGCCAGAACTGCTGCGCGAACATATCCAGAAGATGAAAGCCGCCACGCAGAAGCCCTGGGGCGTGAATCTGCCGATGATGAATCCGAAGGCCGACGAGCTGGTGGACGTCATCATCAGCGAGGGAGTGAAGATAGTGTTCACCTCGGCCGGTTCGCCCAAGAAGTACACACCACGCTTCCACGAGGCAGGCATCAAGGTGGCCCACGTCGTAGCCAGCAGCAAGTTTGCCCGCAAGTGCGAGGAAGCCGGCGTGGATGCCGTCGTGG
The DNA here is from genome assembly GCA_017467565.1 of Prevotella sp. Classification (GTDB taxonomy): domain Bacteria; phylum Bacteroidota; class Bacteroidia; order Bacteroidales; family Bacteroidaceae; genus Prevotella. The sequence goes on from JAFUSV010000090.1 coordinate 5,835, forward strand.
CTGAGGGCTTCGAGGCCGGTGGCCATAACGGCAAGGAGGAGACATCGACGATGGTGCTCATCCCCGAGGCCCGCAAGGCTACGTCGCTGCCACTCATCGCCGCCGGCGGCATCGGTTCGGGACAGGCCATGGCAGCTGCCTTTGCCCTGGGAGCCGAGGGCGTGCAGATAGGTACGCTGTTTGCGCTGAGCGAGGAGAGCTCGGCATCGGACGCCTTCAAGCAGTGCTGCATCTCGCTGGGCGAGGGCGACACCATGCTGGCTCTGAAGCGCCTCTCGCCCACCCGACTCATCAAGAACGGCTTCTACGAGCGCATGACAGCTGCCGAGGAGGCTGGCAAGACGGCCGACGAGCTGCGCGAGATGATAGGCGTCGGCGCCACGCGCCGCGGCATCTTCGAAGGCGACATCGAGAACGGCGAACTGGAGATTGGCCAGGTGGCCTCAGCCATCAAGGAGATCAAGCCCGTGGCACAGATAGTCAGCGAGCTGGTCAGCGACTTCGACGCTACCGTGAGGAGATTGAAGATTGAAAATTGAAAATTGAAGATTGAACTTTTGGAGCAGCGAGAGCAAAGTCAAGCTTGCTTGAACTTTGCCGAGTCGTGACAAAAGTCATGGAACGAAGTGACATAAGTTTGAAGTTTGGGGTTGGAGTCTGTTAAAAAAGGTAAAGGCATAAGAAAAACTTCAAACTTCAAACTTCAAA
>JAFUSV010000091.1 GCA_017467565.1 Prevotella sp.
TACTGTCCTTGGTATTCGGTCATCCATGCCCCACCCTGCTTGCCTTTGCGTGGATGGAAATCAGCATAGAAGACGGCGAGATACGTGCCGTCCTTGTCGAACACCTCGTAGGCTTTCACGTCGGGGTGATAGACGGGTATTTCCTTGTTTTCCCTGAACGTGATGCCATACAGGCGGTGTGCCAGTCCGAAGACGCCGTCGATGACCTTGTCCAACTGGAAGTAGGGACGCAGCATCTCGGCATCTATATTATATTTTTTCAGTTTCAGCTTGTGCGAATAGAAGGCGGTGTCCCAGGGCTCCATCTTCTCGCCCTTGCCCTGTCCTGTCTCCTTGGCAAAGCGTTCCAGCTCGCGCTTCTCTTCCAGTGCAGTGGGACGGTAGGCATCTATCAGGTCGTTGAGCAGACGGTAGACGCTCTTCACATTGCCCGCCATGCGGTTTTTCAGCACATAGTCGGCATAAGTCTTGAACCCCAGCAGCTGCGCTATCTCGCGGCGCAGGTTCACCAATCGCTTACAGATGTCCAGATTGTTGGCATCATTGTCGTGTATGCACTCCGTGTTCTTCGCCATATACATCTGCCGGCGCAGTTCACGCTGCGTGCTATAGGTCATAAACGGAGAGTACGAGGGGAAGTCGAGGGTGAACACCCATCCGTCCAGCTCCCTCTGTCTGGCCTCCAGAGCGGCGGCGTCGATAGCCGTCTGTGGCAGGCCGTCCAGCTGTTTCTCGTCCGTGATGTGCAGCACGAAGGCTTTGTTTTCCTTCAGCACGTTCTGAGAGAACTGCAGGGACAGCATCGAAGCCTCTTCCGTCAACTGGCGCAGACGTTCCTTGCCTGCCTCGTCGAGCAGGGCACCGCTCCTGACGAAACCGTCGTAGCAGTTGTCTAGCAGCTGTTTCTCCTCCGGTGTCAGTTTCCTGTGGTGCCTGTGTACGTACTTGATGCGCTCAAAGAGTCGGGGGTTGAGTCTCACGTCGTTGGCATGCTGCGTCAGTATGGGCTGTATCTTCTGTGCCAGAGCATCCATCTCGTCGTTGGTCTCTGCCGACAGCAGGTTGAAGAACACAGTACTCACGTGGTCCAGCAGGTCGTAGTAGCCTTCCTTGTCGTCATCCTTGTTGATGATGGTATTGTCGAAGGTAGGCTTCGCGGGGTTATTGACAGTCTTCTCTATCTGCTCGTTGTCACGTCGTATGCCCTCCATGAAGGCCTCTTCATAGTCCTCCAGACGTATACGGTCGAAGGGCGCCGTGTCGTGCGGTGTCCCATAGGGTTCAAAAAACGGGTTTATCCTTTTCTCTATACTTTCACTCATGTGTCTTTTACTTTTAGCATGCAAAAGTACAAAAAAAGATTCAATTACCATTTATAATAATAACAAATTAGCACAAATTGGCATTTTTATTTGGTTTTTCACGCACTTCTTCGTACCTTTGCAAGCATGAAACTGATAGAAAAGTATTTTCCTGCACTGAGCGACGAGCAGCGCCGACAGTTTGGCGCACTCGACGAACTATACCACGACTGGAACGAGAAGATCAACGTCATCTCCCGCAAGGACATCGACAACCTGTACCTGCACCACGTGCTCCACTCACTGGCCATCGGCCATTTTGCCCACTTCCGTCCCGGCACCGCCATCCTCGATTTCGGCACGGGCGGCGGTTTTCCTGGCATACCCTTAGCCATCCTCTTTCCCGGATGTCAGTTCACGCTGATAGACGGCACGGGCAAGAAGATACGTGTGGCTCAAGAGGTCTGCAATGCCATCGGCCTGCACAACTGCCAGCCCCTGCATCGGCGCGGCGAGGAGGAGAAGGGTCGCTATGACTTTGTAGTCAGCCGTGCCGTGATGCCCCTGCCCGACCTTGTAAAAATTGTCCGCAAGAATATCTCACGGGAACAGCACAATGCCCTGCCCAACGGCATCATCTGCCTGAAGGGCGGCGACGTGCAGGAGGAGACGCAGCCCTTCCGCCGCCTGGTAGAGATTACCCCGCTCAGCACGTGGTTTGAGGAGGAATGGTTCCGTGAGAAGCATTGCATCTATCTGCCGATATGATGTTTGAAGTTTGATGTTTGAAGTTTGAAGTTTATGATTCAAGTAAGATGTTTCCAATGTAACATGCTGCAGGAGAACTGCTACGTGGTGAGCGACGACACGAAGGAGGCCGTCATCATTGACTGCGGCGCATTCTTCGAGACAGAGAAAAAAGCCATCGCCCAGTATATCGGGCAGTCAGAGTTGCGACCTGTCCATCTGCTGTGCACCCACGGTCATTTCGACCATAACTTCGGAGCCGGCTTCATCGAGCAGACCTACGGCTTGCAGCCCGAGTTGCATGCCGACGATGAGTTTCTCTATCAGGCCTCCCGCCAGCAAGCCAGCGAGATGGTGGGCGTCGCCCTTGACTTCGACCTGCCCCCCGTGGGTCATTACATCACTGACGGCGAACTCATCACCTTTGGCAGCCATCAGCTGCAGGCGCTCCACGTGCCAGGTCATTCGCCTGGCGGTCTGCTATTCTATTGTGCTGCCGAGAAGGTGGCATTCTCTGGCGACACTCTCTTCCGCATGAGCGTTGGCCGTACCGACCTCCATCGCGGTTCGTGGAGTGACCTCATCAACAGCTTGCAAACCGTCATTGCCCAGTTGCCTGCCGACACCCAGGTCTACACTGGCCACGGTCCGAAGACCACCATCGGCGACGAACTGCGCATGAATCCCTGTCTTGCCCTGAAAAACGTTGAATAAAAAACAACGTTTAAAAATGGAGAAAACAGAAGATTTTAATGTATTAGAGTTACAAGAACTTGCGATTAAACACAATTGCGGTAAGAAACACACTTCATTGACTCAAAAGAGCATGATTGTTAAGTCTTATTTGTTAAATCATGTTCCATTAGA
>JAFUSV010000092.1 GCA_017467565.1 Prevotella sp.
ATGCTCTTTTGAGTCAATGAAGTGTGTTTCTTACCGCAATTGTGTTTAATCGCAAGTTCTTGTAACTCTAATACATTAAAATCTTCTGTTTTCTCCATTTTAAACGTTGTTTTTTATTCAACGTTTTTCAGGGCAAGACAGAGTTAAAGGAGTTAAGGGAGTTAAGGGAGTTAAAGGAGTTAAAGGTGCTGTTTGGCATCAATAAACCTGCGGTTTAGACCTCGTAAGTGCCATACTTACAGGTGCTAAACCGCAGGTTTACGATGCCTGAACCGCAGGGTTGCTATACGTCAATGACGGCCCCTTCGTCAGAGAGTACGGCATTGGGGAAAATGGCCTTTGCCTCATTGAGCAGCACATTCTCGTCTTCATAGCGGGCGGAGTAGTGACCCAGGATGAGCTTCTGTACGTGAGCATCACGGGCTACCATGGCAGCCTGCTCGGCCGTGGAGTGGAAGTACTTGCGCGCATTGTCAGCCTTGTCGTTGCCGTAGGTGCTCTCGTGATAGAGCGTGTTGACACCGGTCAGTTCCTGATGTAGCTCAGGCATGTAGATGGTATCGGAGCAATAGGCGTATGCACGTGGTGGATCGGCAGGCGACGTCAGTCGTTCATGGGGTATGACCTCGCCGTCGGGGGTCGTCCATCCTGCACCAGCCTTGATGTTGTTGACCTGCGAGACGGGTATCTGGTAGAGGTCGAGCATCTCGGGACGTATATGGGGCAGGGTAGGCTTCTCGCGGAAGAGGTAGCCGCAGCACGGCATGCGGTGGCGCAGGGGGATGCTCTCCACCTGCAGGGAGTGGTCCTCGAAGACCACCTGGTGCCTGGTGGTGTCAACGGCATGGAACTCTACCTTGTAGCCGATGTCGTAGTTGAAGAAGAGGTCGAGCTGGCTCTTGAGCAAGGGTCCGAACTCCTGGGGTGCATGGATGTGGAGTGTGCCCGTACGTCCCATGAGTCCGAAGGTGCTGATGAGTCCGATGACGCCGAAGCAGTGGTCACCGTGCAGGTGGGATATGAAGATGTGGCCCAGCTTGTTGAATGACAGGGAGGACCGTCGCATTTGTATCTGTGCACCTTCTCCGCAATCTATCATGAAGAATTTGCCCCGGCACTCTACGACTTGCATTGAGGAGAAGTGGCGGGTGGTGGGCAGTGCACTGCCGCAAACTAAGATGTGTACTCTGAATGGTTCCATTGGAGGGGGGAGTTTTCAGGCGGGGGAATCGCCTGACGCTGTTTTTTGTTCGGTGCGCTTGGCTTCATTCCATAGTTTATCCATTTCTTCTAACGTCATGTCTGTGAGTGGCTTACCGGCACGGATGCTGTGCTGCTCGATGTAGTTGAAACGGCGGATGAATTTCTGGTTGGTACGTTCCAGCGCATTCTCGGGATTGAGGTGGTAGAGACGGGCGGCATTGATGACTGAGAAGAGGAAATCACCCAGCTCGGCTTCAGATGCCTCCTTGTCCTCGCGGGCCAGTTCGGCCTCCAGTTCGGAGAGCTCCTCGTGCACCTTGTCCCATACGTCTTCTTTCTTCTGCCAGTCGAAGCCTACGTTGCGTGCCTTGTCCTGGATGCGGTAGGCCTTGATGAGTGAGGGCAGCGAGGCGGGCACGCCAGAGAGTACCGTCTTGTTGCCGTCCTTCTCGCGCAGTTTGATCTGTTCCCAGTTCTTCAGCACCTGGTCGCTGGTGTCGGCCTTCGAGAACTCGCCGGGCTGCTCGCCGTCCTCAGGCACATAGGGTAGGGGCTTGGGCTCCACGGCGCCCACCTGCGAAGGGTGGTATACATGTGGGTGACGGAAGATGAGCTTGTCGGCCTCGGTATTCAGCACGTCGGCAATGTCGTATAGTCCTTGCTCACGGGCAATCATGGCATAGAAGCAGGTATGCATGAGCACATCGCCCAGCTCCTTCATCATCTCGTGCTGGTCGTTCTTCATGATGGCGTCGCACAGTTCGAAGGTCTCCTCGATGGTGTTAGGGCGCAGGCTCTCAATGGTTTGCTTCTTGTCCCAGGGACATTTCTCTCTCAGTTGGTCGAGCACGTCAAGCAGACGGCCGAAGGCTTTCATTTGTTCTTCTCTTGTATGCATAGTAGATAGATAATTGCCGTGCAAAGGTACGAAGAAAAATTGTAACTGTTTTTATCCTTTGGACAGATTAACGTTTTTTGGATTATTTATTGTCGCTTGTTGTTTCTCAGTTTGGAAAATATTTTGTACCTTTGCACGCTGAAAAAGAAAGCATATATAAAATAGGTATGGAAATAGCAAGCAAATACGACCCGAAAGAGGTCGAAGGTAAATGGTACCAGTACTGGCTGGATAACAAGTTGTTCAGCTCGAAACCCGACGGGCGCGAACCTTATACAATCGTCATCCCACCTCCCAATGTGACGGGTGTACTTCACATGGGCCACATGTTGAACAATACGATACAGGACATCCTGGTGCGCAGGGCCCGCATGGAGGGCAAGAACGCCTGCTGGGTGCCGGGCACTGACCATGCCTCGATAGCTACCGAGGCCAAGGTGGTGAAGAAACTTGCCGAGCAGGGCATCAAGAAGCATGACCTGACTCGCGACGAGTTCCTGAAGCATGCATGGGATTGGACCGACGAACACGGCGGCATCAGCCTGAAGCAGCTGCGACGTCTGGGTGCCTAGTGCGACTGGGACCGCACGGCCTTCACTATGGACGAGAAGCGCTCGGAGAGCGTCATCAAGGTCTTCGTCGACTTATACCGTAAGGGCTACATCTACCGTGGCTTGCGCATGGTGAACTGGGACCCCAAGGCCCTGACTGCTCTCTCGGACGAGGAGGTGGTCTATAAGGAGGAGCACGGCAAGCTGTTCTACCTGAAATATTATGTAGAAAATCTGGAATCTATTGAGAACCAGAAGAATCTTGAGGAGCAGGGCAACGTCATCCACAAGGATGAGAAAGGCTACTACGCAGTAGTGGCTACCACACGTCCTGAGACCATCATGGGCGATACGGCCATGTGCATCAACCCCAAGGACCCGAAGAACCAGTGGCTCAGAGGCAAGAAGGTCATCGTACCCTTGGTGGGACGTGTCATCCCTGTCATTGAGGACCGCTACGTCGAGATAGAGTTTGGTACAGGATGTCTGAAGGTGACGCCTGCCCACGACAAGAATGATAACATGCTGGGCAAGACCCACAACCTGGAAACCATCGACATCTTCAATGCCGACGGCACCATTTCGGAGCAGTCGACCCTGTACGTAGGCATGGACCGCTTTGACTGTCGCAAGCAGATAGTGAAAGACCTGGAGGCTGCCGGCCTGATGGAGAAGGTAGAGGACTACACCAACAAGGTGGGCTACTCGGAGCGCAACCCGGACACCGTTATTGAGCCACGCCTCTCACTGCAGTGGTTCCTGCGTATGCAGCACTTTGCTGACATCGCACTGCCGCCGGTGATGAACGGCGAGATGCACTTCTATCCCCAGAAGTATGTCAATACGTACAAGAACTGGCTGGAGAATATACAGGACTGGTGCATCTCACGCCAGCTGTGGTGGGGACATCGCATACCTGCCTACTACTATGCTGACGAACAGTTTGTGGTAGCCGAGACGGCAGAGGAAGCACTTGAGCTGGCTCGCAAGGAGAGTGGCAATGCCAACCTGCAGCTGAGCGACCTCCGCCAGGACGAGGATGCCCTCGACACCTGGTTCTCTTCATGGCTGTGGCCTGTCTCGCTCTTTGACGGTATCAACCATCCCGACAACGAGGAAATCAAATACTACTATCCCACCAGCGACCTGGTGACGGGTCCCGACATCATCTTCTTCTGGGTGGCCCGTATGATCATGGCTGGCGAAGAATACATGGGTAAGTACCCCTTCAAGAACGTCTACTTCACAGGAATCGTGCGCGACAAGCTGGGACGTAAGATGTCGAAGAGCCTCGGCAACAGCCCCGACCCCATCGAGCTGATAGAGAAATACGGAGCCGACGGTGTGCGTATGGGCATGATGCTCTCTGCCCCGGCAGGCAACGACATCCTGTTTGACGAGGCCCTCTGCGAACAGGGACGTAACTTCAACAACAAGATATGGAATGCCTTCCGTCTGGTCAAGGGCTGGCAGGTGGCCGACACCGCGGTTGACGGTTCTCCCGTCAACAAAATCGCCACACGCTGGATGGAAGCCAAGCTGAAGCAAGCCAATGCCGAGTTGCAGGACCACTTCTCGAAGTACCGCATCAACGATGCCCTGATGACCGTCTACAAAGTGTTCTGGGACGAGTTCTCGAGCTGGTATCTTGAGATGGTGAAGCCCGCCTACGTCAACGGCCAGCAGGAGCCTATCGACCGCGAGACCTACGAGGCCACGCTGCGCTTCTTCGACATCCTGCTGAAGATGCTCCACCCCTTCATGCCCTTTATCACCGAAGAGCTGTGGCAGGCTCTCTACGACCGCAAGCCAGGCGAAAGCATCATGCGCCAGGAGCTGAAGCTCGACGAGCCGAACGCAGACGAGCTGGCAGTCATCAAGGATATAGAAGACGTCAAGCTCATCGTCAGCGGCGTGCGTACGGTGCGTGCCCAGAAGAATATAGCCCCCAAGGAGAAGCTCACGCTGCAAGTGGTGGGTGGCGAACTGACGGGCAGCTACGGAGCAGCAGTCATGAAGATGGGCAACCTGGAATCCATCACCCAGGTGGCAGAAAAGGACAGCACGGCCAGTGCCTTCATGGTAGGTACACGCGAGTATGCCGTGCCTCTGGGCGACCTGATAGACGTGGAGGCAGAGATACAGAAGATGGAAGCACAGTTGCAGCATCTGGAAGGATTCCTGGCAGGCGTGATGAAGAAACTCTCCAACGAGCGCTTCGTAGCCAATGCCCCTGAGGCCGTCGTTGCCCTGGAGCGCAAGAAGCAGAGTGATGCCGAGGAGAAGATAGCCTCGCTGAAAGAGTCTATTGCCGCCCTGCGTAAATAATAATATATTAAAGGTATAGCAATTGAGATTGTTTTTATGGAATCTATACAATGGTTGAATGACCTCTTCACAAAGACCGACTCGGTAGCACATATCGTGATGCTCTATGCCATCGTGATAGCCGTCGGTGTCTATCTGGGTAAAATCAAGATTTTCGGCATATCGCTGGGAGTCACCTTCGTGCTCTTTGCCGGTATCATAGCCGGACACTTCGGATTTACGGCGCCTACAGACATACTCACCTTCATACAGGACTTCGGCCTTGTGCTGTTTGTCTTCATGATAGGTCTGCAGGTAGGTCCTGGTTTCTTCGAGAGCTTCGGCAAGGCGGGCGTCAAGCTCAATGGGTTGGCTACCACCGCCATCATCCTGAATATCGTCGTCATGTTCGGGTGCTACTATGTATTCTTCGATACCAAGGACTCGCAGTCGCTGCCCATGATGGTGGGTACGCTCTACGGTGCCGTGACCAACACCCCTGGTCTTGGTGCCGCCAACGAAGCCCTGGCATCCGTCTATCACGAGAATGCGCCGCAGATAGCTTCTGCCTATGCCTGTGCCTATCCGCTGGGTGTGCTTGGCATCATCGGAGCCATCATCCTGGTGAAGTACATCTGCAAGGTGAAGTTGGAGAAAGAGGAGGCTGAGCTGGAGGCCCAGGCCGAAGCCAACGTCAACAGAAAGCCCCACCGCATGCACCTGGAGGTGACCAACAAGTACTTGGAGGGAAAGACGATGAAGCAGGTGCACACCTTCCTGAACCGCGACTTCGTCTGCACCCGTATACTGCACGACGGTCATGTCAGCATACCCAACCGCGACACACTGTTCCATGTGGGCGACCAGATGAGCGTCGTATGCTCGGAGGCCGACTATGAGGCCATCGTGGCCTTCATAGGTCCTGTCATCGAGGTTGACTGGCAGCAGCAGGATCAGCCGATGGTGTCGAAGCGCATCCTGGTAACTAACCCCAAGATTAACGGCAAGTCGTTCGGACAGATGCACTTCTCGAGCGTTCACGGTGTGAATGTCACCCGCGTCACACGTCACGGCATGGACATCTTCGCCTCGCCCAGCCTGCCCCTGCAGGTAGGCGACCGCATCATGGTAGTAGGTCCTGAGGATGCCGTTGACCGCGTGGCTGCCAAGATGGGTAACTCCATCAAGCGCCTCGATGCGCCCAATATAGCCACCATCTTCGTGGGTATCTGCCTGGGCATCATCGTCGGTTCGCTGCCCTTCATCCCCGGCATGCCCCTGATGAAGCTCGGTATAGCCGGTGGCCCGCTCATCATCGCCATCCTGATAGGCCGCTACGGCTACAAGGTCAAGCTGGTGACCTATACCACCACGTCGGCCAACATGATGCTGCGTGAGATAGGACTGGTGCTCTTCCTGGCCAGCGTAGGCATCAAGGCCGGTGCCGGGTTCTTCGAGACGGTCATGGAAGGCGACGGTCTGCTCTACGTCCTGACGGGTTTCCTCATCACCGTGATACCCATCCTCATCGTAGGTCCCATCGCCCGCATGAAGTTCAAGTTCAACTACTTCACCATAGCCGGTATGATATCGGGTACCTATACCGATCCTCCCGCACTGGCCTACTCGAACAGCATCTGCTCGAAGGAAGCCCCTGCCGTAGGCTACTCCACGGTGTATCCGTTGTCGATGTTCCTGCGCATCCTGACGGCGCAGCTCATCGTCCTCTTCTTCTGCTGAAGCAATTTAATAACTAAATAACCAACTTATAATACACGTATCAGAAAATGAATAAGCTACAACGTCTGCTCGGAGTGCTGCTTGTGGGTCTGCCCGCTGCGATGTACGGCCAGGGAGCCAGGAACATCGTCATCAGCGAGGTGATGACCAGCAACAGCCAGAGCATTGTAGATGAGTTTGGACAGCACAAAGCGTGGGTGGAGTTGGAGAATACCTCGTACTCTACATATAATGTACGCGGTATGTATCTGACCACCGACCGCCGTGTGCTGGGCGACATGAGTGCCCCCGAACGCATCAAGTTGATGACCATCATCCCCAGTGGTGATGAGCGAACGAGCATCGGTGCGCGCCAGCACCTGGTGCTCTTTGGTAATTCCAACCCTGCCCAGGGTAAGTTGCATCTCGCTTTGCAGGTGCCCGACTCGTTGCCCGTGTGGGTAGCCCTCTACAATGGCAATGCCACCGAGCTTATTGACTCCGTCTCGGTGCCTGCCCTGGCTGCCGACCAGTCGTATGCCCGCAACGGCAAGCACTGGACGGTGAAAGCCCCCGACGACGTGACGCCGGGCATTGAGAACTTCATCAAGACCGACGAGTCTAAGGTGGCCAAGTTCAAGCGCGAAGACCCTCACGGCTTCGCCATGGCTATCATGGCTATGGGCATCGTGTTCTTCTGTCTGGCAGTGCTGTGGCTGTTCTTCACCCTCTTCGGCATGATCATGCGTCATCTCGACACCGCCAAGAAGGTGGTCAACGCGCAGCCCATCAAGCCTATCACCAAGACGGTGGAGAAGACCATCGAGATAGGCCACAAGACCAGCAACATCATGCAGGAGGGCCTGCAGAAGAAGGGCATCGATATGGAGCTCTATATGGCCGTCATCGGTATGGCCCTGCGTCAGTATGAAGACGACGTACACGACGTAGAGAGCGGTGTGATCACCATCAAGCCCAAAGATACCGACTGGGACGACGAGTACTCGCAGATGACTCATTTCCACGACCCCGTCGTACCATCATCGTCAAACGTTTCACAAATTCCAACCACCCCCGAAATCCATTAAAGCAAGATGAAAACATATAAATATATCGTACAAGGTACAGAATACGACGTCGAAATCGTAGAAGTAGAAGGTAAGTTGGCTAAGGTCAACGTCAATGGCATTCCCTTCGAGCTGGAAATGCAGCGTCCTATCAACAAGGCAAAGCACCCGCTGATGAACTCGCGCAAGTCGAACGTGTCGGCTCCTGCCCCGGCTCCTGCCCCGGCACCTGTTGCTGCTGCTCCCGCTGCCGCTCCTGCCGCTGCCCCGGTAGCTGCCGGTGCCGGCAATGCCCTCAAGGCTCCGCTGCCCGGAACCATCACCGACATCAAGGTGCAGGTGGGTCAGCAGGTCAACGTGGGCGACACCGTCGTGGTGCTCGAAGCCATGAAGATGCAGAACAACATCGAGTCCGACTATGCCGGCAAGGTCACTTCTATCGTCGTCAAGCAGGGTGATACGGTGATGGAAGGTGCCGTGCTGCTGACCATCGGGTAGTATATGATTGACAATTGACAATGGATAATGGATAATTGATAATTGCAATTATGTTTGAATTTATATCACAGAACTTCACTGAGTTCCTGACTTATACAGGCTTTGCCAATGCTTCGGCCGGCAACCTGATCATGATAGCCGTGGGAGCACTCTTCATCTATCTTGCCATCAAGAAAGATTTCGAGCCCCTGCTGCTGGTACCCATAGGACTGGGCATCATTCTGGGTAACATACCGTTCCGTGCCGATGCCGGTCTTGAAATCGGTCTCTATGAGGATAACTCTGTACTCAACATCTTCTATCAGGGCGTGCGTCAGGGTTGGTACCCGCCGCTCATCTTCCTGGGTATCGGCGCTATGACCGACTTCTCGGCGCTGCTGGCCAACCCCAAGCTGATGCTCATCGGTGCCGCTGCTCAGTTTGGCATCTTCGGTGCCTACATGCTGGCGCTGGCCTTCGGCTTCGAGCCCGACCAGGCAGCCGGCATAGCCATCATCGGTGGTGCCGACGGTCCTACGGCCATCTTCCTCTCCAGCAAGTTGTCGCCCAACCTGATGGGAGCCATCGCCGTGTGTGCCTACAGCTACATGGCACTGGTGCCGCTGATTCAGCCGCCGTTGATGCGCCTGCTCACTACCAAGAACGAGCGTCTCATCAAGATGAAGCCCGGTCGCGAGGTGTCGCAGACAGAGCGTATCCTGTTCCCCATCATCGGACTGCTGCTGACCACGTTTATCGTACCCTCGGGCCTGCCCCTGCTTGGCATGCTGTTCTTCGGCAACCTGCTGAAGGAGAGCGGCAAGACCACGCGTCTGGCTAAGACTGCCGGTTCGGCCCTCAACGACATCGTCGTGGTGCTGCTGGGTCTCACCGTGGGCTGCTCGACGCAGGCCAGCGAGTTCCTGACGCTCAACACGGTGTTCATCTTCGCCATCGGTGCCTTTGCTTTTGCCATCGCCACCATGAGCGGTGTGTGCTTCGTGAAGCTGATGAACCTGTTCCTGCCTAAGGACAAGAAGATCAATCCGCTCATCGGCAATGCCGGTGTGAGTGCTGTGCCTATGGCTGCGCGCATCAGTCACAACATGGGACTGGAGTACGACCGCCACAACTTCCTCATCATGCACGCCATGGGTCCCAATGTGGCAGGCGTCATCGGTTCGGCCGTGGCTGCCGGTGCGCTGTTAGGGTTCTTGTCGTAAAAGAAAAAGGAAATAGAGCCTACCCCAAACCCCTTCCCAAGGAAGGGGCTTTTTTTATTGTGTGAGGGGGTGTTCGTAATTTTTTTCTTAAAAAGTGTAAGCGAATGATGGTAGTTTCGGAATAAAGTGCTATCTTTGCACATTATAATAACATTTTACTTAAAAAGACTGATTATGGAAAATAACGCACAACTGATTGCTCAGTGCGAGGCAGCTGCCAAGGAGTGGCTCTCGCCGGCTTTTGACGAAGAAACCCGCAAGGAAGTACAGGCCATGCTCGATGCCGATGACAAGTCGGCACTCATCGATGCCTTCTATCAGAACCTGGAATTTGGTACCGGCGGCCTGCGTGGCATCATGGGCGCAGGCACCAACCGCATGAACAAGTATATCGTGGGCATGGCCACTCAGGGCTTTGCCAACTACATCCTGAAGGCCTTCCCCGGCAAGCAGTGCTCCGTGGTGGTAGGCCATGACTGCCGCAACAACGGACGTATGTTTGCCGAGAGCGCGGCCGACATCTTCTCAGCCAACGGCATCAAGGTCTATCTCTTCGAGAGCCTGCGTCCTACGCCCGAGATTTCGTTTGCCATCCGTCAGCTGGGATGCCAGGCAGGCGTCAACGTGACGGCCTCGCACAACCCCAAGGAGTACAACGGCTACAAGGCCTACTGGGACGACGGTGCACAGGTGCTGGCTCCACACGACAAGGGCATCATCGACGAGGTGAACAAGGTGAAGATAGGCGACGTGAAGTTCGAAGGCAACAAGGAGCTCATCGAGATCATTGGCGGCGAGATGGATTGGGACTACCTGCAGGCCGTGAAGGAGGCTATGGTCGACCAGGACGTCATCCTGCGCCAGAAGGACCTGAACATTGTCTACTCACCGATGCACGTCACTGGCCGCGTCATCGTCCCGATGGCCCTGCGCTCATGGGGCTTCCAGAACATCCACGTGGTGCCCGAGCAGATGGTCATAGACGGTAACTTCCCCACCGTCGTGTCGCCCAATCCTGAGAAGCCCGAGGCCAT
>JAFUSV010000093.1 GCA_017467565.1 Prevotella sp.
CAACCGTCTGGGTATCCCCGTGTTCGGTATCGTTGATACCAACTCTGACCCCAAGGGTATCGATTTCGTGATTCCCGCCAACGACGATGCTAAGGACAGCGTAGAGGTAATCCTCAATGCTTGCTGCGCAGCTATCGCCGAGGGTCTGGAGGAGCGCAAGGCTGAGAAGGCCGACGAGAAGGCTGCTGAGGCTCAGGCCGAGGCTGAGGTCGACGAGGCTAAGCCCAAGCGCACCCGCCGTGCCCGCAAGGACGAGGCTCCTGCCGAGGAGGCTGCTCCCGTAGCTGAGGAAGAGGCTCCCGCTGAGGAAGAGGCTCCCGCCGCTGAGTAATCTCACAAGCCCCCTAAGTTCTTTGCAAGCAAAGCGAGCAAAGCTCGAGCGAGGGGATTGGGGTCTGAACAAGCGCAGAGTTCCAACCCCTTAACTCAAAAAAGATATTACAAACAATTAAAAATGGTCTGATGTCCGCTTGTTCAGACCCCCAGCCCCCTAACTTAAGGGGCTCAAAAAAACAATGGCAATTTCAATTGACGATATCAAAAAGCTTCGCGCTATGACCGGTGCCGGTCTGGCTGACGTGAAGAAAGCCCTGACTGAGGCTGAAGGTGACTTCGACCATGCCAAGGAGCTGCTCCGCGAGCGTGGTCTGGCTATCGCTGCCAAGCGTAGCGACCGCGAGACTTCTAACGGTTGCGTACTGGTAAAGAACGAGAATGGCTTCGCTGCCATGATTGCCCTGAAGTGCGAGACCGACTTCGTGGCCAACGGTGCTGATTTCATCGCCCTGACCCGCGCCATCCTTGATGCCGCTGTGGCCAACAAGTGCAAGACCCTGGATGAGGTGAAGAACCTTGACATCAACGGTCAGACCGCTCAGGAAGCTGTCACACAGCGCTCGGGTATCACCGGTGAGAAGATGGAGCTGGACGGCTACCTGACTCTCGAGGGTGAGAACATCGAGGTCTATGACCACATGGGCAAGCACATGCTGTGCACCATGGTTCAGACCAACAAGGAGAACAGCGAGGCTGGTCACAAGCTGGCCATGCAGGTGGCTGCCATGAAGCCCGTGGCACTCGATGCCAAGAGCGTAGACCAGAAGATTCTGGACGAGGAGTACAAGACTGCCGTCGAGAAGTCGAAGCTGGAGCAGGTACAGAAGTTCGTAGACATGAAGCTGAAGAAGGCTGGCATCAACCCCGCTCACGTAGACAGCGAGGACCACATCGAGAGCAACATGTCAAAGGGCTGGATCACCAAGGAGCAGGCCGACGAGGCTCGCAAGATCATCGCCGAGGCTAAGGCCGAGGGTGAGGCTCAGCTGAAGATGCCTATGATTGAGGGTATCGCTAAGGGCCGCGTGCAGAAGTTCTTGAAGGAGAACTGCCTGGTAGACCAGGAGTTCCAGTTCGGTGACGGCGACAAGATGACCGTAGCCGAATGGGTGAAGTCTCAGGACAAGGAACTCGCTATCTGCGCCTTCCGTCGCTTTACGCTCGTTGCTGAGTAATTTTATAAAAAACGATAAAAAAGACTGGTAATCGCAAGTGATTTCCAGTCTTTTTTTGTACCTTTGACCTTCGGCCTTAGGTTCTTTCGCCCGACAGGAGAAAATAAATGCTGATTTTTTTTGTTTTGTCCTCACTTATTCGTACCTTTGCCGATAGTTATGAAGATATTTGCAGTAGGAATGAACTATGCCGAGCACAATAAAGAGCTCCATGGTACGTTATTAAAGACAGAGGAACCTGTGATATTCACCAAGGCTGACTCTGCATTGTTGAAGGACCACAAGCCATTCTTCATCCCCGACTGGTCGTCGCGGGTGGACTATGAGACGGAAGTGGTGGTACGTATATGTCGTCTGGGCAAGGGCATTCCTGCGCGTTTCGCCCATCGCTATTACGACGCTGTGACCGTTGGCATCGACTTCACGGCACGTGACATGCAGCAGAAAGCACGTGAGAAAGGATTGCCCTGGACCATCTGCAAGGGTTTTGACGGTTCGGCCGTCATTGGCGACTGGGTGCCAGTAGAAGAACTGAACAAGAGCTTAGGGGACTTAAACTTCCACTTAGACATCAACGGGCAGACCGTACAGCAAGGGTATACCGGCGACATGCAGTACTCAATAGACGAGCTCATCAGCTACATCTCGCGGTTCTTCACACTGAAGACCGGCGACTTGCTGTACACCGGCACTCCCGTGGGAGTAGGGCCGGTACACATAGACGACCACCTGGAGGGTTGGCTCGAAGACCGCAAGGTGCTGAATTTCAAATGCAAGTAACCCACCCCCCAGCCCCTCCCGTGCGGGAGGAGAGGATTTAGGAAATATGAAGGAAAAAATTACATACATAGTGAAATGGTTGGCACGGAGACTGATAACTCCATGCTGCCGTGTCTTTTTACTCTTCTACTTTTTTACCTTCGTATCTTTGCCAGCGTCCGCACAAAAGTTTTTCAACTTGACTGCCGACGAAGTCAAGGTTGACTCCCTGTTGCCAGTATTCAGCCATTCTTTTGCCTTGGGCGACCGTTATGCCGACTCTGTCTATACGGTCAGTATCGACTACCCCGAATTCATAGACATGTCGCAGGCCGACGTGGCCCGCTACCAGCATATCACGACCGACGAACTGCCAGCCATGCCCAAGGTAGAGACCTTTATAGGCACCTCGCGCCGCAAAGGCACGCTGTATGCCTCGCTGGTGCCGCTGGTATTCCGCAACGGCAAGTTCCAGAAGCTGGTCAGTTTCAAGCTGACCGTACACGCTCAGCCTGCTACCAAGCCAACCCACACAAACAGGGCTGCCACTAAACCAACGGCCGAGGAACGCTATGCCGCACACTCCGTGCTGGCCAACGGCACGTGGGCAAAGATCAGAGTATCAGAAACTGGTATCTATCACCTGTCGGATGCCGTCATCCGACAGGCCGGTTTCTCGAATCCAGCCCGTGTGAAAATCTATGGCTACGGCGGTGCCCAGCAGCCAGAGGTGCTGACAGGCAACTACCTGGCAGAGACCGACGACCTGAAAGAAGTACCTACATGCACCGTCAATGGCCGCCGCCTGTTCCGTGCCGTGGGCCCCATATCCTGGAGTTCCAATACGGCAACACAGCGCACCCGCAACCCCTATTCCGACTATGGCTACTATTTCCTCACGGAAAGCGACGGCGAGCCGCTCACGACAGACAGCGCGACCTTCGTCGCCTCGTTCTATCCATCGGCCGATGACTACCACTCGCTCACGGAGAAAGACGAGTATGCCTGGTATCACAGCGGACGCAACCTCTATTACAACGAACTGATATCAACCAGCGGCACCACCTATCAGATAACTTCGCATGACACATCGGGCAAGCTGACCGTCGTCATCACCTACAACGCAGCCTTCCAGTGCTCGGTGTCACTCAATGGCAAAGAGATAGGCAACCTTTCGTCGACCAGCATCCTGGGCGACTACCAACGGGCCTTGTCGCAGGCGGTGACATTCAACGTAGACAGCCTGCAGAAGGGGAAGAACGATGTAACCATCAAGCAGTTGAGCGGCAAGGAGGTGCGACTGGACTACATCACGCTGACCACGACGACGCCTAAGAGTGCACCGTCACTGTCGGGCACCACCTTCCCCTCACCCGAATACGTCTATCGCATCACGAACCAAGACCACCATGCCGACACCGCAGCCGACATGGTCATCATCATTCCCACCTCGCAGAAAGTGCTGGCACAGGCCACACGCCTGAAGGAGCTGCACGAGACCTACGACAGCATGCGCGTCAGAATCGTGCCTGCCGACGAACTGTACAACGAGTTCTCCAGCGGCACACCCGATGCCAACGCTTATCGCCGATACCTGAAGATGCTCTATGACCGCGCTGAGACCGATGCCGACATGCCCCGCTACCTGCTGCTTTTCGGCGACGGTGCCTGGGACAACCGCATGCTGACATCCAACTGGAGCGGCACGTCGCCCGACGACTTCCTGCTGTGCTATGAGAGCGAGAATTCCTTCAGCGAGACCGACAGCTACGTCAGCGATGACTACTACTGCATGCTCGACGACGGTGAGGGTGGCGACATCGCGACGGCCGACAAAGCCGACATCGGCGTGGGACGCATGACGGCACGCACCGATGCCGATGCCAAGATCATGGTAGACAAGACCATAGGCTACTACCACAACGACTATGCCGGCGACTGGCAAAACACGGTCTGCTTCCTGGGCGACGACCTGAACGGCAACGTACACATGAGGGAGGCTGAAATGGCGGCACAGACCGTACAGGACATAGACCCCGCATTCAACATCAGACGCTTCTACTGGGATGCCTATAAACGGACGTCAACGTCAACCGGCAACCACTACCCCGACGTGGAACGACTGGTGAAGCAGCAGATGCAGGCCGGCGCACTCATCATGGACTACTGCGGACACGGCAAGGCCGACCAGATATCCCATGAACGCGTACTGACACTGTCCGACTTCACGACGCAGACCTCACAACGCCTGCCCCTCTGGATCACGGCATCGTGCGACATCATGCCCTATGACACACAGGAAGAGAACATCGGCGAGACGGCCATGCTCAATCCGCATGGCGGTGCCGTGGCCTTCTTCGGTACCACACGTACCGTCTACACAGGAGCCAATGCCGAGCTGAACTGTGCGTTCCTGACCTATCTGCTGACCACTACCGACGGACATCGCAACACGCTGGGCGATGCTGTAAGGCTGGCCAAGAATGAGCTGAGAGCCAACAACAGCAACTATAAGTTCAACAAGCTGCACTACTCGCTGCTGGGCGATCCCGCACTGGTGCTGGCATCACCCCAACGCGGCATCGTCGTCGAAGAGATAGCCGGTGTATCGTCCGAGAGCAACACCGTGAAAATCACCGCCGGCACGCCAATCACGGTGAAAGGCCACATCACCGACATGTCTGACTTTAACGGCACCATCAGCCTGAAGGTGAAAGATGTAGAGGAAAACATCGTATGCCAGTTGAATGAGGTAGACGACCAGACGGAGACAGCCTTCGAATACAAAGACCGCCCGACCATCCTCTACTCCGGTTCCGACAGCATCCGCAACGGACAGTTCACCATGGTGTTCGTCCTGCCACGCGACATCAGCTACAGCGATGCCAACGGACAGATGCTGCTCTATGCCAGCAGCAACGACCACCAGTCGAGGGTGCACGGCTACAATGAGAACTTCACGACGGCCAGCGCCAGCACGATGGCCAACGACGGCGTAGGTCCGTCCATCTACTGCTACCTGAACAACCGCTCGTTCGTCAACGGGGGCAATGTCAACACGACACCCTACTTCTATGCCGAGCTGAGCGACAAGGAGGGCATCAACGCATCAGGCAGCGGTATAGGCCACGACCTGGAACTGGTCATCGACGGCGAACAGACCATGACCTACACGCTGAACAACTATTTCCAGTATGACTTCGGCGACTACCGCAACGGTACTGTCGGCTACAGCCTGCCCGAACTGTCAGAGGGCGAGCACAGGCTGCAGTTCCGTGCGTGGGACATAGTCAACAACTCATCAGTCGCCGAACTGAAGTTCAACGTTGTCCGCGGCCTGACGCCCGAGGGGTTCAGCGTCGACTGCACCCGCAATCCTGCCACGACATCGACCACCTTTGTGCTCACCCACGACCGCATCGGCTGTACCCTCGATGTCGAGCTGGAGGTCTTCGACATGTCAGGCCGACAGCTCTATGGGCACAGCGAGACGGGCGTATCGTCAGACAACACCTACACCCTCGACTGGGATCTCACGACAGAGGGAGGCAAACGCCTGTCAACAGGTGTCTACCTCTACCGCGTACTGGTCAGCTGCGATGGCAGCAAGAAGGCATCGCAGGCCAAGAAACTAATCATACTTTAGCTAAACAACCCACTTATCCATGAGTTTACGAAAACTTTTCGCAGCAATAGTATTCATCGGCTTACAGACGAGCACCATCATGGCGCAGCCACGCTATGCCGACAACTCTGTACTGGCCACGGGCCACTGGTCGATGATACGTATCCCTGCCACCGGCTTCTATGAACTGACGGACTCACTGCTCTCACTGGCAGGAATCTCCGACCCTTCACGCGCCAGACTGTATGGCTATGGCGGTGCCTGGCAACCGGAAGTGCTGACAGGCGACTACCTGACAGCTACCGACGACCTGCCCCAGGTGCCTGTATGTCAGCTGAACGACGGCCGCCGCCTGTTCTTTGCCAACGGTCCGGTCAACTGGGACACGTCAGGCCCCTCGCGCCGACTGCGCAACCCCTACTCTGACTACGGCTACTACTTCCTGACAGAGAGCGACGAAGCCCCGCTGCTGAAGGACAGTACGACGTTTTTCAGCGAGCACTATCCCCATGCCAACAACTACCACAGCCTCTACGAGGTAGACAACTACGCCTGGTTCCACGGCGGACGCAACCTGTTTGACTTTGAAGTCCTCAAGCCAGGTGTGTCCCACAAATATCAACTGCCAGCCTACAGCACGTCGGGTACACTCTTCGTATCGATGTCGTACAATGGCTACTGCGATGCCGACGTGCTGGTCAACGACTCCGTCGTGGGTCAGATAGTTCTTGACATGTACAACACCAACAATGTCTTTTCAGGCAGTGAGATGAAGGCATTTACCGACCAGTATGCCGCGGCAGCCTCAGACATATGGACTTTTGACATCCGAAAGGGACTGCGCGACAAGAATACCGTGACCATACGCCAGACATCCGGTGCCGACATGCGTCTGGACTACATCTCGCTGAGCAGCACCCAGCCCCGTCCCTTCGACAAGCCGATGACCACCACCTACCCCGTACCTGAGTACGTAGGCTACGTGGCCAACCAGAACCACCATGCCGACGACTTCGCCGACATGATTATCATCATACCCGCCTCGCGGAAACTGCAGGCCGAGGCAGAGCGACTGGCACAGCTGCACCGCGACATGGACGGCATGCGGGTCAACGTCGTACCTGCTGACGAGCTCTACAATGAATATTCGAGCGGCACGCCCGATGCCAATGCCTACCGCCGATATGTCAAGATGCTCTACGACCGCGCACAGGAGCAGAAAGACAAGCCCCGTTTCCTGGTACTCTTCGGCGACGGCGCCTGGGACAACCGCATGCTGACACCCGAATGGAGAAGCGAGTCGCCCAGCGACTTCCTGCTCTGCTATGAGAGCGAGAACTCGTTCAGCGAGACGCTCTGCTACGTCAGCGACGACTACTACTGCATGCTCGACGACGGCGAGGGCGGCGACCTGCTGAGCCAAGACATGCGCGATGTGGCCGTAGGCCGACTGCCGGCCCGCGATGCCATGCAGGCCAAGATACTGGTAGACAAGATAGAGAGCTACCGTAAGAACGAGACGGCCGGTGCCTGGCAGAACACCATCTGCCTGATGGCCGATGACGGCGACGACAACATGCACATGAATGACGAAGAATGGGTAGCCGACTCTGTCATCGCGTACACCTCACCCGACTTCCTGGTCAACAAGATATACTGGGACGTCTACAAGAAGGTCAAGACTGCCATCGGAGAAACCAACCCTGGCTCAAGGAGCCGCATCAAGCAGCAGATGCAGAACGGCGCACTCATCATGAACTACAGCGGACATGGCGGCGCCACCAACCTGTCTATAGAAAGAGTGATACAGACAGAAGACTTTGCCGAACCAACATCGCTGCGACTGCCCCTCTGGGTGACAGCCTCGTGCGACATCATGCCCTTCAATACCCAGGAGGCGAATCTGGGCGAGACGGCCATGCTCAACCCTAACGGCGGTGCCATCGCCTTCTTCGGCACCACGCATACGGTCTATGCCCGCAAAAACAGACTTATCAACACCGCCTTCATGAAATACGTGCTGGAAGAGACCGACGGCCGACTCAACACGATAGGCGAGGCTGTCATGAAGGCCAAGAACTACCTCATCGACAACAATTTGCATTTCAAGCATCTGCCCACTGACAAGGACTACGAAGAGAACAAACTGCAATACACCCTGATGGGCGACCCCGCACTGACCCTGCATGTACCGACGCTGACAGCTGTCGTGGACAGCATCAACGGACAGGCCGTGGGCCAAGGCACCATCCAGCTGCTGGCTGGTTCGGCGGTCACCATTGTGGGCCACATCGAGGATCATCCTGACTTTAAGGGCTTTGCCACCGTCACCATCCGCGATGTCGAGGAGACCCTGACGGGACTGATCAATACGCCTAAAGATAACGGTATCAACAAGCCCATCGTCTTCAAGACCCGCCCCAACATCATCTGCACGGGCACCGACAGCATCACCGACGGCAAGTTCAAGGTGTCGTGTGCCATACCGCTCGACATCAGCTATGGCGACGGCGAAGGACAGATACTGGTCTACGCCGCCAGCGACGACCGCACGCTGCTGGCTCACGGGCAGGACTGCCACTTCACCATGGTCAGCGACAACTTCCTGCTCAGCGGCAACGGCGAGGGACCACAGGTAGACTTCTACCTGGACTACGAAGGATTTCAGGATGGCGGGCAGACCCAGCCCACACCGTTCTTCTATGCCCGCCTGTCAGACGATGACGGCATCAACGCATCGGGCAACGGCATCGGCCACGACATGGAGCTCATCATCGACGGTGTCATGAACCGCACCTACAGTCTGAACGACTACTTCGTCTACGAGTTTGGCGACTATCGCCGCGGCGAGGTGGGATTCCGGATACCCTGGCTGCCCGTGGGTAAACATCAGCTGGTGTTCCGTGCCTGGGACGTGCTGAACAACTCCACGACCGTGAAGCTCAACTTCGAGGTGGTGTCCAGCAGCAACTACTCACCAGTCGGCATCCGCAACATCATGAACGAGGACATCTTTGCCCGCCGCAAACAGACGATGCAGGGCACCTACTACGATGCCTCGGGCCGCTACATCGGACATCAGATGCCCACCCGACAGGGACTCTACATCTATAAGTCACCGACAGGCATGACTAAGAAATTTGTCGTCAAAGGCAATAAATAAGCCTCCATTCCGTTTTTTAATCGATGAGACAGAACAGAAACATACTTTTAGCACTTGGCTGCTGGCTGCTGGCCGTTGGCTCTGCCAAGGCCGACGACTACAAGACGACGACCTTCAACCCCGTTGAGCATGCCGTCATCTCGCAGACCATTGCCCCTGATGCACGTGCAGCAGGTATGGGTGACGTAGGTGCTGCCAACGACCCCGATGTCAACTCGCAGTATTGGAACCTGGCCAAATATCCGTTTACCATCAGCCGTGCCGGCATCGCGCTCAACTACACGCCGTGGCTGCGCCAGTTGGTCAACGACATCGACCTGGCCTACGCTGCCGGTTACTACCGCATAGGCGACTATGGTGCACTGTCAGGTTCGCTGCGCTACTTCTCGCTCGGCGAGGTCTATACCAGCGATGCCTACGACATGACCGTCAAGCCCTACGAGATGTCACTCGACGTAGCCTACTCGCGTATGCTGAGTGAGACGTTCTCACTCGGTGTAGGTCTGCGCTGGATATACAGCGACCTGCGTTATGACTACAGCGAGGACTCCAAGCCTGCCTCCGCCTTTGCCGCCGATATCGCCATGTACTACAACAACTACATCATGATGGGCAGCCGCGAGTGCCAGCTGGGACTCGGTTTGGTGGCCAGCAACATCGGTAGCAAGATATCGTACTATGGCGACGAGGAGAGCCAGTTCATACCCGCCAACCTGCGTCTGGGTGCATCGCTGATGATACCCATCGACGAGTTCAACCGCTTCTCTATCTCGGCCGATGCCAACAAGCTGCTGGTACCCACCGTGCCGCGCCAGGAGGTAGACGAGTCCAACAGTGACTATCAGGACCGCGTGCGCCGTCAGTACAGCGACATGTCGAGCATCAAGGGTATCTTCAAGAGCTTCAGCGATGCCCCTGGCGGATTCAAGGAGGAGTTACAGGAGATACAATGGAGCGTCGGTGCCGAGTATGTGTACCACGACCAGTTCTCGCTGCGTGCGGGCTATCACCACGAGTCGGAATCGAAGGGTAACCGTAAGTACTTCACCGTCGGTGGCGGTTTCCGCATGAGTGTCTTCTCGCTCGATGTGGGTTATGTCATCTCGACCGCACAGAGCAATCCTCTCGACCAGACGCTGCGTTTCACCTTGGCCTTCGACATGGATGGCATCAAGGACCTGTTCCGCAAGTAAATGCCCACCCCTATCCCCTCCCCAAGGGAGGGGTATTTTTTATAGATAATATTGTAGCTTATGAATATTCGTGTAGGATTTGGATACGACGTGCACCAGATAGCTGAAGGTCGCGAACTATGGATGGGAGGTATCAGGATTCCATTCCATCACCCCGCCAATGGGGATGAGCAGGAGGTGGACTTAGGGCTCCTTGGCCACTCTGATGCCGACGTGCTCATCCATGCTATCTGCGATGCCATACTTGGGGCAGCCAACATGCGTGACATAGGCTACCATTTCCCCGACACCTCCGACGAGACACTGGGCATGGACAGCAAGATTATACTCCGCAAGACCATAGAGCTCATTGCGTCCAAAGGTTATACCTTTGGAAACGTCGACGCTACCATTTGTGCTGAGCGTCCCAAGATGAACCCACACATCCCGCAGATGCAGCAGACGCTGGCCGAAGTCATAGGTTGTGACCCCGACCAGATCAGCATCAAGGCCACCACCACCGAGCGCCTCGGATTCGTAGGCCGTCAGGAAGGCATGGCCGCCTATGCCGTTGCACTTCTCGAACGATAGTCCTTCCTCCCTTTTTCCTAACTATAGGTTTGCAGGTGCTAAACATGCTGTTTACGAGTGCTAAACATGCTGTTTGCAGTAAGGAAACATATAGTTTCCCGTAATGAAACTACCAGTTTCCCGTAATGAAACTCATAGTTTCCCGTAATGAAACTACCAGTTTCCTACTGGGAAACTCATGCTGCAAAGATTTAATAAATCACAAAAAAACGAGGAAAAAGCTCAGAGTACTGATTTATATGTGTAAATTTGCAGATTAAAAGAGTTATTATCAAAGATTAGAATAGAAAGAATGAAACAGAAAGGATTGCTTCTGCTGTCAGCTGCCGCTATACTGCTGACATCGTCGTGTTCAAAACTCGGTCCCCTGTCGGCCGACAATTTCAAAGTTAACCCTAACCCGCTTGAGACGGAAGCCGGCACTGTCAGCGCTACCATCAACGGCATGTTCCCCGAAAAGTACATGAAGAAGAAGGCCGTGGTGACGGTGACGCCGCAACTGCGCTACCAGACCACGCAGGGCTTGAAGACCGTCAACGGCGAGAAAGCTACGTTCCAGGGCGAGAAGGTACTGGGCAACGACCAGACCATATCGTACCTGCTGGGTGGACGCTATACGATGAAGAGCAACTTCAAGTATGAGCCCGAGATGCAGCAGAGCGATCTCTACCTGACGTTCGATGCCAGGATAGGCAAGAAGACAGTGATAGTGCCCGATGTGAAGGTGGCTACGGGTATCATGGCCACCTCCGAACTGTATAAGCGCACGCTGGCATCGGCTCAGCCTGCCCTGGCCGAGGATGCCTTCCAGCGCGTCATCGCCCAGAAGCAGGAGGCCAACGTGAAGTTCCTCATCGGTCAGGCCACGCTGCGTCAGAGCGAGCTGCAGAACAACTCGGTGAAGGAGTTTGTACGCCTGCTGGACGAGATAGCCAAGAATCAGGAGAGCCGCATCCTGGACGGCGTGGAGGTATCGGCCTACGCCTCGCCCGACGGTGGCTTCGACATCAACGAGAAACTGGCCGGCAAGCGTCAGGACGTGACGGCCGACTACGTGAACAAGCAGATGAAGCAGACCAAAGCTCAGGGCCCCGTCGACACCCGCTATACGGCTGAGGACTGGGAAGGCTTCCAGGAACTGGTGGCTGCCTCTAACATACAGGACAAGGATGTCATCCTGCGCGTCCTGTCTATGTATCAGGATCCCGAGGAGCGCGAGCAGCAGATACGCAACATCTCGGCTGCCTTCGGCGAGCTGACTGACGGCATCCTGCCTCAGTTGCGCCGTGCCCGCATGATTATCAACTACGAGGTGGTGGGCCGCGACGACGAGCAGATCATGAACCAGTACAAGGAGGACCCCACGAAGCTGAGTCTCGAGGAGATGCTCTACGGTGCCACGCTCTATGAGGACACAAACATGGCCGAACAGGTGTACAAGAAGACGGCCGAGCTGTACCCCAAGGATGCACGTGCCTACAACAACCTGGCCCGTCTGGCCTATGCCAACGGCAAGTACGATGAAGCCAAGCAGTGGGCCGACAAGGCTCTCGCCGTAGACAAGAACCAGGCCGAGGCTAACGCCAACCTCGGACTGCTGGCTCTGCAGCAGGGTGACATGCTCAATGCCGAGACCTACATCGCCAAGGCTGCCAACGCCCACGGACTGGGCGAGATTCTGGGCAACCTGCATCTGGCTCAGGGCAAGTATGCACAGGCCGAGCAGGACTTCGGCTACGCCATGACCAACTCTGCCGCTCTGGCCCAGATCATGAACAAGAACTACAGTCAGGCCGAGAAGACGCTGAGGGGCGTGAAGAACGCGGATGCCACGACCGACTACCTGAAGGCCATCGTCTATGCCCGCACAGGTAGCACCACCGAGGCTGCCAAGGCTCTCAGCCAGGCCATTGCCAAGGATCCCACGCTGGCTGACTATGCCGCCAAGGACCTGGAACTGGTGAAAGTGAAGAAGTGAGAAGTGAGGAGTGATAAGTGATAAGTGAGAAGTGATGAGTAAGAAATCTGTAACACGAAGGATTAGTCTGATGGGAGTGATACTTATCACTTCTCTCTTATCACTTGTCACTTCTTCCTGCGGTGGCAACAGCAACATGTTCAGGCTGGAGGGACACTTCAAGAACCTGAACGGAGGTGAATTCTACATCTACGACATCAACGACGGATGGAAAGACACCATCGTCATACAGAACGGAGACTTCACCTACGAACGGGCCATGGAGGACACCACGACGCTCATCCTGCTCTTTCCCAACTATTCTGAACTGCCCATCCTGGCAAGGGCAGGCGTAGAGATCGACATTGAAGGCGATGCCTCGCATCTGCGCGAAACGGAGGTCTCGGGCGACGAGGCCAACGACCTGCTGACGGAATTTCGCCAGAAGATTAGTGACCTGTCAGCTACCCAGGCACAGGACGAGGCCCGCCGATTCATCAAGGAGCATCCCGCCTCGCCGGCCTGCCACTATGTGCTGCACAGGTTCTTCCTCCTGTCACCATCGCCCGACTATGCCGAAGCCAGCCGTCTCTGCTCCGACATCATCAAGGCACAGCCGGGCAACCGCAAGCTGCTGCGACTGCGCAACATGCTGGCAAGTTTCAAGGACAGGGATCTGCAGCAGCTGCCTGAGTTCACCGCCGTCGACGTCAAGGGCGACACCATCACCGAGGGGTACTTCACGTCACGTATCAACATCATCCAGTCATGGGCCAACTGGAGCTACGACTCACAAAGCATCGTACGCCTGCTGCGCCAGAAGCAGAAGGCCGACCCCGACAAGATAGCCGTCGTCACCATCGACCTCGATGCCTCGGCATCAGAGAGTAAGACCTTCCTGGAACGCGACAGCATCACGTGGCCTAACATCTGCGACGGCGACATGTGGCAGTCGCCACTCGTCAAACTCTTTGGCATCACCTCCGTCTGCGAGACCATCATCTTCGACAAGGACGGAAAGACCATAGCACGCAAGCAGGGCGGACAGGACCTGGAAAAGACTATAGACGACCTGCTGCAATAGCACCCTAACTACTTATTCTTATGCTGATAAAAACACAAACTGCTGCCGTGATGGGACTCGAAGCGGTCAACGTGACCGTCGAGGTACACATCGTGCACGGCGTCAACCTCCATTTCTCTGGTCTGGCAGATGCGGCCGTCCGCGAAAGCATAGACCGCATCCGCGCAGCACTGAGCAACAGCGGCTTCAAATATCCTGTCGGTGAAATCACCATCAACATGGCTCCTGCCGACATCAAGAAGGAAGGCAGCGGCTACGACCTGCCTCTGGCCATCGCCATCCTGGCAGCCGACAACAAGGTTGAGCAAGGGCTGCTGAGGGAATACATGATGGTAGGCGAGCTGGGACTCGACGGACGCCTGCTGCCCATACGCGGCGCACTGCCCATCGCCATCAAGGCGCGAGCACTGAAATACCGCGGACTCATCGTGCCACGACAGAACACACGTGAGGCCGCTGTCGTCAACAACCTCGAGGTCTATGGCATGGACACGCTGCTCGACGTCATCCACTTCATCAATGGCAGCCAGGAGTACCAGCCCACCATTGTCAACACCCGACAGGAATTCTTTGCCCAGCAGAACCAGTTTGATGCCGACTTCTCCGATGTCCGTGGGCAGGAGAACGTCAAGCGTGCACTGGAGGTGGCTGCCGCCGGCGGTCACAACCTCATCATGATAGGCCCGCCGGGTTCAGGAAAGTCCATGCTCGCCAAGCGTCTGCCCAGCATACTGCCGCCGCTCTCACTCAGCGAGAGCTTAGAGACCACCCAGATACACTCCATTGCCGGCAAGCTGTCGCGCGACACCAGCCTCATCTCGCAGCGTCCCTTCCGTTCACCCCACCACACCCTCTCGCAGGTGGCCCTCGTCGGCGGCGGCACCAACCCGCAACCAGGCGAGATATCGCTGGCACACAACGGTGTGCTCTTCATGGACGAGCTGCCCGAGTTCCAGCGCAGCGTCCTCGAGGTGATGCGCCAGCCACTCGAAGACCGCCACATCACCGTCAGCCGTGCCAAGTACTCCATCGACTACCCCGCCTCGTTCATGTTCGTAGCCTCCATGAATCCCTGTCCCTGCGGCTACTACGGCGACCCCAACCACAAGTGCGTCTGCACCCCGGGCCAGATACAGCGCTACATGAACAAAATCAGCGGTCCCCTACTCGACCGTATCGACATCCAGTGCGAGATACAGGCCGTGCCCTTCACCGAACTATCGAAGATGGCACCAGGCGAGCCGTCGGCTGCCATCCGCGAGCGAGTAATCAAGGCCCGCAACATCCAGACCGAGCGCTTCTCTAAGCTCCCCTCCCCCTCGGGAGGGGTTGGGGGTAGGCCTCACTGCAACGCCCAGATGACCGAGCGCATGCTCCACGAGTTCGCCGAGCCCGACGCTGCCTCGCTCGACATGCTGCGCATGGCCATGGAGCGATTAAAGTTGAGTGCCCGTGCCTACAGCCGCATCCTCAAGGTGGCCCGCACCATCGCCGACCTCGCCGGATCGGAGAAGGTAGAGGCTGTCCACATCGGCGAGGCCATCGGGTATAGGAACCTGGACCGCGGTGACTGGGCAGAGCGAGGAGTATAGCCTATACCTCATATATAATAAAAGAGAGCATATTCAAATAAAGTGAACCCCGAAAGTTTTGTCTAACTTTCGGGGTTCACCTCTAAATAACCTCATCCCCTCATAATAGCCTCCCCTCCTTCGGAGGGGCCGGGGGAGGCTTTTTCCTTGGCTTCGGAGGGGCCGGGGGAGGCCCTTTTCCTTCACTCAGCCTTCTCGATGGCGAAGAAGATGCCGCCGCAGAGCTCGATGAGTCCGTCCCACGTATCCTTATAGCCTATCATGGTCAAGCGGTCGTCCACCTCGATGCCGCCAGCCTTGACGAAGCCCTTGCGGGCATCGCCTGTAGCGCCCCAGCCAGGATAGCAGCCATAGACGTAGAGCTCGTTGCCCTCATCGTCGACCAAGTGCAGGTTGCCGTAGTCATTGTTGTTGCCGTTCTTGTCCAGCAGGTCCTTCACGGTGCCGGTCACCATGTAGTACACCTCCTTGGAGTTAGGTGTCTTCTCGTCGAGGAAGTCCTTGATGGATATTTCGGTGACGGCATATTTCAGCTCCTCGAACGTACCCGAGACCATCTGAGGCGTCTCCTTGTAGGCACCACGCTTACCCGACACGGTGACGATGTCACTCACCTTGGCCTCGGTGCCGGTGAAGCCTTCAGCCTTGTAGACGAGCGTCTCGCCAGTGTAGTCCTGTATATAGAATCCGGCCACACTCTCCTTGTAGTAGTAGAGGCGCGAGATGACACCCGTCAGGCGGTACTGCACATCACCCACCTCGGCAGCGAGGAACTCGGCCACGGTAGCGGCTACGATGGAGCCCTTCTGCACGATGTCGGCCTGCGCTGAATACTCATTACCCTCATCGTCGGTGGTCACGAAGGTGAGTGTAGTGCTGCGGTCGCCACCTGCATTGGGTGCCGCATGGAACTTGACGCTGGTGGTAGTGCCGGTGGTGGTGATGCCGATGACGCTGAGCCACTCACGGGCAGCATCAGGTATGTCGACAGTGACGCCGTTGCCCTTGTTCACCAGAACGGCCGTGAAGTCGCCGCCCTCCAGGGGCAGGGTGTTGTTCTCCACATCGAGCGAGTCAATCTTGATGAGCGACTTCTCGATGCTGATGACGGTGACGTCGACCAACTCTACCTTGCCGTTGTAGACCGCGCGGGGACCCTCGACGGTGATGATGTCGCCCACCTCGAAGCCCCATCCGTTTTCACCGCTGATGGGGTTCTGGCCCTTGATGCCTTTCTTGTCGAGGGTACCGTAGATGTAGAGGCTGCCACTCTCGTCCTCTATGTTCCAGTTGCCATACTGGTTGTCGGGATTGCTGACGCAGGTACCTCGTACACGATAGGTGGTGCCGTCATTGCCATTGAGCACGGTGCTGATGGGTGTCAGCGGTGCCTCGGTCTTCTCGGTGGTCTGTATGAGGTTGAGGTTCTGCCGTGCTGAGCCACACTGGATGTAGAGTTGGGCATCGCGGCTGCCAGTGGCTGGCGTAGCGGTGAAGGTGAGCTCGTGTGTGCCGGCACCGCCCTCGGCGGGAGTGATGGTCACCCACTCGGGCATACCTTTCTTGTCTGTGGTTGATATGGTCCAGCTGTCGGCTGCCGTCAGTGTGATGGTGACCGAACCGCCGTCAGCGGGGAAAGCCAGATAGGACTGCGACACGCGCACCTCGCTGAGCAGCGTGGGGTCGTTGTTGTCAGAACAGGCAGTGAACAGGGTGATCACTGTGGCCACGATGGCCTGAAGAAAATATCTGAGTTTCATAATGTGTATGCGGACTTGATGTTAGTTAAAGAAATACTTGATACCTACACTGGCGTACCAGCACTGGCCGATGCTGTGGTTGGGGGTCCACAGCGGGGTGTTGCCCTGGACGACTGCGGGAGTAGAGAAGGTGGCGAAGCCATCGCCATCGACGCCCTCGTACTTCAGGATGCGACCTGAGTTGAGGTCGGGGTTCATGTACTTGGCCACGCCCCAGGCAGAGTTGAAGAAGTTGAGCACGTTCTTCATGTCGAAGCTGAGCTGCAGCTTGTGACTGGTCTCTCCCAGACGCAGGCGGAAGTCGTGCTTGTAGGCGAAGTCGATGCGGTGTACCCAGGGTGAGTAGACGCTGTAGCCCTCGGCATACTCGCCCTGATGCTTCTTCAGGTAGGGCGTGTTGTGCACAAACTCCATGAAGCGGGCCTGGTCGTCGTCGCTCACGAAGCGGAACTGGCGGTCGGCCACCTGCTGGTCGGTAGGTATGAAGATGGCATCGTAGGGATAGCCGTCGCCGTTCATGTCGTTCGACGTCATGAACGAGTAGTTATAGCCGCCACGCCAGGTCTCATAGATGAGTGAGTAGTGGTTGCCGCTCTTGTCGTGGAGCGTGGCGCTGGCCACGAGGCGGTCGGGGGTGACAAACTGCGAGTTGTGCAGACGGATGAAGTTGGGACCCTCGGAGGTAGGCACGTAGGTGAAAGCCGACTCAGCCTGACTGCCGGGCATGCCTGTTATCTCCTTGTTCACGGTGTGGGTATAGGCAGCCATCAGGCTCATCCACTCGAAGGGCTGCGCATTGAGGGTCAGGTTGGCGGTCCAGCCGTAGCCCTTGCTGGTATTCTCAAGCACGAAGGCCGACTGTGCCACGCGGTAGCCGCTGGGATAGATGGGACGGTTGTCTGCGCCGTTGAAGCGGGCGAAGCCACCCACGTTGGGTGTGCTCCAGTCAGAGATGCACACGGCATTGACGGTCTTGCTGAAGACAAACTCGCCTGTTGCCGTGAAGGGGAACGACACGGGCAACTGATAGTCGACGGCCACCGACGTCTTCCACACCTGTGGCAGCTTGAAGCTCGGGTCTACACCGCAGATGGTAGACTGGTGTGTGCCGTCCTCGGGACTGATATTCACGGGATAGCCCATCGAGATGAGCTTGTCGCGCAGGGCTGCGATGGTGGCGTTGCCGTTAGCATCGGTGACTATGCTGCCCTGGAAGTTGGGGTCCTTCGTAGCGTAGCCCGAGAACTGGGTCATGTCGGTCCGGTCGGCACTGCTGGCACCCGTGGCATTCATGGACACAATGTTCTGTATCATACCCGAGTTGGTGGGCATGTTGGTGAAGAACACCAAGGGCAGACGACCCATGAACAGACCGGTGCCGCCACGCACCTTCAGCGACTTGTCGCCAAGCACGTCCCAACTGAAGCCTATACGGGGCGAGACGGTCAAGCTGCCATCGGGCCACTTGCCGGTGTCTACATGTTTGCCGAAGTAGTCGATGTCGTAGATGTATTTGTTGGTCATCAGGTCGCTGTTGTTGAAGAACAGGCCGTCGACCCTCAGACCTCCCGTCAGCTTCAGGTTCTGCAGCACGTTCCATTCGTCCTGCACGTAGACACCTATTTTATTATATTGTACGCGGGCTGAAGGCTTTGACTCACCTCCGTAGCCGTAGGTCAGGTTGACAATCTCGGGGGTGGCTCCCGTCAGGAAGTCGTCGAGTGAAGCATAGCGGTAGTAGCCTGTACCGTTGCGCATAAAGTTGTTGTTGGCCAGCTGGTGCTCAAAGCTCAGGCCGGCAGTGATCTTGTGGTTGTCCAGATGGTAGGTCACGTCGTCCTTGATGTTCCAAACGACGTTCTCCACGGCATTGTTGTAGGAGAACAGCTCGTAGCCCAGCGCCATGTAGTTCTCGCCATCGCCGTCAAGGATGTCGATGAAGGGGAACTCGGCCGAATTGGAACCACGCACGGGGTCTTGTATCTTGGAGTAGGTGGCCAGCAGCTGGTTGGAGACGTTGTCGCTGAAACGGCTGTTCAGGTCGAACGAGAAGGAGTTGACGGTACGCTTGGTAGAGTACATCGAATTGGCAAACGACATGGAGTACTGTCCCATACGGTCGTAACTGGAACGCGAGCCGCCAACCATCGACGTGCGGTTGGTGGCCACCCACCCGTTGTCCTTGGTGAAGTTGTATCTGAGGGCCAGATGGTGCTGGTCTGAGATGTTCCAGTCCAAACGCGCCAGCACCTTGTAGTTGCTCTCGTCAGCAGGGAATTTGGTCCACGAGCCGGTGTCGTAGCCATACTTCTCACGTACAAAGTTGGAGACGGTCTCCAAGTCGCTCAGCTTGGTACGCGAAACGTAGTTGGTAGCATCGTACTGACCGTCCACCGAGCCATGCCAGCGGTTGACCACCGTAGGGGTCTTCGACATTTCGCCGTTGACAAAGAAGAACAGCTTGTCCTTCAGGATGGGGCCACCCAGCGTGAAGCCGTAGGTGGTGTTCGAGCTCTTCTCGCGAGCACCGCTCAGCTGTATGCGCTCTATGGCATCGCCTTGCATGTTCTCGTTCTTGTGGTACACATAGGCCGTGCCCTTGAAGGTGTTGGTACCCGACTTGGTGATGGCATTCACGCCGCCGCCGATGAAGTCGGTCTGACGCACGTCGTAGGGCGAGATGACCACCTGCAGCTCCTCGATGGCATCGATAGAGATAGGATTGCCACCGCCAGGCAGGGCATCTGACAGACCGAAGTTGTTGTTGAAGTTAGCACCATCTACGGTGAAGTTACCCAGACGGCCGTCGGTACCGGCAAAGCTCATGCCGCTGCCACCGTAGGGCGACAGACGGGTGATGTCGGTGATGGAACGGCTCACCGTAGGCAGATTAGTGATCTGCTGATTAGTAATGTTGGTCGAAGCTCCCATGTTCTCGATGGTCAGCTTTGAGGCCTTGCCGCTGATAGTCACCTCGGCTATCTCGTTGGCATTCTCCGAAAGCCACACATCGAGATTGTAGGTCTCACCCAGCTGCAGGGTTATGCCTTTCAGCATCTTGGTCTGATGACCAATGTAGCTGACGGTCACGGTGTAGGGACCGCCGGTACGCATACCTTGGATGGAGAAGCGACCAATAGCATTGCTCACTGCAGTGTAGCGAGTACCCGAAGGTTGGTGTACTGCCTGCACCGTGGCTCCGATGATGGTCTCACCGGTGCCTTCGAACGTTACCTTACCCGCCATGCTCGACGTGGTAACCTGAGCCAGTGCTGTCAACGTTGTCGTCAGCAGCATGGCTACCAGAAAGAAAAGTCTTTTCTGCATAAGATGATATTAATAATAGGGTTGTTAGCGATTTCTCGACTGCAAATTTACACAATATAATCGAAACAGCGCAATTTCTTGCGTATTTTTTCAAAGAAAATATGCACTAACGTTTGTATTCAACGTAGCACGATGCCGCTGTAGATGCGACCTGAATGTATGCCCAACCGCCTGGCTGAGAAGTAGCGGTCGCACTGGTCGTAGGTGCAGAGTGCGGTCTGATGTATCTGTGTGCCGGGCACGCCCATCGACGTCAGCAGCCACTCATTGCACAGGGGCAGGTCGATGTGCCATTTCTCTTCACGACGGGCTATGAGCGACATGGGGAACCCTTCGCTCGCAAAGGCATCGTACACCTCGTCGCCCACCTCGAAGTTCTTCACCGTGATGCAGGGACCGATGACGGCATGCAACTGTTCCGGCCTGCTGCCGTAGGTGCTCTGCATCCTCGCCACAGTCTTCTCTGCTATACGTGCCACCGTGCCGCGCCAACCGGCATGGGCCACGGCGGCAGCATGATGCTCGGGGTCATATATAATAATAGGTGTGCAGTCGGCTGTCGACACGCCGATACAGATGCCAGTCTCATTGGTCAGCAGTGCATCGATGCCCTCTGTTCTTGCCGACTGCTCAGCCTCGGTGAGTCTCAGGTAGTCGGCATCCACCTCGCAGATACCGTCGCCATGCACCTGATGGGGAATGACCAGCAGGCCGCATCGCAGTTTCAGCCTCAACAGCTCTCGGTTGCAAGCCACGTGCTCCGCATCGTCGCCACAGTAGGCATTCGCATTGAAGTTGGCGTAACTGCCTACACTAAAACCTCCCTGCCGCGTCGTGCTGAATGCTGTCACGCGGTCAGAGAGGTTATAATATGTCAGTACCGGATTCACTGTTTGCGGTCCTCCTCCTCGTCGTCTTCGTATTCGAAGTCCTCCAGATCGTCGAAGTCCTCCACGTCTACGTATTCTATGTCCTCGTCTTCGCCCTCGTCGGCCAGTTCGGCAGCAAATTGGGTCATATCCTTGTCGCGGTGTACCAGCGAGTCCTCGGCCAACAGCGTCTGCAGCTTGTTACTCTCCGCATTCAGTTCGCGCCACAGCACGTCCTTCAGCTCTTCCAGCCCGTACCCCGTTGCCGCCGATATGAACACCACCGGCACCTGCTCGCCCAGCGCGACTTGGTTTTCCCAAGCCGTCTCTATCTCCTTTCTCAGCATCCCTATCAGCTCCTCGTCCAACAGGTCGCACTTCGTCACGGCCAGCACACGGTGCTTGTCTATCAGCTCAGGGTTAAACTGCCGCAGTTCGTTGAGCAGTATCTCGTATTCACGCTTGATGTCATCGGTATCGCCTGGCACCATGAACAGCAGCAGCGAGTTGCGCTCTATATGGCGCAGGAAACGAAGACCCAGTCCCCTACCCTCGCTGGCACCCTCGATGATGCCTGGGATGTCGGCCATCACAAACGACTTATTGTCGCGATAGCCTACGATGCCCAGCGAGGGTTCCATCGTCGTGAAGGGGTAGTTGGCTATCTTCGGCTTCGCATTCGACAGCGTTGACACCAGCGTCGACTTACCCGCATTGGGGAAGCCTACCAGTCCCACGTCGGCCAGCAGTTTCAGTTCCAGGATGACGGTCATCTCCTGCATCGGCTCACCGGGCTGCGCATAGCGCGGAGCCTGGTTGGTAGCCGAGCGGAACTGGAAGTTACCCAGACCGCCGCGTCCTCCTTTCAGCAGTACTATCTCCTGTCCGTCGTAGGTCACGTCGCAGACATACTTTCCCGTCTCGGCATTGTAGACCACCGTACCACAGGGTACGTCGATATACACGTCCTTGCCATCGGTACCGTGGCACTTATCCTTACCGCCGTTGCCGCCATGTTCAGCAAAGATGTGGCGTTCGTACTTCAGGTGCAACAGCGTCCAGTAGTTATGATTGCCACGCAGTATCACGCTGCCGCCCTTGCCGCCGTCGCCACCGTCGGGACCGCCGTTGGGGTTATACTTCACGTGCTTCAGGTGCATACTTCCGCGTCCGCCCTTTCCAGAGCGACACAGGATCTTCACATAGTCTACAAAATTCGATTCTGGCATAGCTTTCTTAACTTATGGGGCCAATGAGGCCCATGAGGCCCATGAGACCCATGAGGCCTATAGATTATCGACAACCTTGCAGATGTCACTGAAGATGCGGTCCAGCTCGCCCAAACCGTCTATGTGGTGATGCAGGCCCTCCTGCTTGTACCACTCTATGAGAGGCTGCGTCTGTGAGTGATACACCACGAGGCGCTTCTTGATGGTCTCTTCGTTGTCATCGGCACGGCCGCTCATCTGTCCACGCAGTATGAGTCGCTTCATCAGCTCGTCCTCGGGCACGTCGAGTTCCAGCATGGCTGCCACCTTGTCGCCACGCTCGGCCAGCATCTGCTTCAGGGCCTCAGCCTGGGGGATGGTACGGGGGAACCCGTCGAAGATGACACCCTTGTGAGCACGACCGAAGGAGTCGTAGACCGATGCCAGAATGCTCACCATCAGGTCGTCGGGTATCAGCTGTCCCTGATCGATGAAGCCCTGGGCCGTCTTTCCCAGGTCGGTACCACGCTTGATTTCACTACGCAGCACATCGCCGGTAGAGATGTGCTCCAGTCCATATTTCTCAATGAGCTTATCGCTCTGCGTACCCTTGCCTGAGCCAGGGGCGCCAAAGATCACGATGTTCTTCATAATAATATGCTCCTCTACTTGATTTACATTCACTTGTTTCTCCTTGCCGCTGAACCTATACCACAAGTCCCGCAGCAGGTCACTCTTCTGTGCCTCCACATCACTCGGCGCATACGGTAGTTTCACAAATCTCATGACTTTATAAACTCTTAATTCTTAATCGGCGAAGCCGACAACTCTTAACTCTTAATTCTTAACTCTCAATTAGAGTGAAGATGTCCCTCAGGTTGCGTCCCTGCTGGTCGTAGTCCAGACCGTAGCCTACGATGAAGTCGTTGGGTATCTCCATGGCCACATACTTGATGTCGAGTTCCACCTGCAGCTTCTCGGGTTTCAGCAACAGCGCGCAGACATCCACCGAGGCCGGATGACGTGTGCCCAGCGACTCTATCATGCGCTTCATGGTCAGACCGGTGTCCACGATGTCCTCGATGATGACGATGTGACGGCCCGACAGGTCCTCATTGACGCCCAGCACCTCGGTCACCTTGCCCGTCGAGGTGGTGCCCTGGTAACTGGCCAACTTCACAAACGAGATCTCGCAGGGAATGGTAACCTCTCGCATCAGGTCGGCTGCGAAGACAAAGGCTCCGTTGAGCACGGCGAGAAAGAGTGGATTCTTGCCTGCAAAGTCATGGTTGAGCCGTTCGGCTACGGCTTTCACGCGCTTCAGAATCTCGGCTTCAGGAATGGATGTTTCGAAAGTTTTGTCCTTGATTGTAACTCTGCTCATATTGTTTTTTCATAAATTTTGATGCAAAATTACAAAAAAAACGGGAAAAATGACTACAGATTACTAATTATTTTGTATTTTTGCATCGTTATGAAGATTTTCACCGCTGCTCAGATACGTGAGCTTGATAAATATACGATAGAACAGGAGCCCGTCAAATCCATTGACTTGATGGAGCGTGCAGCCAGGTCTGTGGCCGATGCCATCACGGAGCGATGGTCCAAAGAGGTGCCCATCGTGGTCTTTGCCGGCCATGGCAACAACGGGGGCGACGCTCTGGCCGTAGCACGCATGCTGCTCGACCGAGGCTACGAAGTAGAGACATTCCTCTTTAATATTTCCGGCAGCCTGTCTGCTGACTGTGCCGAGAACAAGCGTCGACTGCTGGACCGACGCAACAACCACCTGACCGAGGTCACGCAGGAGTTCGACCCGCCACGTCTCGAGGCTGGCATGCTGGTCGTCGACGGTCTGTTTGGCTCCGGGCTCAACAAGCCGCTGGCCGGTGGCTTTGCCTCGCTGGTGAAATATATCAACGGCTCGCAGGCCGAGGTAGTCAGCATCGACGTACCGTCGGGCCTCATGACCGAGGACAACACCTACAACGTGAGGGCCAACATCATACATGCCACGCTGACCCTGACGTTCCAGCAGACCAAGCTGTCGTTCCTCTTCGAGGAGAACCAGACGTTTGTGGGCGAGCTGCAAATACTCGACATCGGCATCAGCGAACAAGGCATCAGCAATATCGACACGCAATACACGCTGCTGGAGGAAGACGACATACGCCGGCTCATCAAGCCACGCTCACCATTTGCCCACAAGGGCACCATGGGCAAGGCCCTCATTGTAGCCGGCAGCTACGGCATGGCGGGAGCCGCCGTTCTGGCCACGAAGGCCTGTCTGCGGTCGGGTGTCGGCAAGGTGACCATCCATACCCCCAAGCGCAATGCTGCCATCCTGCAGATGTCGGTACCCGAGGCCGTGCTCCACATAGACCGCGAGGAGACCATCTTCTCCGAGGCTGCAAGCACCGATGACTATCAGGCCCTGGGCATAGGCCCCGGCCTGGGCACCTCCGAGCAGACCTGCATCGCCATGATAGCACAGCTGCGCCGGGCGCAGTGCCCGGCCGTCATCGATGCCGATGCCATCAACATCCTGGCAGTCCGACGTGCATGGCTGCAGCAGCTGCCCAAGGGCGTCATCATGACACCCCATGCCAAGGAGCTGGACCGCATGGAGGGACAGAGCCTCGACAGCTTCGAGCGACTGACCAAGGCACGCCAGCTCGCAGAGCGCATACAGGGCATCGTCGTGCTCAAGGGGCACTACACGGCCATCTGTCTGCCCGACGGCCATGTCATCTTCAACTCCACCGGCAATGCCGGCATGGCCACCGCAGGCAGCGGCGACGTCCTCACAGGCATCATCACCGCCTTGCTGGCTCGCGGCTACAAGCAGCGCGAAGCCTGCATGCTGGGCGTCTACCTCCACGGCTTAGCCGGCGACCTCGCTGCCGAGGAGCTGGGCGAAGAGAGCCTCATCGCCAGCGACATCATCGCCTTCCTGCCGAAGGCCTGGACCGCCCTCCGCCCCTAAAAGAAAAAAAGTGTGTCGAGCGGTTTTGCCGCTCGAAAAAGAATAGAAAGTATGAACAGAATCCCCCCCCTTGCAACCCTGCTTGCAGCCCTTTTCACCTGCTGCGCCGTCAGCGCACAGACCCAGCTCGCCCAGTACCGCCCCGGCGTAACCACCGACGGCGCCGTCTATTTCCTGCCTAAGACAGGCATCAACGTAGAGGTCATGGTCGAGAAGACCACCTACCAGCCTGGCGACTTCTGCCGCTATGCCCAGCGCTACCTGCGACAGAACGATGTCAGCCAGGAGCCTTCCGTCAGCTACCGCATCATCGCCATCGAGCAGACGCCCTTCGCCCTGCCCGACACGCTGAAGGGCTATGCCGTGAAGTTCAATGCCAAGACGGTGGCTGCCAACGTAGCACTGGCTGACGACGGCCGTCTGCTGGCCATCAATGCCGAGCCCATCAAGGCACAGACCACGAAGCTGTCGTTCACGCCGGCCCGCCGACCCGCCCCCATCAATCCCCGTCAGCTGATGAGCGAGGAGATACTCGCTGCCGGAAGCACGACGAAGATGGCCGAGCTCACGGCTCACGAGATATACGACCTGCGCGAGAACCGCAACCTGCTCATCAAGGGACAGGCCGACTTCATGCCCCAGGACGGCAACCAGATGCGCCTGATGCTCCATCAGCTGGAGGAGCAGGAGCGCGCCCTCTCGTCCATGTTCGTAGGCACCACCACTCGCGACACCACGCTCCATGTGGTCACCGTCGTCCCCGACGGACCGCTGCAGCGCCAGCTGCTGTTCCGCCTGTCGCAGGTCAACGGTCTGGTAGACATCGACGACCTCTCGGGTACACCTTATTATATAAGTATAGAGGACATGAAGACCGTGCCCGAGATTGATGTCGAGGCAGCCATGAAGGCCAAGAAGAAGCAGTATGAAGCAGGCATCTACGTCAACGTGCCGGGCCGCATGCGCTCCACCCTCTTCGAGGGCATCAACGCCCTGCAGACCGCAGAGCTGCCCGCCCCCCAGTTCGGCAACGTAGAGCTGCTCAGTGCCGAGCTCTTCAACAAGCACTACACCACCCACCTGTGGCTCAACCCCATCACCGGGGCCGTAGACCGTCTGGAGGCCGAGCAGCCCAAATAAGCCAGTCTCAGCCACACAGCAGAGGGGGCAGCCGCCACGTGCCATGCGTGAAGGCTGCCCCCTCTGCTTACATTCTCGATATATCTCATTCATCTGCCTGCTTCAGTAGCAGGCTGGCCCACTCCGGAATGTCGTCTGTATACTGCTTGAAAAGAGAGCTTTTTCTCTTTCATAGCCCTGCCCTCCACGCAGAAATTTCATCAGCAGCAACTTGGAGTCTACGTTTTTTTTCGGCCTCAGCCCTTTCTTTCGACTTACGGGCTTCAGCAGCCACATCCTCCATCAGGGCATGCAACATTTCGTCTGTAGGCTCCTCCATGGAGGTCAGCCTATACTTCTTATGAATTTCTGTCATAATTGTTCATTGGATAATATGGTGCAAAGATACGATAAATCCTTGAAACCGCCAAACAATTCGGGGAAAAATGCGGCCTGCCTCCTGTACGACAGCGGAGGGGGCAGCCGCCACGTGCTGTGCGTGGCCCTGCCCCCTCTGCCTATTTCTTTCAACTACTATGATTCAAGGTTTACTCATCCTGAACAAATTGATTTGCTCATCAAACAAATCAATGATTACTTGCAAGCGTGGATGAGAACGTTTGACAATGATTGCTATATAATTTTCTTCACCTTCGT
Source organism: Prevotella sp. (assembly GCA_017467565.1). GTDB lineage: Bacteria > Bacteroidota > Bacteroidia > Bacteroidales > Bacteroidaceae > Prevotella. Next base: position 27,381 of record JAFUSV010000093.1, read on the forward strand.
CTTCAACCAACTCCGTCCTGGTATAAAAGTCCTTCTGTTTCCCATATGCATTAAACCATCTGAGAAACAGCCTTGAGCGCATGGCTTGCTGGTTGTCTGCTGTATCACACATATACAACAAAATGTCCGGATTGGAACGAAAGAACTCCTCCAGTATACAAACAATAGTCAGTTTTATATTGTTATCATTTGGAGATGGCAGCCCGCTACGATTAGACAAATTGAACCAATAAGCAGGAAGATTCTCAAAAACATCTTCGGGATCAAAACTCACTGCATATTGTATGTGATGATCTGTTTCAAAAACATATTCTCCATTTTCACGCTCAACATGATAAGGAGAATACTCGTTGATAAGTTTGACGCTTAGATCCTGCATATCAAAAATCACTCATTAAAAATGGCCAGCATGTCTTTACGGCGAAGGCGTATCCGCTCTTCGCGCTCACTGAGGAAGACATTCATCCTTTCCTGCCACTCTTGCTTTCTTTTTTTAGCTTCACGGAAAGCATTTACGAACTTCTGATGTCTCGCCCACTGCTCTTGAGTGAATGATTCTCTTGTTTCCATCTCTCTTCAATTTATCTTTTTCCTGTGCAAAGATACGACAAATCCTTGAAACCGCCAAACAATTCGAAGAAAAAACAATCTGCGACTATGTACAGCGAGGGGGCAGCCGCCACATGGATGGTGCTGCCCCCTCTGCTTATTTAGAGATTAAAATGTATGCTTGCAGGATGGACTTAGTCCCAATAGCTATCTTCGCGAGAGAAACTACCTGGATCATTACCGCCATCTACAAGATTATCATCAATTCCTGAATATGGACTATTAGGATCTGGTGATCCACCACACAGATGATTCTCTACTGCTACATTCATTACGAGAATCTGAGGCATTTTATATTCTTTCTTGTTCATAGTTTCCAAGTTTTTTACTTAACAACAACTTTCTTACCATTCACGATGTAAAGACCCTTCTGAGCCTTCTCAACCTTCTGTCCGTTCAGGTTGTAGATTTCGCCAACCATTTTCTTAGAACTGAGAGACTCGATGCCAGTCGTAGTGTCGTCACCGAAATTGAAACTTACACGGCTGTTCTGTGCAGTGGGAGTCTCATTGACGAAGTAAGCACGGAATGCTTTTGCACTCGAAGAGTTGACACCAGCTGTATGATAGTAGTACTTCGTGCCGTTGATGAGGAAGAAGGTTACATCAGTCAAATCTGTTGTGCCAGCATAGGTGCCCGTAAAGGTGTAGACTGCAGCATTCCCTTCAGCAGCCTTTGGAACCGTCTGCAGAGCATCAGCGCTCAAGATAACATTGTTGATTGTGTAAGATGTACCAGCAGCAGCCTTCAGCATAAACGGACGACCTGCCTTGATTTCAGTAGCATCTACGAAGTTCAACGTAGCACCGTCTGCACTCGAAGTAACACTACCAAGATCTTTCACAGCAGTAGCACTAAATGTTGTCTTCGCATCATCAATCGTCATGTCGAAGGGCAGCACCAGCCCGTTCCAGCCTTCTACCAATGTACGGTTGAATGTAACGTTGGCGTACTTAGCTACAGGAGTATAATCTACATCTTCTGCGATAGTAACATTTTCCACAACAGCCTTCTTCAACACAAAGTCAGCAAAAACCATCTGGCGCTGATGGTTACCATCTGTATTAACAATATTCAACTTATAATTTCCTTTTGTCGTAGTGGTGAAAAATGCTTCGTAAGTTGCCCATGCAGTATCGACATTATTTGCACAATTATCCTTACCACCATCATTCTTACTAACAGTTGATGGAGTCATCTCTATTGTACTGTTGTCTGGTGCTGTCATCGTCAAGCCTTTCGTTATTTGACCATCTTCATTCCAGAGGCCATAAACAAACGAGAACTTATAGGTGGTATTGGCTTCCAAAGGAAGTGTATAGCCATTAACATCTCCGTATGATGTACTGTATTTAACAAGCAAAGCACGATTATTCGTTGTTCCTTTCAATCCAGGATTATCTGAGGCAGGACTTTCATTATTACCTACTATACGTGTATTGTAACCAGTATTCGACCAGCCATTAGGAATGTCATAAGTTCCATTGTATTCGAAATGACTCATAAGATTACCTCCACCTATAGCATTTACCTCTTCACTATTAGGAGTCCAAGTAGCTCCATTCAAAGCCGATGTGGCCCATGTAACAGAGAGTTTAGAATTGCTTTGGTTATCCTTTACGCCTTTAGCAGTAGCCAAAGCCTCAAGGGCTTCTACATTCTCGTAAGGAGCATATTCACCTGTCTCGAAACCTAGTGTCTTAGCCTCCGCTGTACCGATAGCTGTGTCAAGATTATCTAAATCTTCCTGTGTTGGAACTGCTGCATCGGAAATCTTCACATACTTCACATTGCGGAAAGTCATCCAGCTGACATTGGTAGAAGCGACGTTGAATTTGACATTCAACTTACCATCCACACCAATCATGCCTTTTGCCTCAAAAGTACCTTCATAGAAACGAGTCTCGTTGATGCGACTGCCCGTGCATACGCTAGTAGCATCACCGTCATTTAACTGTAGAGAAATACCAGTGGGAACTGTTGAAGCGTCAACACCAGTGTTTACGCCAAGGCAGACAGTAGCGGTAACCTTATATTCTGCGCCAGCGGTAAAACCATTCAAGGTAGCAGTCATAACCTTGTCAGCCAGAGTCTCTTGGTCACCAATCCAGTACTCAATGCAAGGTACCACCAAATTAGGGTTACCAGAGTCATTTATGGTTGACCATGTGTTCACGTGGTATGAATCCCAATCGCGGGGGGTCACATCCCATGCACTGATAAGGAAGTCATCAACGGCAGCAGTGCTACGCCAGCCTGTACCGAAAACAACCCCATTAAGAGCATTTGCTTCCTCAGTTGTGTATTCGGCATTGTTAAACTTAGTGATATAAGCGCAGAATGTGTCGTAAGCACTGGTAGTGTAAAGATTGTTGTTTTCAATAAGAGTATTCATCTTATCCACTACAGCCTTAGCAGCGACATAAGCCTGTGCCTTCTGAACAGAAGTTTGCAATGCAGCAACTGCAGCAGTACACTGCTCTTCCTCTGTATATGTATTGTAAACATTTTTGTAAGTGTTGATATCATTGCTCATAGCCTCAGAAACGCTTGAAGGTATGCCAGTTATATCAAGTCCCTCGCCAGTCTCAATCAGGCTCTTGATGGTGTTCTTGTATGAAGCAAGAGGATCGCCTGTATATGATACAGATACTTTCTTAATCTTCATCCAGTCAATCTTACCAGAATATTCTCCTACCTCCAGAATGTTATTTTTGACAATGACGGGAATAACCTTAGTTTCATAGGTTTCATTTGCCGAAAGATAGACGCGTTCCTTGTTTGCATAAACATAGGTTGATGAAGCTGTGCGGCTAAAGCCATCAATTGACACAGAATATGCTCCATTGGGAATGTCAGTCATGCGGAAATACATCTTTCCACTCAGCTTTTCATTTCCCCAAGAATAGTTTTCCCAAGCCTTCTCATCTCCTTCAGTCATTTGGCCATGATTGCCAACACCAGCCGTTGTATACCAACCGTCATCTGGCCAGTTATCAGTGAAACTGGTGAAATCACCATTCACAACAAAAGAGGTAAGCACAGGGTTATTAAGTGTAGCACTTGAAAAACCACCTTGCGCATATTTTTCTGCAATCTTCAACGTAGTGATGGCAGCATCAACCTCGTCGAAAGTAGCGGTTGAGCTATCATAAACATTTTGTGCCATAGCTATTGCTGCGCTAAAAGTTTCTGTCTCAGTGGCAGCAATAGATAAAGCATTTGCTGTAGAAATTTCCGTGTTTAGTTCAGCCTTGATAGCAGTTAAATCATTACCATAATATACAAGGCTTTTCGTTGCTATAGAGTGCCAGTTGGTACCAACCTTTTCTTTTACCATTCCTATGGTCAGATTACCGTCAGAACCGACATAGGCATTCACAGTGAATGTCTCAGATCCTGTTGTAATGATACCATATTTTATGGGTACAGCAGTCTTTTTGGTTGTTCCATTACCTGTTGCAAAAATAAACACTCTGTCTGAGTCAAAATCAGAAGCATCAGATGAAAAGCCACGCTCCGGGGTGTAGATGGCATTGGCATAAAGTGTTACTTTGTAGTAGCCTTGATCCAAACCTGATACTGTTTGCTCGAAAATGTTACCTGTTGAGGTGGTGTTAGTAACATAATTCTCAATAAGAGCAATTCCGTCTGTGGCACTCGTGTAGTTACCACCAGACCATGCAGCTACAGCAGAAGTCTTGTCCACTGTACCTTGTGCCCAAGCACAATTTACCCCCCCCCCACTATCATAGCGAGGGTAGCCATTAATAGTTTTAGTTTTCTCATAAAGTTAGTTATAATAAATTAGTTAATTAACATTGTCAGGCATAAAAGAGCGTGCAAAGATACGGAATAAGTGGTGAAAGTACACACAAAGCATGTCACCGAACAGTTTACATATTAACCGTTCGGCGACAGAACGATACTCCAAGGATTATCTTTTCTAAGGATTCTGGGATTTAAGGATTGGACAAGCAGTCACATGGCAACCGCAGCTTCCACCTTCTGCTCCAATGCCTCCTTAATAAAAGCATTCAACGTCATACCCTCCTTACGGGCATAATGCAGGTTAAGGACAGTAGGACAGTAGTATTTGCAAAAAATACCTCCTGCGTACGTGTGCGTGCGTGTTAATATAATATTATACGTACGCGATAGACTTTTATAAAATGTACTGTCCTTCTGTCCAATGTTATATTCTCTGCCCTGGTGTGACGAGATGACGGGTAGGCTGTTTCAGAATACTGTTATTGTGGAACAGAGGAACAGATGGAACAGATATATTCAGAAGAATCTATTGCGCGTACACATGTGCGCACGTACGCGTAGAAAGTCTTAGAAAACATCTGTTCCATCTGTTCCGTTACAAGGGAGGGGAGTGGCTACCGCCTTGCCTATCCTCGTTTTCTCCGTTTAGCAAGCCCCTCCCCTGGAGGGGTTGGGGAGGTTGCTCCTCTCCCTTGTAGGGGAGGGGTAGGGGTGGGGGCAGTATTATCAAATTTAAACTTCAAACTTCTTTCTTATTGTGGAAGTTACTGACCCACCCCTGCCCCTCCCCTACAAGGGAGGGGAGTAGCTGCCGCCTTGAGGCTGTTTCAGACCCTCAGGCAGCCTGTCTTAGAACCCAATCCAGCCTGTTTGAGAACCCAATCCAGCCTGTTTGAGAACCCAATATAGCCTGCTTCAGGGTCTCATCCAGCCTGCTTCAGGGTCCAATATAGGCTGCTTCAGGGTCCAATACAGACTGCTTCTTTTTCCTGTTTTACCTGTCACCTGTCATCCTATCTGTCACCGCTTAACAATCTGACTTACAGCATAATAACCGAAGGTGACAGATAAAACATCAAAATTAAAATTGCATGTAGAGAGTTTTTATCGGCATTTTCAGAAACACAGCGAGGGGGCAGCGCCGTATGGTACTGCTCCCCCCCTGATTGCTGTTTAGTCAAACAAAAACATCACTGTTTCCTCGAACTCTCTGACAGCTTGCTCCAATCTGGGGTTATCCTTACGTGATATGATAGCCATGAAGTTCATCTGACCATCCATTTTTCCTTCTGCAGTTTTAATGAAAAACTGTTCGTGATTTTCGTACATGTGGAACCAACGTACAAAAAGACGGTCACGAAACGATTGTTTCCCGTCTTCTGTTTCCGTTATATATAGCAGTACATCGTTATTGCGATTAAAAAATTCTTCAATAATAGCCATGATGGTCAGCCTAAGTTTTGCATCACCAGGAGACACTTGATTCCATATATTGTGTATATCCAGCGTATAGGCACCATCTCTCACAAAGGCATCATTGGGCTTAATGCTAATCTCATAATCAACCTCAAAGTCTGTATGAAAAATAGAACAGGTGCGGGTATCCTTCCATTTGCATCACCTGATAAGGTGCTTTGGAATTGATGTTTTCCAATATTAGATTTTTCATCGACACAAAAACTTAGGACAGGCAGGAGCATCGTATCAGATGCCCCCTGCCAGTCTTTTTTGCTTATACAACTGAAGCCTTATTTGTGCGGCCTCGTTTTCTTTACTCTTTTCGTGCATGTATTCCTTGAACGCAGCACGAACTTCCTCGCGAGTTTTTTTTAGCACTTCCATATCATCTATGTTTATTTCTGGGTGCAAATATACACATTATTCTTGAAACCACCAAATATTACGCGGCATTTTCAGAAACACAGCGAGGGGGCAGCGCCGTATGGTGCTGCCCCCCTTTGTTCCTCTTACGCACTTTGCAATTCCATGCCGAAGGTGTGGAGCACATCCTTAATTTGCTTCAGCCTTGTGTCGCTGGGCTTTGAAATTCCATAGATATAACGGGCAAGAAGACATTTGTTGATGCCCATATACCGCGCTACCTCTGAGACGTTCAACCAAGGAAAGCGCTTGAAAAGGGCCATCACCTCATTCTGAGTATCTGGCTCTGCCGTCTCGTAGAAACTGGAAATATGCATGTCCGCATCAAGCTGCTCCCAACGGATGGCCTCACCATCCTCATCAATAGAAAAATCATTACGCTGTTCTGTCGTTGCTTCCATCAATTCCGGATAGGCTTCCAGCGGACGGCTCATCACCCTCCCCTCCTTCGTTCTCATATAAATACGGTTACCATCGAACCAAAGATTCTTGATTTTCTCCATTTCTTTATCCTCCTTATAATGATTATCCAAAACGATTCTTCCACTCTTTAATAAATAGTGTAGGCATGTTCTTATTATTTGCTGCAAAGATAGATGTTTTTTTCATACCGCCAAATAATTGCGCTTCTTTTTTCAAAAGCTACTGGGGGCGACACATTGTGAGTGCCGCCCCCATCTCTTTGTATGTAAGTGAAGGAATCAGTACTGATCCTCTTCCTCCTCCTCGTCTGCCCAGATGTCCTTGCGGCGAGAGTCACCCGTTGCAGGAACATCCTCGCTATCGTCAGCCTTAGTTATTCCAGTATCACCTTTAACACCAGAAACACTATTGAGCAGGGACTGTATCTGAATCATTTCTATATCAATGGCAGGAGCCAAATATACTGTTTTCTTCATAATCTGTCTTATTGTTAATAATTACACAAAAGAAACCCAAATTATTTCAGCACGACCTTCTTGCCATTCTGGATGAAAATACCCTTCTGAGCACTCTTTACCTCCTGGCCTTGCAGGTTGTACACCTTACCTGTTGTGATTGTACCATTCTCAACATCCTCAATAGCAGTCGTTGTATCCTCACCGTCAATCACAAGGCTCACGATACGGGCACCAGTAGCTGTAGTCTTCAGATAAGCACGGGTTCCCTTGAGGGTGGTAGAGCCCTTTGAAGTATACAACTTATTTGAACTGATGAAGTAGTCACCAGTAGCAACAGTTGTCGATGCAGCAGTCGTACCAACAAAATTGAAGTTTGTACCTGCAACCTGTGGAGTTCCATCTACCACCGTACGACTTTCGATTGTATAAGCTGTACCGGCCGTTGAGGTCTTCAGCAGAACGGGAACATTGGGAGAAATGGCAGGGGCAGACATCGTATTGAAGTTGATAGTTGACTGATTCGTTGCATTCTCGTTAACTGTCTCAGAGAACTGAGCAATAGCGACATCAGTACCGAAGGTAGCCTTCAGTTCGTCAGCCGTCATTGAGAAGGGCAGCCAGATGGTATTCCAAACATTAGCCTTGATAGTGCGAGTCAGATTGACTTTACCAGCACCTTTCTGAGTTGTATCATATACTGCATCCTCGCTGATATCGTAGCTCTGTGCGGGAACTTTGTACAGCTCCATGTAACCGATACCAACCCAACGATAGGTATTGCCGCTAACAGCCTTCAGACCAATCTTAACCTCCTGCTGAGCGTCGTTGACAAACGAGATACCCTGCTCAGCCAGTGTATTGGTGGTCACGCATGAACCCTCAGTGTCGTTTGCATAGAAATAGACACCGTGTACGTCACCGCCCGTAGGCTGGTCAGCGAATGCATAGCACTGAATGCTATAGGTACCACCAGGCAGATTCACCTTCTGATAAAGCAAGAACTTGTCATTGTTTCTAGGATTCTCTGACCAGTACTCGTATGCATGCTTATGAATACCATCGGCATTTGCGCAACCTTCACCAGGAACAACCTGGAAGTTGCCACCTTCTTGCTCTGTGTACCATCCAGCAACCTTAGCTCCATGACCGCCAGTATAGAAAGCATCCACATTAGGATTGGTGAGCAGATAAGTCAGGTCGAACTTAGCAGTACCTGTAGGATTAGCAGCACCGACATAGGTAACGCTGGCTTCCTTAAGAGTTTCTGTAACAGTTTCGATGTCAGCAGCAGTTGCTGCAGCAGCTACATTAGTAGCAGCAGTGGTAAGAGCAGTGCCAAGATCATCGTGTGAACCAGCTGTCAGCTCCTCATAATCTGCTACATCATAGAGAGCCTGAACAGGAGTCTTCAAAGTGTTGTATGCTGCGAATGGAGCCACGCAAGCATCAGCGGCTGCTGTTGCAGCCTCAATATCTTGTATTGACTGCAAGCACTCTGCTATTGTTGAATTCGTATTACCTGCAGTAGTAATGGCATTTGTATAGGCATTCTTAGCACCTGCAGGAATGGTCTCACCAAGAGCTGTGGCATGATCGTTAGCTATTGCTACAGCGGCAGCCAAATCATTCTGGAACTTGACCAGAGGAGCTGTGCCAAGATACTCGAGCTTGAAGCTGCGCCAGCAAGTCCACTTGTCATTGTTAGCGGTATTGCTGCTGTAAACACCAATCTCAAGGTCGGGCTCTACAGCAGTCAGCTGGAATACGAACTCGTTCACACCATTACCAGTAGCAATCCAGTTATTACCCTGCTCACGGTTGTTAACCGTAGCTTTTGCAACTTGAACAAGATTATGCGTGTTGCCATCGGCGAACATATATGCGCCGTTACCTTCACGAGTAAAGCCTACCACAGTCATCTTATAGTAACCTGCTGGCAAAGTAGTCATAATCTGCTGCTTTGACGTAGCCTCGACATTGTAAAATTCATAGAGGTTAAACTGCCATGAGGGAGTAGCACCTTCGTTCGTCCAATAATCGAGCTTGCCTGCCATACCAGGAGCAGCATTGTCAATAAGAGCATCAGTCAGGTCAATGTCATCATCTGCAATAGGATTATTTTCAAAATAAGTACCAAGGATAGTGCGTGCCTTTGCTACTCCATTATTGATAGCCGTTGCATAGTCAGTGGGTGTTCCTGCATTGGCAAGAGCATCGGCTTCTGTCAGGTCAATTCCAGAATTAACGGCCAATACACCGGCTCTAACAGTGGTATAGCGGCTATAGGCAGCAACTATAGCGTCTGCAGCGTATGTACTGATAGCGTTGTTGATGGCTGTGATAGCAGCGTTATAATCTGCCTCAGTGGTATAGGTTCCACTGTTTGCAGTTACAACACTGTTAAGCTCACTGTAGCAGGCTGTAGGAATCTTACCATCGAAGCCCTGAGCCTTTGCTTTGGCATCATCTAAAGCATTCTCTAAGGCAGAAAGGTCAACACCGTAGTATGTCAGAGAGAAATCATCGAAAGCAGACCAGTCCATTGTAGCATCGCACTTCACACCTACTCTCAGATGTCCGTCCGTAACAATTACAGTGACACCGTCAAGAAGATAACTGCCATTGCGGAATGCAATAGCTGCGGTCTCAAGGTTCGTAACATCATCACCCTTTGGCTTCAAATTACATTTCTCGCTATTAGCATAGATATAAGGAACAATACTACCACGATAGAAACCTTTGGCAGTCATAAAATACTTACCATTGGGAACTGTGAGTTCCTGATAGTTGTCATACTGCTTATTATATTGCTCAGCGCAATAGCATGCTTGATCATCACCTGAATCATGTCCCCACAAATCGGTCAATTTAGTGCCTTTCCATGAGGGGGAATTCGTAAGATCAGCATCCTTAGCAACAATACGTCCATTTCCCTTTGCGAAATAGTAGTTCTTAATCAGGAATGTAACATTCATTGGCGAAGACTGAGTAGCGTTAGCCATGGCTGCAATGCGTTCTTCCTCTGTGAACACCTTCCACTGTGAAGCTTCACTGTTTGGGTCTGTACCATTGGAAACCAGTGTTCCGTTATTCCAATACAGATAGTTTGTTCCATCTGTAATCTTGTAAAGATTGTCACCTACACATGAGAAAGTCCAGTTGGTGGCACCACCACCATCCATCCATTCGCCTTCAAGATGTTTGCCAGAATAGACAGAAGCGGTTGAAATCTTATAAATGCCATCACCTACTTCCAATGTCAAGGGAATACCACCTTCACCTACAGATACATGTGAACCCCAGTTATTACCAGAACACATATACTTGTCAGCTCCTACATTGTAAAGATAGACAGTGTTTCCACTCAGAGAATAGCTGCCATCAATGCTGGTAATGGTATAAGTCATGCCATTTACAACAGGTGCTGCCAAATCTGCAGTCTGGTTCCACTTGTTGTCCCAGTTATTCTCTGTAGTTGTACCGTTCATACGGCAGAGAATAATCTTTGCATTGTCATCCGCAATAGTAGCAGAGAAGGTTCCATCACCATCAGGATCAGAGAAGTCAAACCATGTCTGAGGGTCAGTTAATTGACAGATTGCATAACGTGCGCCATCCTGATTCCATGGTCCGGGAACCAGATTCACAGTCTTGCTTGCGCTGGCAGCTATCGCCACCAAGCAAAGCATGAATAATAGTTTTAGTTTTCTCATAAGTTATAATAGTTAGTTAATAAAAAATATATTGTCAGTTGTTATTTACTTCCAATTTTCTATCTGCAATTGCTTCATACGCAGAAAATGCTTTGTGTTAGATGTCACCAATGTCAGGTTATTATGCAACGCCGTTGCTCCTATGAGTAAGTCAAACTGATCTACTCGTTGACCACAATGCTCAAGAGCATATCTTATTTCACCATACTCCTTAAAAGCTGAATAGGCTCCACGAAACATGGATATACAGGTACAAGTATCCAAAAGATATTTTGCCATATTATCACCAGTCATCAACACTTCTTGGGGTCGATAAGTTGTCGTACCTTAACATATCTGCATATTCTTCGGAAGACATTCCATCTCCCCAATCATCAGAAAAAGAAGCGAAAATGTCATTTGTCTTTACCTTTGGTGTAATAACATTCTTCATGGAATTTACCAATTTTGAAATCAAGTCAAGCTTGTCTTCGTTTGGTAAAATCCCAAGCATTTCCATATAGGCATTATTTATATTAAATGTTCCTACCATCTTGTTCTCTTAACTTATGTGTACGATACTAATGCAAAAATACACTTAATTTCCGAAACCGCCAAATCATTAACGCTATTTAACGCTGGCAGCTATTCATCTATCCAAGCACCAGTCAAACCGTCAAAAAAACTCATATCAACCTTACTTTTCGAAGGCCTCTTTACGAGAGATTCTGACAGCTGGTTAATAAGGCTCAACTTCACCTCATTGCTTGTCGGAGCAATGAGCCTCATCAACCAATCTGTTTTATCCACTGCAATCGTCGCCATAGATTATATTTTGTTTATAAAGTTAGTTATATTATATTGTCAGTTGTTGTCGTTATTTATCGTTCTCGTGCATGTTCTGCTGGTGGCAGGCATCCTGTATGGTTACGGTGTCACCGTCTATGGTGTAGGCGTAGTACCATGTGCCTGCATGTGCCATGTGCCAGCCCTGGGCTTGCCATCTGCCGATTGTGGGCTTGCGGCGTAGGAGGGTCTTCTCAATAAGAAACATCGCATCATAAGCATCGGAGATATTCTTAGTTTGAAGTTCCTTTGAATATGTATGCTTGTATCTCTTGGCGACATTTAGATAGAAAGACACTATGCTCCTGACACATTTGCTTTTAATGACATAGTTCATGGCAGCGCATACTCAAGTTCTATAGCTTTCAGCGTCAGCGCTTTTGCCTCCTCAATACTCATCGTGTCAGTCACAAAATCCATCTTCACGTCCCCATCCTCTATGAAGACTCTATTTACCTGTTGTTCGCATCCTTCTGACGCACGAACGGGCAGTAGTTTAACATAGCCAGCACGTGATTTAAGTATCACATCCTCGCCATTGTAGGCATAGCCGATATATTTAGACTGGTTAGCCCTAAAATCTCTGGCTGTCACTATCATATTGTTGTATTAAATAATATCACTTGTTATTTATCGTCCTCGTGCAGGTTCTGCTGGTGGCAGGCATCCTGTATGGTTATCGTGTCACCGTCTATGGTGTAGGCGTAGTACCATGTGCCTGCATGTGCCATGTGCCAGCCCTGAAGTCTCACATTGAGGGACTGCTATTTGCCGTATTTATGTATGTCTGGTTCATAACAAACACTTAGGTCAAAATTTATAGTTAACTATCAATATGCAAAGGTAGGGATTTAAGTGGCAAGAAGACAATAATAAGTGTAATCGAACCGTTTACATGTAAACGATTCGGCTACAACCATAAGAACATAAAGGAAAATCCTTAGATCCCAGAATCGTTAGAATAGAAAAGAATAAATCCTCAGATACCAGAATCCTTAGAATAGAAGGGAGAAGGTCACTCCTTGGAATCGAGGCGGGCCTGCAGCTCGCGCTCATAGTGGGCGAAGAAGTCGTAGCCGAGGATGACGGAGATACGTAGAAGTGACTGGGTGTCAATGCTCTGTTTGTCGAATATCTTGTACATGTTGACACGCGAACAACCATACTCGTGGGCAAGCCATGTGACGGTTCGTCCCTGCTGTTCCATTACCTCATGTATGATATTCCCTATATGCATAGATTAGCTTATTATATAAATAATGTACGCGTGAAGGACCGTCTGCCAAGGCTGCCACTGGCGTACTCCCTTGCTCTACGGTCATTCCGTGTGGACTGATAATACGCTGCAAAGGTACGAAATAATGTCGAAAATGGAACATTTTATTGGGTTAAAAGGAGTTAAGGGACGAAAGAAACTGGCTGTTTGGCTGAAGATAGTGTGCTTTTCGTTGAAATGTTTTCGGCATTCCGATTATTTTTACTACCTTTGCAGCGAAGTAATTACTGACCCCACCCCTGCCCCTCCCCTACATGGGAGGGGAGTGCCTGCGGATAGGTTGGCAGTAGCCGCTCCCCTCCCTTGTAGTAAAGGGGGAGTGCCTGCGGATAGGCTGGCAGTAGCCGCTCCCCTCCCTTGTAGTAAAGAGGGAGTGCCTGCGGATAGGTTGGCGGTAGCCGCTCCCCTCCCTTGTAGTAAAGGGGAGTGTCTGCGGATAGGTTGGCGGTAGCCGCTCCCCTCCCTTGTAGGGGAAAGGCTACGGGTAGGCGAGCGCAGCTCGGGAATGGGGCAGGGGTGGGGTCACTAACTAATTAAAGAAGCAAATTTAACAAACTAAACGAAAGGATGAAGAAAACGGTATTGATGCTGACGTTCTGCCTGGCGGGTTCGACCCTCTTAGCCCAGAAGCAGTGGACGTTGCAAGAATGTCTGGACTATGCCTTGCAGAACAACATCACGCTACAGAAGGCACGGCTGGCACACCAGTCGGCTGCCGAGGATGTGAAAGGACAGAAGGCCCAGCTGCTGCCATCGCTCAGCGCCTCGACCAACCACAGCGTGGGCTACCGGCCCTGGCAGGACAACGGGGTGACGACGGTGACCAACGGACTGGTGAACACCAAGGTGGACAAGACGTACTACAACGGCTCGTACGGACTGAACGCAGCCTGGACGGTGTGGAACGGCAACCGCAACCGCAACAACGTGAAGCTGAGCAGGCTGTCGGAACAACAGGCTGAGCTGGAGGTGGAGCAGTCGGCCAACAGCATACAGGAGCGCATAGCCCAGCTATACGTGCAGATACTCTACCAGACGGAGGCCATCCGAGTGAGCGAGGCCAGCCTGGAGACGAGCACGAAGAACGAGGACCGCGGCAAGACGATGCTCGAGGTAGGCAAGATATCGAAGGCCGACCTGGCGCAGCTCACCGCCCAGCGTGCCACGGACGAATATGGCGTGGTGGAGGGCAAGAGCATGCTGGCTGGCTACAAGCTGCAGCTGAAGCAACTGCTGGAGCTGACGGGCGACGAGGATTTCGACGTGGCCATACCCGCATCGACGGACGACGAGGCGCTGGCACCGGTGCCCTCGCTGCAGACGGTCTATGAGCAGGCCCTGCTGAACCGACCGGAGATGAAGACCTCGCAGCTGGCCATAGAGAGCAGCAACGTGAACCTCGCAATAGCCAAGGCCGGATGGATGCCCAACCTGAACCTGACGGGAGGCATCGGCACGAGCACGAACTCGCTGTCGGCCAAAGGCTGGGGCAACCAGATGAAGAGCAACCTGGACGCCTCGGCCGGCGTGACGCTCTCCATGCCCCTCTTTGACCAGCGCCAGACGAAGACGGCCGTCAGCAAGGCCCGCATACAGCAGCAACAGGCTCAGCTCGACATGCTCGACCAGCAGAAGCAGCTGTACCAGACCATCGAGGGATTCTGGCTCGACGCCACTGTCAACCAGCAGAAGTTCCGCTCGGCACTGTTGGCAGTAGAGAGCGAGCAGCAGAGCTACGACCTGCTGTCGGAGCAGTTCCGCCTGGGACTGAAGAACATCATCGAGCTGATGACGGGCAAGGACCGTCTGCTCAATGCGCAGCAGAACCTGCTGCAGTCGAAGTTCATGACCATACTCAACCTGCAGTTGCTGCACTTCTATGGCGCAGGCGAACTGAAGTGAGAAGTGTGGAGTGAGAAGTGTGAAGTGTGGAGTGTGGAGTGATAAGTGAAATGAGAAAAATAAAGATATGTATATGATGAGGAAAATTTGTGTGGGGCTGGCCATGGGCTTACTGCTGGCCGGATGCTCCAAAGAAACGAAAGTGTCGTTCATGACGGCAAAGGTGGAAAAGGGCGACATGCAGACGACCATCACCGCTACGGGTACCATAGAGCCGGTAACATCGGTCACCGTGGGTACACAGGTCAGCGGTATCGTGTCGAAACTGTATGTCGACTATAACTCTATCGTGAAGAAAGGACAGGTGATAGCCGAACTGGACAAGACGAACCTGACCAGTGAACTGAACACGGCAAAGGCTAACCTGAACTCGGCACAGGGTACGCTCAACTATGAGCAGGCCAACTTCAAGCGCTACCAGACGCTCTACGACAAAGGGCTGGTGAGTGCCGACGAGTATGAGAGTGCACGGCTGAGCTTCCTGAAAGCCAAGGAGCAGGTGAACACGGCCCGCGAGAATGTGCAGAAGGCACAGACCAACCTGGGCTATGCCACCATCACCTCGCCCATAGACGGCGTGGTGCTGTCGAAGGCTGTTGAGGAAGGCCAGACGGTGGCTGCCTCGTTCAACACACCTGAGCTGTTCACCATCGCCCAGGACCTGACCGACATGCGTGTCATCGCTGACATCGACGAGGCCGACATCGGCGGCGTGATAGAGGGGCAGCGGGTATCGTTTACCGTCGATGCCTTCCCCGACGACCGCTTTGAAGGCCGCGTCACCCAGGTACGTCAGCAGGCCACCACATCGAGCAACGTGGTGACCTACGAGGTGGTGATCTCGGCTCCCAACAACGACCTGAAGCTGAAGCCAGGACTCACCGCCAGCGTCACCATCTTTACCCTGGAGAAGCAGGGTGTGCTCATCGTGCCTGCCAAGGCTCTGCAGTTCACGCCCATCGAGGCTATCCTGAAGGAGGGACAGAAGATAGAGGACGTGGAGGCTCCCCGCAAATTGTGGACCCAGGAGGGCAACACGTTCAAGGCGCATGCCGTGGAGACAGGCACCACGAACGGCGTGATGACAGAGATAGTGAGTGGCATAGCCGAAGGCGCCGAGGTGCTGACCGACTTCAGCATAGAGGGTGGCAATCAGCAAGAGGAGCAGGGTGGCAACCCGTTTATGCCAAAGCCGAAGAATAATAAACAAGGGAAAAAGTAATGGAAGAGAGGAAAGTTGTCATCGAGCTGCGCGACGTGAAGCGCTACTTCCAGGTGGGCAGCGAGACGGTGAAGGCACTGCGCGGCGTGTCGTTCAAGATATACGAGGGCGAGTTCGTCACCATACAGGGCACGTCGGGCTCGGGTAAGTCGACGCTGCTCAACCAGCTGGGCTGCCTCGACACACCTACCAGCGGCGAGTACTACCTGGACGGTGTGGCCGTCCGCACGATGTCGAAGACACAAAGAGCACTCCTGCGCAACAGAAAGATAGGCTTCGTCTTCCAGAACTACAACCTACTGCCGAAGACAACGGCTGTGGAGAACGTGGAGCTGCCGCTGATGTACAACAACAAGTACAGCGCCTAGGAGCGCCGGGCTGCAGCCGTCAAAGCCCTGGAGGCCGTGGGGCTGGGCGACCATCTGGAGCATAAGAGCAACCAGATGTCGGGCGGACAGATGCAGCGTGTGGCCATAGCTCGTGCCCTGGTCAACGACCCTGCCGTGCTGCTGGCCGACGAGGCTACCGGTAACCTGGACACCCGCACCTCGTTCGAGATGCTGGTACTCTTTCAGGAACTCTACCGCCAGGGACGCACCATCATCTTCGTGACCCACAACCCCGAGATAGCCGAATACAGCAGTCGCAACATCAACCTGCGCGACGGC
>JAFUSV010000094.1 GCA_017467565.1 Prevotella sp.
AGGGGTGGGGTCACTAAATTCTACAAGAAACAAAATTTCCAAAAACACCGTATGATGAAAACAGAAAAGATAGCGTCAAAATCTTATTATCACGAGCTGACCGACTACCTGCTGCTCATGGTGGGCATGTTGTCCTACTGCATAGGATGGAGCATCTTCCTGCTGCCCAACAACATCACGACGGGCGGCGTGGCCGGCGTGTCGTCACTCCTCTTCTGGGGCATGGGCATACCCGTGCAGGTCAGCTACTTCGTCATCAACGCGGCACTGCTCATCGTGGCCCTGCGCATACTGGGACTGAAGTTCTGCCTGAAGACCATCTATGCCGTCAGCGTGCTCACCGTGGGACTGTCGCTCATCAGCGCCTACGCCCCGCGCCAGATGCTGGCCGACCAGCCCTTCATGGCCGCCATCATAGGCGCCGTGTTCTGCGGATGCGGCGTAGGACTGGGACTGGCAGCCAACGGTTCTACCGGCGGCACCGACATCATTGCCGCCATCATCAACAAGTACCGCGACATATCGCTGGGGCGGGTCATCATGCTCTGCGACGTCATCATCATCTCCAGCAGCTACTTCGTGCTCAACGACTTCGAGCGCGTGCTCTACGGCTACGTGGTGCTCTACGTCACCGCCTTCTGCATTGACCAGGTGGTCAACTCGCGCCGCTCGTCGGTGCAGTTCTTCATCATCAGCACCAAGTGGATGGAGATAGCCTACAAGGTGAACGAGGAGGGGCATCGCGGCTGTACGGTGATTGATGCCACGGGATTCTACTCCGGCCGCGAGACGAAGATGCTCTTCGTGCTCTGCAAGCGCAGGCAGAGCAGCCAGATATTCCGCCTCATCAACGAGGTGGATCCTCACGCCTTCGTGTCGCAGAGTGCCGTCATCGGCGTCTACGGCGAGGGCTTCGACCACTTCAAGGTGAAGGGCAAGAAGTAACGAAAAAAGGTTAAAATAACCACGCGGTACACAACTTTGTGGTCCACAAATTTGTGTACCACGTTTTTTTTACCTATATTTGCAGCCAGATTGCAACTTAATCGTAACATCATGAACAAGGCATTTGTATATGGAATGTCCGTGGAAGGCGAAAACTTTACGGACAGAGTGAAGGAAACCAAACGGTTGAAGCTGGACTTCGAGAACGGCATCAACGTCATACTCATTTCACCACGCCGTATGGGTAAAAGCTCCATTGTGAAGAAAGTGAGTTCTGAAATTACCGACCCGTCCATCAAGATTGTGTTCATGGACATCTACGACTGTCGCAGCGAGTACGACTTCTACAACCGCTTCGCCTCTACACTGATGAAGCAGACGGCCACAAAAGCGGAGCTGATAGTCGAGAACATCAAGCGGTTCCTGGTCAGGCTGACACCGAAGATAGCCTTCTCACCCGAACCGACATCAGAACTGTCACTGTCACTGGGCATAACGCCACAGAACTACCAGCCGGAAGAAATACTCCAACTGCCCGAAGTGATAGCCCAAGAGCAGGGTGTACACATCATCGTCTGCATCGACGAGTTCCAGCAGATAGGCGAATTCAGTGATTCGCTGACTGTCCAGAAGCGACTTCGTGGCATCTGGCAACACCAGCGTCATGTGTCCTACTGTCTCTTTGGCAGTAAGAAGCACCTGATGATGAAACTCTTCCAGAACCGCAGGATGCCTTTCTATCAGTTTGGGGAAATGATGTATCTTGACAAGATACCGACGGCCGACTGGGTAAAGTTCATCTGCAGCCGCTTTGAGAGTCAGGGCAAGCACATCTCCGAAGATTTGGCACTAAGAATATGCAGCACTGTCGAGAACCATTCCTCGTATGTTCAGCAACTGTCGTGGAATGTACTGGCAGAAACCGACAAGGTGACTACGCAACAGGACTTCGAGAATGGCGTGGAGGCACTGTTGGCGCAATGCTCCGGAATGTTTGAACAGCAGATAAGCGGCCTGACCTCCTATCAACTCAATTTCATCCGGGCCATTTGCAACGGCATCCACAAAGATTTCGGCAGCAAGGCAGTACTGCAGGAATACGACCTGGGTACAAAGTCGAACATCACGCGCATCAAGAACACGCTGTTTGACCGCGAGCTGATCACGACGACCCAGGACGGAACAGACCTGGAAGACCCAGTATTCAAGTTGTGGATGAAGACGCGATGACACTCATCACGGACACACCCCCCGGAAATAACGACGATCGGAGTATGCCGACCCTGAGTTACAGGGTGGCATACTCCAATTGCGCGTCGAAGCAGGGACAGGCCTTCGTGACGCCGGGCAGGTCGCGGTGGCCTACGATGCGGGCGTCGGGGTGAGCGGCCTTCAGTCGGCGCAGCAGGCGCAGCAGTGCGCGCTTCTGTCGCGGCGTGCGGGTGTCCTTGGGCTCTCCGTTGCTGTCCAGTCCGCCTTCGTAGCAGACGCCCAGCGAGTGCTGGTTGTAGCCGCGGGCATGGGCACCGACGAGCTGTTCGTGGCGTGTCTGGGTGACGGTGCCCGATCGCGAGATATAGTAGTGGTAGCCGGTGAAGCCGAAGCGGTCGCGGTGGTCGCGTATCAGCTGCATGAGCGTGTAGCGTCGGTCCTCGCATGTGGCCGAGCAATGAATGACGATGAGGTTTATGCTTCGCATGTTTTTGATTTTAGAATTTAGAGTTTAGAATTTAGAGGTGTTGCCCTTCGGGCAATTAAGAATTTAGAGTTTAGAATTAAGAGGTGTCGCCTTCGGCGATTAAGAAGTAAGAATTAAGTAATGAAAAAAATAACTTGGTACAAATGAATAAAGTTACAGACCCCACCCCTGCCCCTCCCCTTGAAGGGAGGGGAGTGCCTCACGGGGTGTACGGGGGTACGAGGATAGACTCTGTGCGGTAGCCGCTCCCCTCCCTTGTAGGGGAGGGGCAGGGG
>JAFUSV010000095.1 GCA_017467565.1 Prevotella sp.
AGCCTCGAGCAACTCGGCAAACTGAGGGCCTACTCCGTTGATGCGGAACAGGTCGGCATGGTTGGTCCAGCGCAGTATGAGCTTCTCGCTGATGCCCGTGGCCTCAGCCAGCTCCTTACGTCCCTTGGGGGCAGCACACTTGTGGAGCAGTTCGCTCACCTTGTTGATACCAGCGGCAACGAGTTTCTGAGCATAAACGTCACCTACGCCTTCGATGTCGATAATCTTGTAATCCATAATCTTAAATGCTTATAGTTATTAAAAAAGAAGTCTTTTCGAATGCAAAGATAAAGTTTTTTTTTGAAACCTCAAAATAATTTTGTACTTTTGTGCGCCAAAACGATACTGACCCCACCCCTGCCCCTCCCCTACAAGGGAGGGGAGCGGCTGCCGCCTTGCCCGCAGCAGGGACTCCGCAAGGCACTCCCCTCCCGTAAGGGGAGGGGCAGGGGTGGGGTCTGTAACTTTCAAGTTTTTTTATCCATTACTTAAAAAAGACAGAAGAGAAAAAAAATGAATATAGTGACGTTTATCAAGAACTGGACGCTCCCGCTGGCCATGGGCACGGGAGCTACGGTCTATCTGCTGTTTGCCTTCATACCGGCACTCGATGGGGCTGCGCGGTTCTTCGCGCCCGTGTGCGACGCCATCATGCCCATGTTCATGTTCCTCATCCTGTTCGTGACGTTCTGCAAGGTGGACTTCCGCGCGCTGCGCCCCGTAGGGTGGCACTGGTGGGTGCTGCTGTTCAACCTGGTCTTTGTGCTGGCATGCATGGGCCTGGTATTAGGATTCCGACTCGAAGGCCAGGCGCTGGTGCTCATGGAGGCCATCCTGATGTGCATCATCGCCCCGGGAGCTACGGCGGCGGCCGTGGTGACGCAGAAGCTGGGCGGCTCGCTCGAGGAGACCACGACCCACACGTTCATGTCCAACTTCATGACAGCCCTGCTGGTACCTATATTCTTCCCGATGATAGAGAAGTCGGCCCACATGTCGTTCCTGTCGGCCTTTGCCACCATACTCTACGGCGTGTCCATCGTCCTGCTGCTGCCCATGCTGCTGGCTTACATCGTGAAGCACACGGCGGCGCTGCACCGATTCCACCAGTGGGTCATCTCGGTCAAGGACCTGTCGTACTACCTCTGGGCCTGCTCACTGCTGATAGTGACGGGCACGACGGTGAAGAACATCGTGCATGCCGAGGCCAGCGTATGGCTGCTCACGGGCATAGCCACGCTGGGGCTGGTAATCTGCGTCATTCAGTTTGCCGTGGGTAAGTACATAGGCCACTACTTCGGCCGCATGATAGAGGCTGGTCAGGCCATGGGACAGAAGAACACCGCCTTTGCCATCTGGATGGCCTACACCTACCTGAACCCCTTGTCGTCGGTAGGTCCCGGCTGCTACATCCTCTGGCAGAACATCATCAACTCCGTGGAGATATGGCAGAAGAGGAAGTCTGAATTAAGAATTTAGAATTTAGAATTAAGAGGTATCGCCTTCGGCGAGTAGGAATTAAGAATTAAGAAGTATTTCGACGACGAGTTAATTCTAAATTCTTAATCGCAGCGAAGCGAGAATAACTCTAAAATCTTAATCGCCGAAGGCGATAATTCTTAATTCTTACTCGCAGCGAAGCGAGAATACCTCTTAATTCTAAATTCTTAACTCTAAATTCAGAAACTACTCCTCCTCCATGTGGAAGTTGGAGTCGATGATAGAGTTGACCACCTGCGGGTTCTCACCGTGATCATTGTAGAAGTCGAGGAACACCATGCCGAAGTTGGAGTAGCCCTTCAGCTCGATAATCTCACGCAGCGACTTGTTCATCGGCTTGCGTATGTTCTTGGCCTTGCCACCCCATGCGTAGTTGTAGGGGATGTGGCGGCGAGGCGACCAGGCGATGCTGTTGAAGGTGACATACCACTTCTGCGGGTCGTCGTTCTCGTAAGCCTCGCGGATATTCTGCTCCACAATCTTGATCTTCTTGTACGTCTTGTGCTCCTTGTAGACGTCCTCCACGTGGAAGCCGTCGTAGTCGAAGACGGCATTATCCTCGAAGCGCAGCAGCTTGCCGAAGGGGCACTCGTCCTGACGGCGTATGACGAGAATCTTGCCGCGCAAGTCCTTGAGGGGCGTAGCAGCGTCGAAGTTCTCGACGAAACGGTGAGAATAGCGCTTGAGTATCTCGTTGAAGTTGCTCTTCATCTCGTCGCTCCACTTGCCGCCCTCGTCGCTGCCCACCATGGCCACGATGCACTCGCTGGGGTGCTCGTCGAGGAAGTGGTCCCATGCCACCATGGTAGAGTCGAAGCGGTCGCGGCACTTGAAGGTGTGGCCGTAGTGCATGTCGCTCTTCAGGCGTATGTCGAAGGCACGTATGCCGTCGTAGAGCTGGTCGGTCATGCTGAAGTTCTGCGTGTGGCTGGCATCGACTAGGGCCGCCGTCTCCTGCAGCGATGACGTGCCTGAGTCGTGGGTGCCGGGTATGGACAGGCGGCCTATGCCCTTCTGCCCGTCTATGCGCTCCATCCAGTTGGCGTTAGAGCGGTAGATGCGCGAGATGAAGACGTCGGCCTCGTGGTTGCGCTTCTGCTGCTCGATGTAGACGCGGAAGGTCTTGTCGTTCAGCTGCACGCGGCCGTCTATGCTGTAGGTAGACTTCGACTTGAAGCCCTTGATGCCCATCAGCATGAAGTTCTTGGTCTCCTTGCCGTGGCTGAAGCATACATTGTCTATCTCCATCTTCACGGGTTTCTTCGAGCCGAAGATGCGTCCGCGCAGGTAGAGCGTCAGCTTGCCCTTCACCACGTAGTGCAGCATCTCGGGATACCAGCGCTGGGCTATCTCGTCGATGGCGAGCTCCTTCTTCAGCCAGTTGCCTGCGCGGAAATTGCTCTTGTGGCCGGCCTGCAGCGAGAACGTGCCGTTCTTGTCCAGATAGAAAGTGGTGCCCTTGGTCAGACGGTTGTCGCTGTCCTGGCCGGGCGTGATGAAGCCGTCCTCGATGGTGAACGAGCCGTACGAGCCGTCTTCGCCCTGCACCAGGTCGCAGCCGTTGATGTTGAGCGCAAAGCGGTCGCTGTGGTAGCGCGGCGTCTCGTCCTCGTCCTTAGCCTGCCATGCCTGCTTCAGGTTGCTGGCAGGCATGGTGTCGTGCATCTCCTCTATCTGGCTGTGGGTCAGGGCAGCGTTGATGTAGTCCTGACGCTTGGCACCGTTGTAGCGGAACTCCTTCTTGCGTCCGAAGCAGTAGCCCACGTAGGCCGTCAGGTTGCCGTAGGCATTGTCCACCATCATGCCTTTGTTATGGTAGAAATAGTTGCTGTAGGAGGCCATCACGCCTGCACGCCAGCGGTTGTAGTTCCACACCAGGCTGGCCTTGGCAAAGATATTGAGGTCTACATGATTGTCGTCATACTGGTATTCGAAGGCATTGGGGGCAAGGTTGTAGCCCGGCTCTTTGCGGTTGACCAGGTCGGCCAGCCCTGCCGAGTGGCGATAGGTGAAGCTGGCCTTGTTGTCGGCCTTGACGCGCTTGATGCCTGGCGAGAGCACGAGCGAGGCGCCGAGCATGAGTCGGCGCGAGAACACGAGGTTGTAGGCATAGCCCAGCTGCAGGTGCCAGTCATAGATTCTCGTCGTGGTGGGTATGTGGTTGGCAAAGAGCGTGCGCAGGTTCTTGTTCTCCTTCATGGCGGGCCACATGAAGTCGGCCAGCTCCAGCAATAGATCCTCGCTGGTCTCCAGGTTGGTCTCATCAGCACTCTCCATCCGGTCGAACAAGTCTAATGCCTTTTCGGGGTCTTCGCTGTTGATCAGCAGGTCCATGAGGTGATCCTCGTCCACCAGGGCCTGCAGGGTGCCGATACTGGTGAACAGCTCCGACAGGTCGCTCCTCACCTTCTGATAGCTGTAGCCGAGGCCGACGATGGGCGAGCCCACGGAGCGCAGCTGTATGGCACCGTTGCTGAAGGCGGCAGGGTTGGAGTATTTCTTGTGGTTGGTGAAATAGTTGAGGTTGAAGCCCGTCAGGTCGTACTGTATCAGGTCGCCTACACCATATACGTCGGCCATGTCACTGAAGTCGGTGACTGTGCCGTTGGCAGGGTCGCGGAACTCCAGCTTCGAGATGCCGAAGTCGCCACCCGTGCGGCGGCGTATCAGGTCGAGGTTGAGCAGGTTCGAGTTGATAGACAGGGTGAACTCATTACGGCGTTTCTTCGACTTGCCCAGGGCATTGAGGTCGATGGTCATGCCGTAGAACAGGAAGCGCCAGCCCAGGTAGGGGCCTATCTTGTTGCTCCACTTCGACCACATCTCCAGGTTCATGCCCTCGGGGGTCTCCGTGCGCAGGAACTCCACCGACGTGGTGTTCTGCAGCTGCAGGGCCCAGTTGTAGAACGACGGCACGGCGTACTTGGGGTCGTAGGCCGTCCAGTTCTTGATGAACCACTTGACAGGTTTCCAGTCCAGTGGCGACTTCTTTTTCTTCACGCTGACGGTACTGTCAGGCAACTCGTCTACAGCGGGTGTCTCGGCTCCCAGCACCATGCTTGCCGACAGGCAAGCAACTATCGTCAATAGTATTTTTTTCATCAAATCAAATTATCACTTTCAAAATGCGGCAGCAAATTCTTCACTCTTCACTCTTCACTTTTCACTTTTCAC
>JAFUSV010000011.1 GCA_017467565.1 Prevotella sp.
CAGCATCCTGCCCACTGGCGGTATCTACATGAAGACCGACAATAAGATGCGCTCCGTGGACTTCCGCTTCACGGGTAACTGGAACCATGTGTTCGACAATACCCACATCGTCAATGTCTTTGGCGGTACGGAGATAGGCAGTGTCGACCGCCAGCGCAACTATCTGTTAGGGTGGGGCATGCAGTACGACAAGGGCGAGCTGCCTTTCTATATCCTGGAGTTTTTCAAGAAAAGTATCGAGGACGGCTCCGACTATTATTCTGTCAACCACTATCGCAACCGTTCGGCAGCATTCTTCGGCAATGCCACCTATTCTTATAAGGGACGCTACATCGTGAACGGCACTTACCGCTATGAGGGTACCAACCGACTGGGACCCAGCCGACAGGCCCGCTGGTTGCCCACATGGAACGTCTCTGGTGCATGGAACGCACACGAGGAGTCGTTCTTCGAGTCGTTGCAGCCCGCCATGTCGCACCTCTCGCTGAAGGCCAGCTACTCGCTGACGGCCGACCCCGGTCCTTCGTCTGTGAGCAATGCCACCGTCGTGCTGCGCAACTTCAAGCCCTACCGTCCCTTCACCACCATTCAGGAGAGCGGTATGGAGATAGAGGTGCCCGCCAACGAGAGCCTGACCTACGAGAAGAAGCACGAGCTGAACATCGGTGTAGACATGGGATTCCTGGGTAACCGCATCAATGTGGCATTCGACTGGTACAAGCGTAACAACTTCGACCTCATAGGACTCATCTATACGTCGGGCATGGACGGCGCCATCTCGAAGATGGCCAACGTAGCCACCATGAAGTCACATGGTGCTGAGATGAGCTTCTCGACGAAGAATATCGTCAAGAAAGACTTCTCGTGGGAGACCAACCTCATCTATTCGTACGTGAAGACCGAGATCACCGACCTGGAGGCCGATGCCAACATCGTGCAGCTGGTGTCGGGCCGAGGCTTCGCCCTGGAGGGCTATCCAGCCCGTTCGCTGTTCTCACTGCGCTTCAACGGACTCGATGCCAACGGACTGCCTATGCTGACCAATCAGGATGGCACCGTCGTCAGCTCGGGCGAGACCATCAATTTCCAGTCGCAGAAGACGGAGAACCTGGTCTACGAAGGTCCCAGCGACCCCACCGTGACAGGTAGCCTGGGCAACGTGCTGCGCTATAAAGGGTTCCGTCTGAACATCTTCATGACCTATTCGTTTGGCAATGTCGTACGTCTGAATCCTGTGTTCAGTAGCAGCTACAGTGACCTTGACGCCATGCCGCGTGAGTTTGTCAACCGCTGGACGATGCCCGGCGACGAACAGAAGACCGACGTGCCTGCCATCCTCACGAAGCGTCAGGTGGCAGAAAACTCCTACATGGGTGCACTCTACAATGCCTACAATTACTCGACGGCCCGCATAGCCAAGGGCGACTTCATCCGTATGAAGGAGATTTCGCTCAGCTATGATTTCCCCAAGGCATGGCTCAAGCCGCTCAAGATCAGCGACCTCTCACTGAAACTGCAGGCCACCAACCTCTTCCTGATCTATTCAGACAAGAAACTCAACGGTCAAGACCCCGAGTTCTTCCAGGCTGGCGGTGTCGCAGCGCCCGTACCTAAGCAGTACACGATGACGCTGAGATTGGGAATATAAGGAAAATGTAAAAATTATAAAATGTAATAATGTAAAAATTATGATAATGTAAAAATGAAATAAATATGGCAAAATATAATTCTTACATTTTTAAATTGCTGAATTTTTGCATTGTGGCAACAGCATTGCTGTTTGCCGCTTGCGACGATTATCTCGACGTGCTGCCCGACAACCGTGCAGAACTGGACAACGAGGAGAAGATCACAGACCTGCTGGTCAGTGCCTACCCCATGACGTCGAGCATCATGCTTTGCGAGATGTATAGCGACAATACCGACCGCAATGATGAGAGCAGTGCCTACACCGCCTTCCAGCCGCTGCAAGAGCAGGCCGCCACTTGGCAGGATGTCACCACGACGTCGCAGGACACACCTTATGCCCTGTGGGATCATTGCTACAAGAGCATTGCCGCCGCCAACAACGTCATCTTTGCCATCGACAAGCTGGGACGACCAGAGAACCTGCGGGCACAGTTGGGCGAGGCCCTGATGTGCCGTGCCTTCTGTCACTTCATGTTGGGCAACGTCTTCTGTAAGGCTTACAGCCCGAAGACGTGCAATGAGGACCTGGGCATCACGTACATCAACCGTGTGCTCACCGAGGTGACACCCGTCTATCCCCGTGGCACCATGGCCGACCTTTACCGCAACATAGCTGCCGACATAGAGGAAGGTCTGCCGATGGTCAGCGACGAGCTCCACTCGGTAGTGAAATACCATTTCAACGTCAAGGCTGCCAATGCCTTTGCCGCCCGCTTCTACCTGTACTACATGCAGGACGACAAGTCGAACCTCGACAAGTGCATCGAGTACGCCACCCGTGTGCTTGGCAGTTCGCCCGCCGAGAACCTGCGCAACTGGGAGGAGCTGGGCCAGATATCCATCAACGATGGACAGCGCGCCAACGCCTTCGTCAGTGCCGACAGCAAGGCCAACCTGTTGTTGCTGAGCACTAACTCCTACTGGGAGTGGATATACGGGCCTACAGCTGTGGGCTTCAAATACACCCACAACGACAAGATAGCCGAGACGGAGACCGTGAAGAGCCGGGGCTTCTGGGGTACGGAGAATAACTTCTACTTCGGCATCAATAATATGAACGAAGGGCCCAAGGTGCTGATGTACAAGTTGGCGCAGTTCGTGCAATACACCGATATTACGAAGGGTATAGGCTATCCGAAGATGATGATGCCTGTGCTGACTACCGACGCCGTGCTGCTGGAACGTGCCGAGGCATACGCCCTGAAGGGTGACTACCAGAAAGCCTACGACGACCTGACGACCTGGATGCACTCATTCACGAAGTCCAATTACGACGTCAATGCTGAGTTGCTGGCCGATATCTACGGTCCTAAGGAAGGGTCGGGTATGTTCAGCACCAAGGGCATGGACTACTATACCCCTGAGGAACCTACGCCGAAGAAGCGTCTCGATCCTGACTTCACCGTCGAGCCTGGCGAACAGGAGAATCTGATTCATGCCATCCTGCATGCCCGCCGCGTGATGACCCTCCACGAAGGACTGCGCTGGCAGGACGTGAAGCGCTACGGCATAGAGATTTATCGTCGGGCTGTCAAGGATGGTAACATCACCGTCTATGACACGATGAAGAAGGACGACCCGCGCCGTGCCATCCAGTTGCCAGAGAATGTCATCAAGGCGGGCATCACGGCGAATCCGAGAGATTGAGGTTTGAAGTTTGAAGTTTGAAATTGAAGATGAAAACAATCAAGAATATCATAGTCGCTATGACAGTGTGTTGCGGTCTTGCCGCAACAATAACCTCCTGCTCTGACGACGAGCTGAACTCCACCAGTATCTTCAAGGACAGCGAGGAGCCTCAGAGCGACTTCGACAGGTGGATATACGACAACTACGTGGTGCCCTACAATATCGACCTGAAGTATCGGTTGGAGGACAAGGAGACCGACTACCAGCACTACCTGGTGCCGGCCGACAAACAGCAGTCTGTGAAGCTGGCCAAGGCTGTGCTCTACTGCTGGCTGCAAGCCTACGACGAGGTGGCAGGCATCGATTTCACCCGTACCTATGCGCCTAAGATTATCCAGTTCGTGGGGTCGTATGCACATAATAAGAAAGGTACGGTCAAGATGGGTACTGCCGAGGATGGCCTGAAGGTGACACTCTATGCCGTTAATTTCTTCAAGACGGACAAGAGCACCCTGAACGACTATTTCCAGATTATGCACCACGAGTTTACACACATCCTGACGCAGAGCAAGGACTACACCACCGACTTCCGCACCATCTCGGACACGAAGTACGTGACGGGCGAGTGGTCTACCATTCAGGAGAGCGATGCGCTCAAGGCCGGCTTTATCAATGCCTATGCCATGAGCGAATACAACGAGGACTTTGCCGAGACCCTGTCCTTCTACCTGATCTACACGCAGGACCAGTGGAACCAGAAGATGCGCACGGCAGGCACAGAGGGCGCAGCTATCATTGACCGCAAGCTGACCATCATCCGTGACTACATGCGGTCGGCATGGGGCATAGACCTCGACCAGATGCGCGACGTGCTGCAGCGCCGCATAGACAACGTGCTCAATGGCACGGTGAAACTGACGGGAGAAGAGTTCTTGGTGAAAAATTAAGAGTTAAGAATAAAGAGATACGATGATAAAGAGGTTTTTGTTTTGTGTTTGTGGCTTAGGCCTTCTGGCCTCTTGCTCGCCCGAGACGGAGAATGTCTTTGGCGACTCGCCGGCACAGCGCCAGCAGAAAGCCACTGAGCAGTACTACCAGATACTGGAGGGCAACGAGTACGGATGGGCTGTAGACTTCTATCCCAGCGACTTGGAGTATGGAGGCATCGCCTACACCGCGCAGTTCATGGACGGGCAGGTGACGCTGGCTTGCGAGCAGCCCATCGACAACCGCTCGGTCAGTGGCAGCTATGCTGCCGGTCAGGAGGTGACCTCCGACTACCAGATAGTCAATGGCCGCGGTGTCATGCTGACCTTCGATACCTACAACCCGCTGCTGCACTACTGGTCGCAGCCCTCGGGCACCGATTTCGACGGCTATGCCAGCGACTACGAGTTCACCTTTGTATCGGCCTCGGCCTCCGAGGTGGTGCTGCGCGGCGTAAAGCATGGCAACCTGCTGCGCATGTATCCGCTCAGCGAAGAGTCAGCTACCTATATTAATAAGGTGGTGAGCATGCGCCAACAGGTAGGCCCAGATACCCGCAAGCGTATTGTGGTAGACGGCACCACCATCCCTGCCACCATCATGGAGAACCACATGGAGTACGATGCCGACGGGCAGAGTCAGAATATGCCGTATGTCTATACCGCTAAGGGCCTGCGCTTCTATCAGCCAGTCACGCTCGCTGGTGTGTCGGCACTCGAACTGCAGTACGATGAGCAGAGCAAGAGCCTGCGTTCGGACGACGGTCGCATGCAGTTGCCATACCCCACGGCACTGGAGCGCTTCTGCGGTGCCAGCACCCAGTGGCACTTCGTCTATGGCAAGACTGGCGCCAACTACGAGATGTGCGATGAGATGAGCACATTGCTGAAGAATGTGTCCAGTCAGCTGGGTCGTCTGCGCTACGAGACATTGAAAGATGTGTACATCGGCATGAACAAACTGTCGCGCAACGATGACAGCCACCGTATCGTCATGGGATGGACGTCGGGCTATTCGTCGTGGGCCTACGAGATATGCCACGGCATCAGCATGGATGTCATCGACGAGCAGGCCTCGGCCATCAGCATCAAGGCCACGGAGAGCGCCAACCTGTACTACAACTATGCCGCCATCGTGTCGCCTATGCTGGCATTCGTCCTGGACAACAGTCCCTACGTGCTGACGTTCAATGACCAGGACAACCCCACCGAGGTAGTCCTGACCAGCCAGAAGGACAGTTCGAAGTGGTTCAGGCTGAAGAAGTGAAAAGTGAAGAGTGAAAAGTGAAAAGTGAAGAGTGAAGAGTGAAAAGTGAAAAGTGAAGAGTGAAGAGTGAAAAGTGAAGAGTGAAAAGTGAAAAGTGAA
>JAFUSV010000096.1 GCA_017467565.1 Prevotella sp.
ACGTTCTTAGGAAAAGAGTCAACCTCTCCAGTGAAAGTAGTCAACTGTACTCAGTCGAGACAGTCAACCAATTCAGTACGGGTAGGCAAATGTTAAAGAACAAGGGCTAAAAGGAGTCAACCATATTCAGGAAAAGACAGCGCTACAGCGCTACAGCGTTACAGTGTTACAGTGTTACAGTTAGTTTTCAGGTACCTAAAATGACAAAAAGAAATTCTACATCTATATCTATATATTTATAAATAAATATATAGATATAGATGTAGAGCAATATTTGCCTATTGATAAGCCTCATTTCTAACTGTAACACTGTAACGCTGTAACGCAAGACTGTCAACACAATCAGGAATGCAACGTCTTGCACAAAGTAGGCCATTCTCTCAGAGTAAGTAGCATACTTTCTCCGAGTAAACAGCATACTCCCTCCAGGCAAACAGCATGTTTACATTTTTTAACGAGCCAAAGGGCCGCAAATTTGGTAGTTCCGCTTTTTTGTTGTAACTTTGCAGAAGAATCTAAAAAACAAAATCCTATGACACGAAGAATCATCTCACTACTCATCATCATCGCCGCCGCCATGACGGCCAGTGCACAGAACCCGTGGTTCCAGGACCTGAAGGTCAGCGGATACGGCATGGTGCAGTATCAGGCATCCGACAAGGAGGGCGCCCACCAGAACGCGTTCAACCTCCGACTGGTACGACTCTCACTCGAAGGCCGCGCTCACGATAACTTTTACTACAAAGTGCAGATGCAGGTCAATGGCAACACCTACGACCCCGACAAGTCCTCTACCGACATACGGCTGGTAGACCTCTTCGGCGAGTGGCAGAAGTACGAGTTCCTACGTGTGAAGGTGGGACAGTTCAAGCGTCCGTTCACATTCGAGAACCCCATGCACCCCATCACGCAGGGGTTTATGTCCTACTCACAGAACGTCACGAAGCTGGCCGGATTCAACGACCGCACAGGTCAGCATGCCTCCAATGGCCGCGACATCGGCGTGCAGCTGCAGGGTGACCTGCTCCGGGTGGGCGGCCGCCATCTGCTCCACTATCAGGTAGGTGTGTTCAACGGCGAGGGCATCAACCAGAAGGACAGGAACAACCAGAAGGACATCATCGGCGGCCTGTGGGTCATGCCCATCGAGGGCCTGCGCATCGGTGCCTTCGGATGGACGGGCAGCAGCCAGATAGGCAATGACAACGTACAGAAGAACCGCTATGCCCTCTCGGCCGAATATGCCAAGGACGACTGGACATTCCGCACGGAGTACATCCACTCGCAGGGCTTCGGTGCCGACCCATCCAAAGGCGACAAGGCCGACGGCCTCTATGCCCTCTGCATCGCTCCTGTCATAGAGAAGAAACTCCACGTCAAGGCCCGCTACGACGTCTATCGCGACCAGAAGACCTGGGGCAGCAGCAAGACCTTCTATGAGATAGGTGCCGACTACCTGTTCACCCGCAACCTGCAGCTCAACGTTGAATATGCCCGCGTCAATGAGCGCGCCGCTCACCAGAGCTACAACCTCGTAGACATGGAGCTCGACATACGGTTCTAAAACATTAGTGTGTAAGGCGGTTTTACCGCCTTAAAAAAAGAAAGGAAAGAAAAAGGTGACCACGAAAGTACTTTTGATTTATACCGGCGGAACTATCGGCATGAACCATAATCCGCACACCGGAGCACTGGAGCCCTTCGACTTCGAGCATCTGCTCAGTCGTGTTCCTGAGCTGGAGCAGTTTCAGACAGAAATATCCACCTACCAGTTCTCACCACCCATCGACTCCAGCGACATGTCGCCCCAGTTCTGGATACGACTGGCACGGCTCGTCACCGACCGCTACGACGAGTACGACGGATTCGTCATCCTGCACGGCACAGACACGATGGCCTACACAGCATCGGCCCTCTCATTCATGCTGCAGAACCTCACCAAGCCCGTCATCCTCACCGGATCGCAACTGCCCATCGGCCAGCTGCGCACTGACGGCAAGGAGAATCTCATCACCTCGATAGAGATGGCTGCCGCCCGCCATCAGGACGGAACGCCCATCGTACCCGAGGTAGGCATCTACTTCAACGGTCACCTGATGCGAGGCAACCGCACCACCAAGCAGAGCGCCGACGAGTTCAATGCCTTCGAGTCATTCAACTACCCTCATCTGGCCGATGCGGGTGTCCAGATTACGTATCACGAAGACATGATACATCGGCCCAACTACCGCAAGCCGATAGTACCGCAATTCGAGTTGGATGCCAACGTCATCATCTTCTCGCTCTTCCCCGGCGTTCGCGAAGACCTGATACGACACATCATTTCCACACCCAACCTACGCAGCATCGTGATGCGTACCTACGGCAGCGGCAACGCCCCACAGAGCCCCTGGCTCATCAGTGCCCTCCGCGAGGCACACCGCCGCGGCAAGGTGGTCATCAACATCAGCCAGTGTCTGCAAGGCCGTGTCGAGATGGGGCGCTACGACACAGGATTCCAACTGAAGGAAGCCGGTGTCATCAGCGGCTATGACGGTACGGTAGAGAGCGCCGTCACCAAGCTGATGTACCTGCAGGGCAAGTACGAAGACCCCGAAATAGTACGTAAGTTCATGCGCCAGAGCATCTGCGGCGAGATTACCGTATAACCTTAGCCCCCTAAGTTAGGGGGTTGGGGGTCTGAACAAGCGCAGATTCCCTACCCTCTACTTCAAATAATTATTTACAATTTAAATCCGTCTGGTTAACGCTTGTTCAGACCCCATCCCCCTAACTTAGGGGGCTCATAAAAAAATGAAAAACTTAAAAGGAACAAAAACAGAAAGAAACCTGCAGGAAGCATTTGCAGGTGAGTCGATGGCCCGCAACAAGTACACCTACTGGGCATCGAAAGCCAAGAAAGACGGCTACGTACAGATAGCCGCCATCTTCGAAGAGACAGCAGCCAACGAGAAGGAGCATGCCAAGATGTGGTTCAAGCTCTTAGAGGGTGGCAGCATCAAGGACACAGCCAGCAACCTGGAGGCTGCAGCCGGCGGCGAGAACTTCGAGTGGACCGACATGTATGCCCGCATGGCCCGCGAGGCCCGCGAGGAAGGCTTCGACGAGATAGCCGAGAAGTTCGAGGGTGTGGCTGCCATCGAGAAGGCTCACGAGGAGCGTTACCGCAAGCTGCTCGACAACGTGAAGAAGGAACGTGTGTTCTCTAAGGACGGCGACGTCATCTGGCAGTGCGCCAACTGCGGACACATCGTCATCGGCCGCAAGGCTCCCGACGTATGTCCCGTCTGTGACCATCCCCAGAGCTATTTCCAGGTGAAAGCAGAGAACTACTAGAAAGTGAAGAATGAAGAGTGAAGAGTGAAGAATTTGCTGCCGCCATTATTGGTGACCGGTAGGAAATTCTTCACTCTTCACTCTTCACTTTTCACTTTTACCTTTTACTTTAACAGAATGCTGACGATGCGCTCTGCCGTACGACCGTCCCAACGGTCAGGCAGGGCGCTTTCTTTCCACTTGCCTGCAACCATCAGCGCGAGGGCCTCGCGCAGCTTCTGCGGGTCTTCACCCACCAGCACATTGCTGCCTATGGTGACCGTCTCCTGATGCTCCGTGTAACTGTTGAGCGTGATGCAAGGCACATGATTGAACGTAGCCTCCTCAGCCACATTGCCCGAGTCGGTGATGATGCCGCGGGCTTGAGACGTCAGCCAGCCGAACTCCAAGTAAGACAGGGATTTATGGATTGAGATTTGAGATTTGAGGTTTGAGGTTTGAGATTTGCGGTTTGAGGTTTGAGATGTGAGGTTATTGATGATAGACTCCACTATCTCGTAGGCTTTGCCTCGCAGCGGAGCAATGATGGGCAGACCGTCGGTAGCCTCAACCATAGCACGCAATAGCTGCGCCAGCTTTTCCTCATCGGCCATCAGAGCCTTACGGTTGAGTGTAAAGACCAGATACTTGCCTGGTTCCACGTCTATCTGCGGTTTGCGGAACCGCTGATAGTTGTACCGCAGCGTATCCATCAGTATGTTTCCTACCAAATATGTGTTGTCGGCATCGCCCTGCTCGCGGGTGGCCACGCTGTTGCTCTTGACGCCAGCCGTAAACAGATAGTCGCTCAGTGCATCGATGACCAGGCGATTGACCTCCTTTGGCATGTTCATGTCAAACGAACGAGTGCCTGCCACGAGATGTGCCAGACGGATGCCGCGCTTTTTCGTCACGATGGCAGCCGCCATGGTGGAAGCCAGGTCGTCGACGACAATCACCACATCAACGGGCTGACGCGTCAGAAGAGCATCGAACTCTGCCATCACCCTCGCCGTAATCTCATTGAGGCTGACGCTGTCTACACCCAGGAACACCGAGGGGCGAGGCATCTGCAGGTCGTCAAAGAGCGAATCTTCGAGCGTAGGGTCATCCTCGCGTCCGGCATACACCAATTGGTAGTCAGCGCCGTCTGTCTTCTCTATTGCACGAATCAGCGGAGCCACTTTCACAAAGTTGGGCCGTGCACCCGCCACAATACATATTTTCATAGCTCAATTGTCAATAGTCAATTCTCATTTATCAATCCTCAACATCCTGTCTATCTCATCAAACTGTTTTCCCATATTCAAGTTGAGGTAGATGCGATAGAGCAGCGGTGCCCATTTCTCCTGTTCCTTGGGAGCCAACTTCCTATAGCGCTCCACGTAGAAGCGTGCTTTCTGGTAATACGACTTGATGCGCCGCTTGTCCTTGCGCGGATTCAGCTCGGCGGCCATGCTGACATAGGCAGTACCTGCATTGAAGTAAGCCTCGGGCAGGCTGTCGTTGAGCGTCATCAAGCGGTCGCTGTAGACGATGCTCTCCTCGTAGCGTCCCAGACGGAGCAAGGTCGACGACTTGGCAAAGACATACAGCTGGCTGGAGTCGTTGACTGCCAGAGCTGAGTCGGCCACCGCCAATGCCAGTTCATACTGGCCGCGACTGGTGTAGATATCCATCAGTCGGGGGAAGAAATAAGGGAACTGCGGATAACGACGGAAACCCTCCTTCAGCGTAGCCAGATAGAGTTCGTCATCCTTCAGCAAGCGTCGGGCCTCAGCTACAAACTGCAGCGTGAAGTCAGCACGGGCAGAGTCCTGCAGGGCCTGTTTGTGATAGCGCAGGGTCAGCACGGCATCGTTCATCTTATAGCCACAATACGTTGCCCAGTAGGCAGCCTCAGCCATACGCTGGTCGTTCTCGGCGTAGTTATAGGTCACGAAGAGCGGCTGTCGTGCACAATCCAGATAAGTCTCGAAAAATGCATAGCCCTCTTTCCAGTTGCCCTTTCTCACATGATACGTACCGCCATTGAACAGGTTGGGACGTATGGCATTCATCTGGGCAGCATGTTTGTTTCTATAATCCAGCACCACCCTGCCCTTCCTGTCGGGTCGCATCTCCACGCTGTCTATTTTCTCTGCCACCACGAACAAGCGCTTGGTGGTCGAGAAGAAAGCGGCCGTGTCGTACTTCTGCTTGAGATAGAGTTTCTCATTGCCCTGGTCGTACTGACCGCGCACGGCCTCATACCACGTCAAATAGATGCGCTTGTTATCCCTATTTGCCGAGTCCTTCAGCAGATCGGTCATTGCCTTCTCTGCCTCAGTGTATTTGCCGCTCTTGATATAAGACCGTGCCTGACTGAGCTCTTTCTTCTGAGCCCGCAGGCACGGTGTTATCATTAGTAAGAGAAGCAAGCAAACCAAATGTTGCTTAGCCATACTCCCCTCTAATTATTACATTTTTAAATTATTACATTATTACATTCCACTTACTGTGCCAGCGAAGGATCAACGCTCTCCAGTTCCTTCATCTTAGCCTCGTCCTTTAGCCAGTAGTAAATCTGGTACAGAGGATAAGCCCAGTTGCAGACGTCGCGGCTGGGATCCAGCTCACGGGCACGCAGATAGAAGTCCTTAGCCTGGTTGACCACCACGGCCACCTTCTCGCGGTTCTGGGGCGTAATCATGTTGTTCTTGTCAGCCAGCTGGTTCTGCAGCTCCATAGCCTGGGCGTAGTAGCAACGACCGGCATTGAACACGCACTGCACGAAGCTGTTGTCTATCTCGATAGCCTTCTTGTAGCTCTCGATGGCTTCAGCCCACTTCTCGCTGTTCATCTCGGCCTCACCCTTCAGAGCCCACACCATCTTGTTCTCAGGATTGGTGGCTATCTCCTCCTTCAGCCACTCCTGTGTGGCAGCGGGGTTATTGCCGCGGGTGTAGTACTCCATCAGCAGGTTGAAGTAGCGATCGTCAGCAGGATCAGCCTTGTGCATCTCCTTCACCATGGCGACATAAGCCAGCGAGTCCTCGTGGCTCTTCATGTTGTCCTTCTTGGCAAACAGCATGATCTCGTTGGCATCGGCAGCCTTCGAGGGGTCAACCTCTTTGGTCAGCTGGGCATACTTCTCAGCGTCGGCATAGTGTTTCTGCTGGTACGACAGGAATGCAGCATAGTAGGCGATGTCAGCATAGAAAGGATCGCGCGGGAAGTCCTTCACCTCAGCGAAGATAGGAGTATCCTTCATGCCGAGATAGAGTTTCCAGGCATTCAGGGCCTCCTCGTACTTCTTGTTAGAATAGAAGTACTGACCACCCTGCACCATGGCTACACCATGATTCTTGAAGCGGTTCTGGGCACCCGAACGGAAGTTCAACTTCACCTTACCCTTGGCATCGGGCAGCTGGTCGAGCTCATCGCACTTCAATGCTCCCTCCCAGGCAGCCACGGCATGCTTGTACATAGCCAGCGTGTCGTAGGGCACCTGCTTCTTCATGACCTGATTCTCAGCGTCAGCCTTCTGAACAGCCATATAGGCATCATAGTTAATCTGCGACTGCATGTTCCATGCAGCGGCCTTATCCAATGTCTCGCTTGATGTGAGGGCCGGTGCCAACGTCTGTAGTGCACCGTTGAAATCTCCTTTACCAGAGAGTTTCTTAGCTTCTTTCACCAGGGCATCCTGGGCAAAGGCTGTGGTGGCAGCTGCTGCCATCATGGCCATCATCATAAACTTTTTCATATTCGTTATCATTTTGGTTAAACAGTTCCTTTATTCTTCTGGGGCCACTGGGGCGTCTGTGTCATCTGAGTCGAAGGAAACTAAGGGAGCCTCAGCCTCTTCGTTAGCCTCTTCGAGTGCCTCCAGGTCTACTTCATCGTCGTCGGTAGACTTCATCACCTTGCATACGCTGGCGATGGTGTCGTTCTTCTTGGTGAGGTTGATGAGGCGTACGCCCTGCGTGGCTCGGCCCATCACGCGCACCTCGCTGACAGCCAGGCGTATCAGGATGCCGCTCTTATTGATGATCATCAGGTCGTTCTCGTCGGTGACCACCTTGATGCTTACCAGTCTTCCGGTCTTCTCGGTGATGGCCAGGGTCTTCACGCCCTTGGTGCCACGCGATGTCTTGCGGTAGTCCTCTATGTCTGAGCGCTTGCCGTAGCCATTTTCGCTGACCACCATGATGGTCTCCTTCTGAGGGTCATTGACGCACACCATGCCTACCACCTCGTCGTCGCCGCCGTCGAGTCGCATACCGATGACACCCGTAGAGACGCGGCCCATGGTACGTACCTGGTTCTCGTTGAAGCGCACGGCACGTCCGTTGCGGTTGGCCATGACGATCTCGTTCTTGCCGTTGGTCAGACGTACCGATACCACCTCGTCGCCCTCGTTGATATTGATGGCGCGCACACCGGCAGCACGTACATTCTTATACTGGTTCAGGCAGGTCTTCTTGACAATGCCCTGCTTGGTGGCAAATATCACATAGTGGCTGTTGAGGAACTCCTCATCGTCGAACTTCTTGATGCGCAGCACGGCGTTGATGGCGTCGTCGGGCTCTATATTGAGCATATTCTGTATGGCGCGTCCCTTCGAGTTCTTGTCGCCCTCGGGTATCTCGTAGCACTTCTGCCAGTAGCAGCGCCCCTTCTGGGTGAAGAAGAGCAGCGTGTTGTGCATCGTGGCGGGTTAGATGTACTCCGTGAAGTCATTGTCACGGTGGCGGGCAGCCTTGGCACCCACGCCGCCGCGGTTCTGCTCGTGGAACTCACTGAGGGGCGTACGCTTGACGTAGCCCATGTGCGAGATGGTGATGACCACGGGATCGTCGGGATAGAAGTCCTCGGCGTTGAACTCATGGTCGAAGGGTATAATCTCCGTCTTGCGCTCGTCGCCATATTTCTCTTTCACCTCCTGCAGCTCCTGCTTCATCACTTCCTTGCAGCGCTCGGGGTTGTTCAGTATCTCTTCCAGGTCGGCTATCAGCTTCATCAGGTCGTCGTACTCCTGGTGCAGCTGGTCAACACGCAGGCCTGTCAACTGGCTGAGACGCATGTCGACGATAGCCTTCGACTGCGGTTCGTCCAGATTGAAGCGGGCTTC
The DNA here is from genome assembly GCA_017467565.1 of Prevotella sp. GTDB lineage: Bacteria > Bacteroidota > Bacteroidia > Bacteroidales > Bacteroidaceae > Prevotella. The sequence goes on from JAFUSV010000096.1 coordinate 8,432, forward strand.
CAGATTGCGCTGGGCGTCGGTCGGGGTCTTGCTCTGACGGATGATGTGCACCACCTCGTCGATATTGTTCACGGCGATAATCAGTCCTTCCAGGATGTGGGCACGCTCCTGAGCTTTCTTCAGGTCGTACTTCGTGCGACGGATGGTCACCTCGTGGCGATGGTCAACGAAGTAGCGGATGCACTCGCGCAGCGACAGCAGCTTCGGACGCATTTTGCCGTGTGTGCCGGGTATGGGCACCAGGGCAATGTTGTTCACTGAGAACGAGCTCTGCAGAGCCGTCATCTTGAACAGCTTGTTGAGAATGACGTTGGCATTGGCATCGCGCTTCACGTCGACGACGATACGCATGCCCTGACGGCCCGACTCATCGTTGACGTTCGAGATGCCTTCTATCTTGTGCTGCACGGCCAGGTCGGCAATGTAGGCTACCAGGTCGGCCTTGTTCACGCCGTAGGGAATCTCGTTGACCACAATCTTGTCGTGAGTCTCGCCGCTCTCTATCTCGGCCTTGGCCCTCATCACGATGCGGCCGCGACCTGTCTCGTAGGCATCGCGCACCCCCTGTAGGCCATAGATATATGCGCCTGTGGGGAAGTCGGGGCCTGGTATATACTGCATCAGGCCGTCGGTATCTATCTCGGGGTTGTCAATGAAGGCGCAGCAGCCGTCGATGACCTCACCCAGGTTGTGGGTCGGTATGTTGGTAGCCATACCCACGGCAATACCGTTACCGCCGTTCACCAGCAGGTTGGGCACCTTCGTAGGCATCACGCTGGGCTCTACCAGCGTATTGTCGAAGTTGGGGTCCATGTCTACGGTGTCCTTCTCCAGGTCGTCCATGATGTGCTCACCCATCTTCGACAGGCGACACTCGGTGTAACGCATGGCGGCAGGCGAGTCACCGTCTATCGAGCCAAAGTTACCCTGTCCGTCAACCAGCGTGTAGCGCATGTTCCACTCCTGGCCCATACGTACCAGTGCGCCATAGACCGACGAGTCGCCGTGGGGGTGATACTTACCCAGCACCTCACCTACCACGCGGGCACACTTCTTGTGCGGTTTGTCGCTTGTATTGCCTATACCCATCATACCGTAAAGGATACGGCGGTGAACGGGCTTAAATCCATCACGAACATCGGGAAGGGCACGCGCCACGATGACCGACATCGAATAGTCGATGTACGAGGACTTCATCTCCTCCTCAATGTTAATTTTCAAAATTCTGTCGTTGTCAAACGTCTGATCCATCTATCTTATTTACTATTTATGATTTTCCGTAAAATCGCCGTAGAGGCCATTTTCAAGCCCGCTAACGGCTTTTGCCTTCTTTTTCAGCCTACAAAAGTAACACATTTTCTTGGAACAAAAAAACATTTAAGCACTTTTTAACCCTAAAATAACGACTCAGGGTTAAAAAGTGTCTTTTGCTGCTTTCATACCGTTATCTCGGCCGAACCATAGCAACGGTGATGATGCTCATCGTAAACAACGCAGAACTGCCCCGGCGCCACACCGTGAATCCTCGTTTCCGAGTGCACCATGTAGCGGCCGTCGCCCAGCGTCTCCAGCGTAGCACGATGGTATTCCGGGGTATGGCGTATTTTGAACGTGATGCGCTCGCCGGGCATCATGCCGTTGATGGAGTGGAAGTCGTGGATGGGGAAGTGCTGCATATAGGCCGTCGCGGGGTCGTAGCCATGACTGACGTAGAGCACGTTAGCCTCCACATCCTTCTTGACGATGAACCATGGCCCGCCGCCGAAGCCCAGCCCCTTGCGCTGGCCGATGGTGTAGAACCAGTGGCCACGGTGGGCGCCTATCGTGCGTCCCGTCTCCAGTTCGATGACGTCGCCCTGCTGTTCGCCCACGTACCTCTTGATATAGTCGGTATAGTTGATCTTGCCAAGGAAGCAGATGCCCTGCGAGTCTTTGCGCCGTGCGTTCACCAGATGTTCGCGCTCGGCTATCTGTCGCACCTCGTCCTTCATGTAGTGGCCTATGGGGAAGAGTGCTTTCTCCAGCTGCCAGCCGTATATCTGAGCCAGGAAGTCGGTTTGGTCCTTCACCGGGTCAGGACTGGTGCAGAGCCATTTAAGTCTCTCGTTCCCTGCCGAGGGTGTTGGGGGAAGGATTTCCGTCTGGGCATAATGACCCGTGGCAATGTAGTCGTAGTCATGGCCGCGCTTCTCGTGGAAGGCACCAAACTTGATCAACCGGTTGCACATCACGTCGGGATTGGGAGTCATTCCCGCGCGTACCTTATTCATAGTATAGGCCGTCACCTGATCCCAATATTCGCGATGACAGTCAACCACCTCCAGCCGACAGCCATACTTACGGGCCACAGCCGTCGCCATCTCCATGTCCTCCTCCATCGAGCAGTCCCACTCGTCGTTGTCGTCGGCTCCTATCTTGATGTAGAAGCAGTCGGGTGTCAGGCCGTGCGTAGCCAGCTCGTGTACCACCACAGCACTATCCACGCCGCCCGACAGCAGCACGGCTATCCGCTTGTCTTTCAGTTCATCGTAATCAATCATGGGTGCAAAGGTAGGAAAAAAATATGAGAACACATTGGGAAAACACAAAAAAGACTAAAACGACGGGCACTTTGATGGATTATTCACAGAAAATGATTACTTTTGTGCGACTAAAAGAAATCAACGTAACACTGAAGTAATTATGGAAACGATTCAGAACGAATATCTTACCGTAGAGGTATCTGACATGGGAGCCGAGCTCCAGAGTATCAAGGACGGCGACAATCGCGAATATCTGTGGCAGGCAGGAGCACTATGGCCCCGCCGCTCACCAATACTCTTCCCCATCGTTTGCAGCGTGGAAAACGACACCTACCGCGTCGACGGCAAGGAGTACCATCTGCCCCGCCACGGCTTTGCCCGCGACACTCGCTTCACGCTCATCAGCCAAGGCGACGAGAAAGTGACCTACGCCCTGCACGAGACGGAGGAAACGCTGAAGGTGTACCCCTTCTGCTTCAACCTGGCCGTCACCTACAAGCTCAAGGAGAACCAGATACACGTCATCTGGCACGTAGAGAATACCGACACTCGCGACATCTATTTCCAGATAGGCGGTCACCCGGCATTCCTGGCTCCCGGTTGCAAGGAGGGCAGCGACCTGAAGGGTATCATCCGTCTGGACAACGACGAACAGCTCACCGGATTGAAGAGCTACATCGACGGCTCGCACGAGATGACTGAGATAGAACTGGGCATCAAGGAGGGACTCATCCTGTTCAACGACGACTTCTTTGCCAACGACTCGGTGAAGATTCACAACAGCCAGACGCACCGTGCCGAACTGCTCAATCCTGACGGCACCACGGCCGTCGCCGTTGACTATAAGTGCCCCATCATTGCCTTCTGGAGTCCCTATCAGAAGAAGGCTCCCTTCGTGTGCATCGAACCGTGGTACGGACTTGGCGACCCTCGCGGCTACCAAGGAGAGTTCCGCGACAAGCCCTTCATGAACCATCTGCAACCCGGAGCTTCGTTCATGTCGGAATACGTCATCACCATTGGAGACAAAAAAGCTATTTAACTCCTTTTAACGGCAATTACGCTGACTACTGAGTAAAATTTAGTACTTTTGCAGCAAACTTTTCGAATCATTCGAAAGCAGACATGAATTATAACAATACTGACCCCACCCCTGCCCCTCCCC
>JAFUSV010000097.1 GCA_017467565.1 Prevotella sp.
TCACGGACAAAGACTTGCTGATGAGTTCCGACTGGAACATCTATGAGGACGGTGAAAAAATTTACCAGGAGGCCTATGGCAAGGAGCGCTATGACCGCATCACCGCCGACTACAGCCAGGACATCCTCGGCACGTGGGAGGGCAAGGTGACCAGCGCGGAGGACGAGCACACCGACGGCGAGATGCACCGCTGGGAGTACAAGGCCGACGGTACCTACGCGTATTATAATAAGGTAGGCACCGAGTGGGTGGCGAACAATGACGCGCTGGCTGAATACTTCGTCGACGGCACCCTGCTCTGCACCCGCTGGAAGAAGACCGCCGACAGCGAGGAACTGCGCGAGTGGTGGGAGATTGAGAGCATCAGCGACGGCGTGATGAAGTGGACTGCCCTGCGCCAGCGCGAGGACGGCACCACCTACACCGCCACCTTCGAAATGAAGAAAGTGCCCGTTCCCACCGAGAAAGAGATTGTGCAGAACATTATCGGCAAGTGGATAACAGCCGACGGCGACGGTCAGCCCGTAGTGACAAACGAGAAGGTGGTGCTTGATATCGTGTCTACCACCAACGCCTACATAAGCGCATCTTTCAACCATAATCCGGCAGCGGGAAAGGCCTGGTTTCATATGCTGGGAACCGATGTAATCATCGACGGCAACAAGATGGTCCTCACTAACCAGTACGGCGAGAACACGACAGTGGAGTATGGATTAACCATCGCCGATATCAGCGCCAGCGAGTTCACTGCCTACCTCAAGTTTAGCATGAAGGTCGGCGGCAGCGTGGTGCGCACGAAGGAGTACCCCGTCCGTTACGTCAAGATGGCTGCCGACTACAGCCAGGCCATTCTTGGCACCTGGGAGGGCAAGGTGACCAGCGAGAATGATGAGCACACCGACGGCGAGTTGCACCGCTGGGAGTACAATGCTGACGGCACCTATACATACTATGTGAAGGACGGCGACCAGTGGGTGGCCAGTGCCAATACGCTGAACGAATACTTCGTGGCCGGCAATCTGCTCTGCAGCCGCTGGGTGGACAACGGCGTGGAGAACCGCGAGTGGTGGGAAATAACCATCGAGAACGGCGTGATGAAGTGGACAGCTTTACGCAAGAAGGCCGACGGCAGCACCTACACCGCCACCTTCGAGATGACCAAGGTAAAATAAACATTTATAAGCAATTTTTATTTCAAGACAATTATGAGAAAGATTATGAGTTGGATGCTTGCCGCCATCTTCATTTGCGGCGCAAGTGTGTTGAACTCGTGTAAGGATGCCCATGCGCAGGAGGACAATCCCGCGCCGCAGGTGGTGAGCACCGAACTCATCCGCACTTCGCAGAGTTGGGACGGCGTGGAGCTGCCCGACTACTTTCAGGGGCGGCCCGAGCTGGTGGCGGTGAAGTACGTGTTCCCCGCCGGGCATAAGCTGGGCTGGCACCACCACCCCGTGATGAACTACGGCATACTGGTGCAGGGCGAGCTGACCATCATCGGGCAGGACGGCCAGGAGAAGGTGGTGCACGAGGGCGAGGCCGTCGTGGAGATGGTGGGCACCATCCACCACGGCGAGAACCGCGGCACGAAGGACTGCATCCTCTACATGTTCTATCTCTCGCAGAAGGATCTGCCGCTTGCCGTGCAGCATCCCGACATCCCATTGGAGTAAACAAATTTCAAAACAAACAAAGCAATGAGACAAAAGATTCTATTCTTGATTGCCCTGCTCTGCGCCATGGTGCAGGGGGCATGGGCACAAGACTTCGATGTCTGGGACGGGCATTCGGCAGAGTTGACGAGTGAATATGGTGATCATACACTTTACATTCGTTCGGGAGCCGAACTGGCCTACTTATATAACATGGAAGCCCTTGCGTACAGACACAGCTCCGGCGAAAGTACAAATTGGACAGAAGTATACATTAAAGAGTGTAACATCATACTAATGAACGACCTCGATATGAGTGCAGTATCGTGGAACCCCTTGCCTAAGTTTAACAAGACATTCGACGGTAACGGCCACACCATCCGCATCAAAATCGACGGAGCCACCGACAACTATCAGGGCCTGTTTAAGGAAATTGGCAGTGAAGGCGTGGTGAAAAATCTCAAATTGGAAGGCAACATCCATTGTAGCGAATCGAGACTGGTGGGCGGCATCTGTGGCCAGAACGACGGCAAGATAGAGAACTGCTGTGTGAGCGCCGACGTCAGTTCCGACTGGCAGAACTCCGGAGTTGCTGTTACCGGTCAGGTGGGCGGCATCTGTGGTGAGAACAACGGCACCGTTCAGTACTGCTGCATGATAGGCAATGTGGCGAACGATGATGCCGACGTGGGCGGACTGGTAGGTGATAATAGTGGTGCAACCGTCAAGCACTGCACCTTCTACGGCAGCGTCAGCAGCGCCCACTCACAGGACAATAAATATGTAGGCGACGCTGGCAGCGAGGAAGACTTGCACGATACCTACAGCGAAGAACACTACACCTCTGTCAGCAACCAGAGTGTATATTCTTACGCCTACAAGCATCCTTATAAGATTGATGTCAGCATCAAGGGCAACGGTACTGTTGATGTGAGTGCTGGTAGTGAGACAGGCCTTAAGGGCTGGCATCCTGGTGAGACCGTCACGCTGAAACAGATGTCGGGCACGATTGCACGCCTCAACATCACCGGTGCCGACGGCAACGCTGTTCAGCTGCAAGGTCAGGCCCAAGACGGATCAAGCTACTGGTTTGTCATGCCGAATAGACACGTTACGGCATCAGTCGTATTCTACGCTGACGACTGGCCCGCACAGGGTACAGGCACTGAGAGCGATCCCTACATCATCAGCAGCACGGAGGAATGGGATAAATTTGCCCATAATGTCACTTATGGTCGTACTTATAGCGGCGAGTACGTAAAACTGACCGGCGACATCAGCGTGACGACGATGGCGGGCGGCTACCAGGACGACGATAACTACCAGCCCTTCAGCGGCATCTTTGACGGCGACGGACACACACTGACCATCAACGTGAGGAACCAGAGCCGCTTCGCCGCACCGTTCAAGTGCGTCAGCGGTGCCACCATCAGGAACCTCCACACGACGGGCACCATCGATGGCACGGGCAACAGCGACGGCAAACTGCTGGCAGGCATCATTGGCGTCAGCTTTGGCAACACGACCATCACCGGCTGTCGCAGCAGCATGACGCTTACCACCAACTTCGGCGAAGACGCTGCCATGGCAGGCCTCGTTGCCGGCACGAAGGGCGGCAGCCTCACCATCGAGGGCTGCGTGTTCGACGGCGAGATGCTGGGTACAACCAACACGCGTTGCGCCGGTATCTCTGGCTATGAATACACTGCCACCAACACCACTATCAGCTACACCCTCTTCACCCCCAAGACGCTGACCGTCTCCACCACCGACAGCTATACGAAGACCTTCAGCCGCGATGAAGATGCCATTCTCATCTACTGCTTCTACACGAAGGTTCTCGGCACGACTCTGGGCGCGCAAGCCATTGTCACCAGCACCGCCCCCAGCAGCTTTGGCAACCTGGTGAAGGACTATGGTCTGGTGAAGGTACATGAGAAAGGCCTGCTGTACAACGGTAAGTACTACTTTGCCTATTCCAACTGCCAAGGCACTGGCGAGAAGGACGACCCCTACATTATCAGCAACGAAGACGAATGGTTGTCTTTCTGGGCCACCGTCACCAACAACGGCATCAACTACAGCGGCAAGTTCATACAGTTGGAGGCCGACATCAACATTACTGTTTCTGCTCCTGTGGGTTCTCGTGCCAATAATAAGCCCTTCAGCGGCACCTTCCTCGGCAATGGCCACACTATCACTGTCGCACTTACTGACGACGGCAATCAGGGCCTTGCCCCCTTCCGCTACATCAAAGGAGCCACCATCAAGGACCTCAAAGTGGCAGGCACCATTGCCTCCAGTCAGTATCACACGTCGGGTCTCGTAGGCTTTGCTGAAGGCACTAACTTGATAGAGAGTTGCCTTGTCAATGCCACGCTCAACATCAACAGCGACTATGCAGGCGGCATCATCGGTCACGGCCTGACTTCGACCACGACCATCAAGGGCTGCGTCTTTGCCGGCACCATCTATGGTAGGATGAGTAGTAGGGGGTCTCTTCACATCGGCGGCATCTGGGGATGGAACAACGACAATGCTACGCCTAATCTCGAGGGCTGCCTGGAGAAGGGTACCTACACCAACATCAGCTCCATGCACCCCATAGGTTTGCAGAGCGACAAAGGTACCATCACGGGCTGCTACTACGTGAACGCTCAGATAGGTTCGCCCAAAAATGTTTGCACTGTCAGCGGAGCCAAGCAGGCCATCACCTTTACCACCGCTCCCGCCATCCTCGGCAATCTCGTGCAGGACTATGACATGGTGAAAGTCTATGATAATGGTATTCTGTTCGATGGCATATACTACGTAGTCCCCGCCACTTTTGCCGGCAGTGGCACAGAGGAAGACCCATATCTCATCAAAAATACCTATGAGTGGGACACCTTTGCCAAATATATTAACAACGGCGACAACTACAGATACAAGTACGTGAAGCTGGACGCCGACATTGCCGTCACGACGATGGCGGGTGACCCCAGCGAAAACCATCCATTCATGGGCCACTTCGACGGCGGCGGTCACAAGCTGACCTTCACAATGGGCACGGCCGAGAGTCCGTTCGACGAAAAATACTGTGCTCCGTTCCGCTATACGAGCTATGCCACAATCAAGAACCTGAAAGTGGCTGGCGACATCTATACCTCGCAGATGTTCGCCGCCGGACTCATTAGTTATAGCTATTACACGTACATCATCAATTGCCAAGTCGGCACCGTCATCCATAGTAGCGTAGAAGGAGACGGCTCCCACGGCGGACTCGTAGCCGATCCAGCAGCCTACTTCCTGAGCATCGATGGCTGTGCCTACACCGGTCGCCTGCTGACCAACAAAGGCACTAACAACTGTGGCGGCTTCGTGGCTTGGTACAAAAGCGCAACTATCAGCGTCATCAATTCGCTTTATGCCCCTGCCGGCGATATACCCTCGGGGTGGTCGGCCATCAACAACGGCGCCACCTTCGTCCTCGGAGGCAGCCCCACCATCACCAACTGCTACTACACTGAGACAATGGGTGATGCACAGGGCAAACAGGCATACGCTCTCGCTTCTGCCCCCGCCAACCTCGGCAGTGAGGTGCAGGACTACGGCACGTTGACGGCCTACGAGAACGGCATCCTCTACGACGGCACATACTACGCGGCTCCCGCCACCATCAGCCTGGCAAATGCAGAGGACAACAGCACGACCATCAGCAATGCCGACCGCTATCTGGCCAACGTGACGCTCAGCGGCCGCACGCTCTACAAGGACGGCGCATGGAACACGCTGTGCCTGCCGTTCAGCGTGGACAATTTCACCGGCACACCCTTAGAGGGCGCCACGGTGAAGACCCTCGCATCGACCAGCTTCACAGGTGGCACGCTGACGATGAACTTCAGCGACGACGTGACCAGCATAGAAACTGGCAAGCCGTATATCGTGAAGTGGGCCAACGGCACAGACATCGAGAATCCCGTGTTTAACGGTATCATCATTAGCAATGTCACTGCCAACGCCGAGACCGACTATGTCGATTTCGTGGGCACCTACAGCCCCGTCAGCATCTACACCGCCGAGAAGACCAACCTCTACCTCGGTGCTGACAACACGCTCTACTATCCCACCGACGAGGACTTCAAGGTGAACGCCTTCCGCGGCTACTTCCAGCTGAATGGCCTTACCGCCGGGGAGCCCACCAGCCCCGTCCGCGCCTTCAAGCTCAACTTCGACGACGACAATGTGACAACGGGAATAGTCAGTGCGGAAGCAAATTCTTCATTCTTCACTCTTCACTCTTCACTTTCAGAGTGGTACACGCTGGACGGTCGCCGTCTCAACGGCAAGCCGACGCAACGCGGCATCTATATTTATAATGGAAAAAAGACAGTCATAAAATAAGGAGGACACAACGATGAAGAAAAAATTCTTGAAGCCCACTATACAAGTGGTCACACTACAAATGCAAGGTATCATCTGTACCAGCCCTGCTGTAACCAATGTCGGCGGCAATGCCGGATTCAACTCTGAAATCAAAATCGGCAGTGGCCCCGCCCGCGGTCGATCCTACGACGACTGGGACGACTACGAGTGAGAATACGGAAAAAGAAGTGCCTCCCCATCTGCTTGCAGCCGCAAGCGATGGGGAGGCACTTATATGATGTTCGGCATGAGTATTATCGGAACAGCGAGAAGTTGACGCTGCCGTAGCTGCGGTGCTCCAGGAAGTGGGGGTGCGCCGAGAAGTCATGGTCCTTGCCATGCTCGAAGACCAAGAGGCCTTCGGGTTTCAGCAGGTTCTTCTGGAAGATGATGTCGGGGATGGTGGGCAGTTCGGGCAGCGCGTAGGGCGGGTCGGCAAAGATGAGGTCGAACTGCTGGTGGCACGTCTTCATGAAGCGGAAGGCGTCAGCACGCAGGGGTTGGACGGCAGAGGTTCCGTCGGCGTTGATTTTCTTCAGGCAGTCGCAGATGAAGCGGTGGTGGTCGCGGTCCAGTTCTATGCTGACCACCTGCCGGCATCCGCGTGACAGCAGTTCGAGCGTGATGCTGCCGGTGCCCGAGAAGAGGTCGAGAGCCTGTGCGCCCTCCAGGTCGACGTACTGTATGAGCACGTTGAAGATATTCTCCTTGGCAAAGTCGGTGGTGGGCCGTGCCTTGAAGGAGCGGGGTATGTCGAAGTGTCGTCCCTTGTATTTTCCTGTGATAACTCTCATAAGTATCTTTAATTAGCCTCCTCCCTTTGGAGGGGGATGGGGGAGGCTCCCCTATCTTCCTTTTACAAAGAGCGTCTGCATGTCGTAGGGCATGCCTTTTATTTCGGTTACCTGGGCGCGATTGAAGTCGGCCGAGGGGTTGATGACGTAGGCATTCTGCAGGTACTTCTTGAGTTCAGCCACCAGCCATTCGCTGTCCATGATGTCGCCTACGATGTGCAGCTCGTCGTGTTCGGGCTGCAACTGCAGCTGCTTCCAGACGTAGAGCAGGAAGTAGAGCGAGTCGTGTGCGCGTTCGGCCTTGAAGGTGTTGCAGAACTTGAAGCGGTTCTGCTGGAAGCTGAAGATGTCGATGTGCTTCTCGTGGAAGTAGCCGTAGAGCTTGTTGCGGTTGCCGGTGAAGCTGCGCTGGTGCAGATAGCGCCACACGGGGCTGACGGCAGCGATGAGCTTCACGTCGCGGAAGTGGTCGTCGATGACCAGTCGCAGGTCGCGGTTCATGGAGAAGACGGCGACGGCGTTGAGGTCGGGCAGCACGTTGTGGTAGACGGCATTCTGTGCCGTCTGGGGGAAGGCGTGGTAGTACATCTGGTCCATGGTGTCCTCGCTAAACAGGTCAACGGGCACCATGAGCACGTCGGTGTCAGTCATCACGCGCACTCTCATGGGTGGCTCCAGCAGCAGGTCGGCCTTCTTGAAGGCCTCGCGCAGGTTGGCCGCCATGGATATGCCGCTCTTGACCACGTAAGGCTCGTAGACGATGCCTGAACCATCGTCGGTAGTGGTGGCAAAGGCGAGTGTGCCGCGTCCGATGCGCATGGTCAGCCACTTGCGGTTGTTATTCGTTTCTGGCATGTTCTATCTGGTTACGTTTGTCCTCTACTTTCATTTCGTGTGTCACGCTGCGTACGCAGATGACCAGCAGTGCGACGAGTGCCACTGCCAGTAGTGCGCCTATGATGATGTCTTTTCTCTGCATGACGAAAGATGATTTTGTGTGCAAATTTACAAATAATAATTAATAAAAGGAAGAAAAGTGCAGATAATTTTGTAATTTTGCCCGCATGTTACACGACGAACTGCGTTTTCGCATTCTTCAGAGCCTGGGACACGTGCCTACCGCCGACCAGCAGCAGGCCGTCAGCCTGTTTGCACAGTTCATGACCGACCGCTCGCCACAGGCCGTCATGCTGCTGCGCGGCTCGGCCGGTACCGGCAAGACGACGGTGGCCGGAGCCATCGTCAGCGCACTGACGCTGCTGGGGCAGAAACTGGTGCTCATGGCTCCCACGGGCCGTGCCGCCAAGGTGTTCTCGCTCTATGCCGGCCACTCCGCCTTCACCATACACAGACGCATCTATCGGCAGCGCACGGCTGGCGACCTCTCGTCGTTCAACCTGAACGACAACCTGCACGCCGACACCCTGTTCATCGTCGACGAAGCCTCGATGATCAGCCAGTATGCCCTGACTGAGGGCGCCAACTTCGGCACGGGCAGCCTGCTCGACGACCTCATACGCTACGTGTACGGAGGGCGCAACTGTCGCCTGCTGCTCATCGGCGACCGCGCCCAGCTGCCACCCGTAGGCGAGGACGAGGCTCCCGCACTGGCGGGCAGCGTGCTGCGGGGCTACGGCCTGCGCGTCTACGAGACCGACCTCGACGAGGTGCTGCGCCAGAGCCAGGCGTCGGGCATCCTCTACAATGCCACGCTGGTGCGCCAGATGATCACCCACGACGCGGTGACCCAGATGCCCCGCCTCCGGGTGCGCGCCTTTGCCGACATCAGCGTGGTGCCGGGCGACGAACTCATAGAGTCGCTGGCATCGAGCTACAGCCGCGTGGGTGCCGACGAGACGATGGTCATCACGCGCTCCAACAAACGTGCCAACATCTACAACCAAGGCATACGCCGCACTGTCCTCGACCGCGAGGAGGAGCTGCAGCGCGGCGACCAGCTGATGATAGTGAAGAACTACTACAAGACACTCCCTCAGCCCCTGCCTGCGAAGGAGGGGAACAGCCAGACGCTCTTCCTGGCCAACGGCGACCGCTGCATCGTCTATCGGGTGCGCCATGTAGAAGAACTCTACGGCTTCCGCTTTGCCGAAGCCACCCTGCAGTTTCCCGACTACGACGACTACGAGCTGACCGGCAAGGTGATGCTCACCACGCTGACCACCGAGGCCCCGGCACTGACGCGCGAGCAGCAACAGCAGCTCTACGACCAGGTGATGGCCGACTATGCCGACCTGCCGCTGAAGGCCGACCGCGTGAAGGCGCTCAAGGATGACGCCTACTATACGGCCCTGCAGGTGAAGTACGGCTATGCCGTCACCTGCCACAAGGCGCAGGGCGGACAGTGGGCCCACGTCTACATAGACCAGGGCTACATGACCGACGACATGCTCACCTCCGACTACTTCCACTGGCTCTACACCGCCCTGACCCGTGCCACCGACCACGTCTTCCTGGTCAACTGGCCCGAAGGGCAGGCGGAGTGACCAAAAATCTAACTGTAACGCTGTAACGCTGCGCGGACTCAGAGGCGACTCTTCTCGGCATTGCCGGCACCAGTGCCACGGTATTTCGAGGGGGTGACGTTGAAGCGGTAGCGCAGGGAGAGCGTGACGCAGCGCGAGTCGTACTCCTCCGTCTTGTGGAACATCATGCGGTCGAAGAAGAATGTGCCGCGATTGCCGCCCTGATTGAAGAGGTCGTTGCCCGACAGCTTGATGTTCAGCCGGCGGCTGAAGAGGTCCTTGCTGACGCTGAGCGAGAGTATGGCGTTGGTGGTCTCTGCCCTGAAGTTAGAGCCGGTGTAGCCGTGGGTGTGCACGTTGAAGTCGGCCTGCAGCAGCCAGTCGTGGGGCAGCGTGAGGAGGTTGCCCAGCTGGAGCGACAACATGGGCTGGTTGAGGTGCTTGTCCTGTCCGTTGAAGGTCGTCGTGAGCCATTGCTTCATGAACGTAGCGTTGTATTGCGGCGTCCACGTGATGCCTTCGGCGATGGCGACGCTCTTCTGTGCGCCCAAGGTGACGATGAGCCAGTTGACGTCGCGGTAGTTCCTGGTGGTGGCGATGTTCACCTTGCTGTCCTGTCCCGAACTCTCCATGACCCTCATGAAGGGGTTGACGCAGTGTACGAAGTTCGTCGTCAGGAAGAATCCCTTCCACATGGCCATGGCGTTGAAGTTGTGGTACTTGACAGGTTTCAGATAGGGATTGCCCGTCTGCATGTTCAGTCGGTTCTCGTAGACCACGTCGTTGCTCAGCAGCCAGTAGGCCGGCCGGTTGGTGCGCTTGGCATAGCTCAGTGAGAGGCTGACGCCCGACTTCTCTCCACGTGTGGGAATCTGCGTCGATACGGCCAGCGAGGGGAACAGCTCGTCGTAGGTGCGGCACTGGTCGCTGCGACGCTCTCCGCCTACGAAATAGTCGCTCTCTACATGCTCGAAGCGCAGGCCGCCCTGCAGGTGAAAGCGCCCCAGCTGCTGGCTCAGTTCCACGAACGGCGCTATGTTGCTCTCGTGCTGTTCGTTGTTGCTGTTGGCGATGTAGCCCTCGGTGTTGTCGAAACTGCTGCGCCAGCGGGTGTTGGTGTATTCCTCGCCGACGGAGAGCCGGCCCTTCCACAGCGGATGGCTCACGATGAGCTTTTCGGCCATCATGCGGCCGTGCGTCTTGGTCTCGGTGTTCACGTCGCGGTTGTCGTAGTTGCGGCTCAGCTCCTGCTGCTCGTTGTCTATCCGGGTGTTATAGGCCGTATAGTCGGCGTTGAAGTCTATGCTGAACTGCCTCAGCTTGCCCGTATAGTACAGGTTGGCTTGGTGCTTGGGAGCGTTCGTCTCGCGTCGGGTGCCGCTGTTGTGCAGGCGGTCGTAGGGGGTGCCGTCGGCCAGCAGGTCGTCAGCATTGTCGTCGCTGTTCTTCACGTAGTCGTAGCTGTTCTGGTAGAAGCCGCCGAAGGAGTTGTCGTCGTCGATCTGGTAGTTGAAGCCGAGGCGCCCCTCCAGGTAGGGATTCCTGGCCGACGACTCGTGGCGGTTGCTGATGTTCCACAGGGTGTCGGCATAGATGGTCTGGCTGAAGGTGCTCCGGCTCCACCTCTTGTTGTAAGCCCCGAAGAGGTTGGCAAACAGCTCTAATCCCCGTGTGCGGTAGGTCAGGTTGATGCGCTCGTTGTTGGCCCATCCGCGGCCCTTGCGGCTCCACGAGGTCAGCTCTACGCCCAGACCCTCGCCTGCAGCGCGACAGGTGCGGATGATGATGACGGCCTGCACCGTGGCATCGTAGCGGGCACCGGGGTTCTGTATGACCTCTACCGAGCGGATGTTGTCCGACGGTATGTTGCGCAGTTCCTGCAGGCTGGTCAGCTTGCGGTTGTTCAGGTAGATGAGAGGCACGCCCTTGCCCAGTATCTCGAAGGCGTCGCCTCTCTTAGATATAGTAGGTACGCGCGAGAGGACATCCTCGGCCGTGCCCAGCCGCTCCATGACGGTGCCCTCGACGTTCATCACGAGTGCGTTGCCCTGCAGCTGCACCTTGGGGCGCTCGCCGGTAACCACCACTCCCTTGATGGTCATCGTCTCGGGCATGATACGGACGGTTCCTACATGCTCGCTGCTGCATAGCCGATAGGTGGTCTTGTAGCCCACGTATGAGATGCGGGCCAGCACGGCTGGCAGCTCGTAGGGAATGACGAAGAAGCCAGCCTCGTTGCTCACGCCTCCGCCGACGACGGCAGAGTCTGAAGGATGAAGCAGGCAAACATTGGCGTAAGCTACGGGCTGGCCCTCTTCGTCGACGACGGTGCCCGTCAGGTGGCGTTCGGTCTTGTGGGTGCACTCCACGTAGAGCTCGTGCTCGCCACGCTGCACGACGCGGACGGGATAGAAGCCGACGACCTGCTGCACGGCCTCGGGCAACGAGGCCCGCCTGATGGTGGTGCTCACGCGAAAGTCCTCCAGCTCGTTGTAGAGGAAGCTGATGGTGTACTCGGCCGACTGTCTGTTGAGGTCGCGCAGCGCCTCTGACATCGACACGTCGTCGTAGCGGCACGTTATCTTCTGTGCCTCCATGCCGGCAAATGCCAGCAGGCAAAGGATAAGGAGACTGTAGCGCTTCATCATCTGACCATCAGTTTTCCGTCCTCGACCGTCATGTCGACGTGCTCGAACATGTTCAACTTCTCGACGACCTCCTGCAGGCTGTCGCTCGGGTTCCATACGAAGTAGAAGCGCAGCCGTCGGGGCTGCTCGCCCTCGGTCACCAGCTCCAGACGGTGGTAGGCGGCAATGTCTCGGGCCATACTGTCGAGCGTGACGTTGTCGAAGACGACGGCCGTGTCGCCCAACGCGAGGGTGTCGGCAGGCAGAGCCGATGGCGGCGCGGCTGTCACCGCCTTCTCCGTCGTCGCAGTGGGGGGTGCTGCTGCCTCGTCGCCACTGCTGCGTGTGAGGCTCCTGATGGCGGCGAAGGTGATGCCTGTCACAAAGAGGATGCCAGCGAACGTCGCTGCCGTCTTGAGCCAGTTGCGCTGAGGCTGCTGCGTTGGGAAATGGGTGGCCGCAAATGCCTGCCACGCCTCGTCCACATCCTGTACGGACATCGTGGTCTCGTCGTTCTCCATGGCGCGTTTCAGTTGAGCCGCAGCCTCCATCAGTTCGTGCGCCTCGTCGTCGCTGAGCATCTGCTGCAGCGCCGCCTCTGAATAGTGCCCAGGCTGCTCCTGCATGTCGAGCAGCATCTTGATTTTGGTGTCTCTGTCCATAGCCTTCTATCTTTTTACGTTCATATACTCCCTGATTTTCCCCATGGCCTGTGCCAGGTGCCGGTAGACCATCACGCGGCTGATGCCCAGCCGGTCGGCTATCTCCTGGTACTTCATGCCCTGCAGGTGGCGCATGCGAAACACGCGTAGCGTCTGCTCCGTCAGATTCTTCTCGGCGTAGGCCAGCAGCCGTTTCAGCCGGTCGTCATCGTCGGTGGGCTGTAGCGAGGGTTCTGTCTCCATCGTGTATGCCTGCTCGAACCTGGCCCTGACGCTCTTGTGCTCCAGCAGGTTCAGGCAACGGTTGCGCACGCTCATCGTGAGGTAGGCCTCAATGTGGCTCAGCCCTTCTGTCGCCGCGTTCCTGTCTATCAGCGTGGCGAAGACTTCGCTCACCACGTCGCGGGCTTCCTCGTCGTCGTAGAGCAGCGTCCCGGCCAGTCGGGTCAGCCGACCATAGTGCTGGCTGAATAGTTGTGCAATCTCTGTTTGATTCATACACTTATATAGACAAGAAGAGGGGCGCAAATGCTAACCCCTCTTCCTTTTTTTTTCGTTAACTCCAAAAGATGAGCGAATGCGAAACTTAAACTCCCTACCTGATGAACAGCAGTTCGCGGTACTTGGGGAGCGTCCACAGGCCGTCCTCGACAATCATCTCCAGATGATCGGCCTCGTCGCGTATGAGCTGCATCTTGGGACAGACGGTGTCGTGGTAGGCTATGGCCCGCTCGCGCACTGACGCTATGCGGTTGGCCACGCGCCGGGCATCGGTCAGCTCGTCCACCAGCTGCTCTATGCGCTCGGTGCGCTCGGCTATCTCCTCGATGAGCTTGATGTTGCGGGCCGAGAGGCGGTCGGCCTTCTGCGTGGCTGAGCGTGACGAGGAGAAGATGTCGTTGATGCCCTGCACGTTCTTGATGAGCTTGGACTGATAGTGGGTGCTGACGGGGATGATGTGGTTCATGGCCAGGTCGCCCAGCACGCGGGCTTCTATCTGCACGGTCTTGACGTACATCTCCCACTTCACCTCGTTGCGGGCGGCCAGCTCCTTGGCCGTCATCACCTTGGTCGACTCGAACATGCGGATGCTGTCGTCATCGAGATAGTGGTCGTAGATGACGGGGCACGACTTCTCGACGTCGAGGCCGCGACGACGGGCCTCGCTGACCCACTCGTCGCTGTAGCCGTTGCCGTCAAAGCGCACGGGGCGGCACGTCTTGATGTCGTCGCGCAGCACGCTGACGATGGCATGGAACTTGGCCGTGTGGCCCGTGCCCTCGGCATACTCGGGCTTCAGGGCGTACTCGGCCATGCGCTCATCCACACGCCGGCGGAAGGATATGAGGGCCTCGGCCACGGCCGAGTTGAGGGCTATCATGGCGCTGGCGCAGTTGGCCGACGAACCGGGTGCACGGAACTCGAAGCGGTTGCCCGTGAAGGCGAAAGGCGACGTGCGGTTGCGGTCGGTATTGTCGACGATGAGGTCGGGTATCTGCGGGATGTCGAACTTCTTCTGCAGGTTGGATATCTGCGACTTGAGGTTGGACGTCTGCTCTATGCCGTCGAGCAGCTCGGAGACATACTTGCCCAGGAACGAGCTGATGATGCTGGGGGGAGCCTCGTTGCCGCCCAGTCGGTGGGCGTTGGTGGCCGACATGATGCTGGCCTTGAGCAGGCCGTTGTGGCGATAGACGGCCATGAGCGTCTCGACGATGAAGGTGACGAAACGCAGCGTCTCGTTGGTGTCGGCGCTGCTCTTGGCGGGAGCGTGGAGCAGCACGCCCGTGTCGGTGGAGAGGCTCCAGTTGTTGTGCTTGCCCGAGCCGTTGATGCCGTCGAAGGGCTTCTCGTGGAGCAGCACGCGGAAACCGTGCTTGCGGGCCACCTTCTTCATGAGCGACATGAGCAGCATGTTGTGGTCCACGGCCAAGTTGCACTCCTCGAAGATGGGGGCCAGCTCAAACTGGTTGGGAGCCACCTCGTTGTGGCGCGTCTTACAGGGGATGCTGAGCTCCAGGGCCTGTATCTCGAGGTCTTTCATGAAGGCCTGCACGCGGTCGGGTATGGTGCCGAAGTAGTGGTCGTCCATCTGCTGGTTCTTGGCACTCTCGTGGCCCATCAGCGTGCGTCCCGTGAGCATCAGGTCGGGGCGGGCAGAGTAGAGACCCTCGTCCACGAGGAAGTACTCCTGCTCCCATCCCAGGTTGACGCGCACCTTCTTCACGTCGTCGTAGAACAGGCGGCACACGTCGGTGGCTGCCTTGTCGACGGCATGGAGCGCGCGCAGCAGCGGGGCCTTGTAGTCGAGGGCCTCGCCGGTGTAGGCTATGAAGATGGTGGGTATGCAGAGGGTGTCGTCGATGATGAAGACAGGCGACGTGGGGTCCCAGGCGGAGTAGCCGCGGGCCTCGAAGGTGTTGCGGATGCCGCCGTTGGGGAACGACGAGGCGTCGGGCTCCTGCTGCACCAGCAGCTTGCCGGTGAAGTTTTCCACCATGCCGCCCTTGCCGTCGTGCTCCACGAAGGCGTCGTGCTTCTCGGCGGTGCCCTCGGTGAGGGGCTGGAACCAGTGGGTGTAGTGCGTGGCACCCATGTCCAGTGCCCAGTGCTTCATGCCTGCGGCCACAGCGTCGGCTATGGAGCGGTCCAGCTTGGTGCCGTTGTCCATGACGTCTGTCAGCTTCTCGTAGATGTCCTTGGGCAGATACTTGTACATCTTCTCGCGGGTGAAGACGTACTTGCCGAAATACTCGGAGGGGCGTTCGTGGGGTACGTCGACGGCCAGGGCTCTCTTCTTGAAAGCCTCCTCTACAACCTGAAATCTTAAGTTGGTACTCATTGTTGTGTGTGTTATTTGTTTAGTCAATGTATCGGCGGGTAATGTCGCCATAGTCCTCGATGCGGCGGTCGCGCAGGAAAGGCCACCAGCGGCGCACCTGCTCGGAGCGTTGCATCGGGATGTCGACGATGATGCTCTCCTCCTCATCCTCGGAGGCTTCGTAGTAGAGCTCGCCCTGGGGACCGCAGACGAAGGAGGTGCCCCAGAATAAAGCCCCCCCTACTGCCCCCGAGGGGGCTTCATCGCCTTGTTTGACATTTGTGTCCCCCCCGGGGGACGACAGGGGGGCTGGCTCCCATCCCACGCGGTTGACGGCAATGACGGGCAGGCCGTTGGCCACGGCATGACCACGCATGACGGTCTGCCAGGCACGGCGCTGACGCTGCTGTTCGTCGGGCGTGTCGTGGGGGTCGTAGCCTATGGCGGTGGGGTAGATGAGCATCTCGGCACCGCGGAGCGCCATGAGGCGGGCAGCCTCGGGGTACCACTGGTCCCAGCATACGAGCACGCCCAGACGGCCAAGGGAGGTCTGGATGGGCTGGAAGCCCAGGTCGCCGGGGGTGAAGTAGAACTTCTCGTAGTAGCCCGGGTCGTCAGGGATGTGCATCTTGCGATACTTGCCTGCTATGGAGCCGTCGCGCTCGAAGACCACGGCGGTGTTGTGGTACAGGCCGGGAGCACGGCGCTCAAAGAGCGAGGTGACCAGCACGATGCCGCACTCGCGGGCCACACGTCCGTAGATGTCGGTGGAGGGTCCGGGTATGGGCTCGGCCAGGTCGAAGTTGTCGACATCTTCCACCTGACAGAAGTAGAGCGTGTTGTGCAGCTCCTGCAGCACGACGAGCTCGGCGCCACGCCGTGCCAGATCGCGTATGCCGTCGCAGAGTCGCTCTATGTTGCTTACGGTGTCGGCCGTGTTGTGTTGTTGTAGGAATCCTATTTTCATGATTGTGTGGGCTTTATGGGTCTAATGGGTCTTTATGGGTCTTGTGGGTCTTATGGGTCTTATGGGTCTTATGGGTCTTATAGGTCTTATGGGATGGGCAGGCACCCTTCGGGGTACTGCATGGTGCAGCAGTGCAGCGAGCCGTGCTGCTCTATGATGGTGCGGCAGTCTATGCCTATGATGTCGCGGTGGGGGAAGGCTTGCCCGATGGTGGCAAGCGCCTCGCGGTCGAGGTCGGGCTGCCCGTAGGTGGGACAGAGCACCGCCCCGTTGATGACGAGGAAGTTGGCGTAGGTAGCTGGAAGACGATAGTTCAGTTCGGAGTTTAGAATGGGTCGTGGCAAGGGAAGTCGCAGCAGGCGGTAGGGACGGCCCTCGGCAGTGCGGAAGGTCCTGAGCTGCTCTTCCATCAGGCGCAGCTCCTCGTACTGCTCGTCCTCGGGGTCGTCGCACCCTATATATAATAAAGTGTCGTCGGGACAGATGCGCACCAGCGTGTCGATGTGGCCGTCGGTGTCGTCGCCCGTCAGGTGGCCGTGGTCTATCCACAGCACGCGGTCGGCACAGAGGTAGGTCTTCAGCCGCTCTTCTATCTCGTCCTTGGTGAGGGGCTGGTTGCGGTGGGGAGCCAGCAGGCAGCTGGAGGTGGTGAAGATGGTGCCCCGGCCGTCACTCTCGATGGAGCCGCCTTCGAGCACGAAGTCCAGATGGTCTACGTACTGGCCACTGACGGCCCCCTCATCGTAGAGGCGGCGGTTGATGGCATTGTCCTGGCGGGCAGCAAACTTCTCGCCCCATCCGTTGAAACAAAAGTCGAGCAGCAGGGTAGGGCGGCCGTCGCCGGTGAGGCTGATGAAGCCGTGGTCGCGGGCCCAGGTGTCGTCGGTATCGATGTTGACCACTTGGCAGTCGGCATGGACTGTCGTTCCTCGGGGCGCCACCACGAGCAGGGGCTCGCGCTTGCTGATTTCGCGGGCCATCGTCTCGTAGGTCTTCGTGATGTCGTCAAGCATGGGTGCCCAGTCGGTATCGGCGTGTGGCCACGTCAGCTGCACGCCGCTCTGCGGCTCCCATTCAGCAGGTAATCTGTAACCTTGTTCTCTAAACATGCTGCAAAGGTACGAATAAGTGAGCGAAAAACCAAATTTATTTGAGTTTTTCCGAGCGAGAGTACCTTCGAGCAAAGCTCAAAGGTACGGATAAGTGAGCGAAAAAGGCAAATTTTTTATTTGCAATTATCATCAGTTGCCACCAGCCTGACGGTAGTCTACGAGCTTCACCTGGTAGTCGGCGTATGCCTCGGTACGGCGGTCCAGGGCCTGTTGATACAGCATCTGAGCCTCCAGCAGGTCGGACATCGTCGAGGTGCCGGCTTTGTAGTAGTCTTGGTTCAGCCGCAGGTTCTCCTGGGCCTGCTCTATGCCGCGTGCTGCCAGCTGCAGTTGCTGGTAGGCCTCGCCGACGCTGTTGGCGGCATTCTGCAGCCTGATGTTCAGCAGCTGACTGTTGTCGGCCAGCTGGTCTACTGCCTTCTCGTATTCTATCTTCCTGCGTTTGATGGCGTGCGAGCCGCCCCACCAGCCGGTGATGGGAATGCTGACGGTAGCGAAGATCATGCCAAAGGTGCGGTCGTTCTCCATCAGGTTATGATAGTTGTAGCCGGCACCTACGGCCACCGTGGGCAGGTTCTGCCCCACGGCCATCCTCTGCTGCAGCTTGGCAGCCTCCACCTGCTTCTCCAG
This sequence comes from Prevotella sp., assembly GCA_017467565.1. Lineage (GTDB taxonomy): Bacteria > Bacteroidota > Bacteroidia > Bacteroidales > Bacteroidaceae > Prevotella. Next base: position 18,153 of record JAFUSV010000097.1, read on the forward strand.
AAGCTGGTACTCGGGGAGGGTGTTAAGTGAATAGTGAAGAGTGAAGAGTGAAGAATCTTTTAGTGAAGAGTGAAGAGTGAAGAGTGAAGAATTTGCTGCTGCCTCTGTGTCGTGGGGAGTTGGGAGGGCGGCAGAAAATTCTTCACTCTTCACTCTTAACTCTTCACTCCCAGAGAGTCCGCAGTACTGTGCCAGCAGCAGCTTGACGATGTTGATGCCGTTGCGCAGCTTCAGCTTCTGACTCTCCAGGTCGTTCTGGCGCAACTGCACCTGCAGCAGGTCGTTGCGGTTAGTCACACCAGCCTTCACGGCCACCTCCACTTTCCTGCTGATGTCAGACAGCAGGGAGTCGACGGCAGCCACCGTGTGCAGCTTCTCCTGCAGCGACACCAGTTGCCAGTAGTATTGCACGGTGGTCTTCTCCACCTCGTTCTCCGACAGCTGCAGCTGCAGCCTGCTCACCTCTTCGCCCACCTTGGCCAGCTTGTTGCCGTTGACAATCTGTCCACCGGCAAAGACGGGCTGCATGGCCATCACGCTGGCTATGGTGCCATTCTTCATCATCGACATGCCGATGGGGCTGGAGAGGGCTGCCAGGGCCTCGGCGGGCAGCATCTGCGACAGCATGGCACCATACTCGGCAGGAATCATGTCCTGAGGGTTTATCTCCATCTTCGCCATGCCGCGGTTGGCATTGAACCACAGTCCTGTGCCGCTGATGTTGGGAAAGTACTTGGTGAAAGCCTCCTTGCGCTGCTGCACGGCAGCCTCGACGCTGCGTCGTGCATTGCGCAGGGTGATGTTGTTGTGGCGCGCCGAGTCCAGCAGCTGCTGCAGGGTAAGGCCCACTCCTGTCCCCTCACCAAGGGAGGGGGAAGCTGACAGTGTCGAACATATCAATAACGCTGCCACTACTATCGCATTCCTTTTATTTCTCAGATTCATTTCTAACATCTCATTAATTTTTATTATCTTATAATAACACCTCCCCTCCCTTGGGGAGGGGCCGGTGGTGGGCTACTTCGTACTCACCTTCCAGTACACCACAGGCAGCACGGTGACCACCATGATGAGCGAACCGATGCCTCCGGCAAAGATGGTCACACCTACAGGCATCCAGAACGACGAACCGGCTATGATCATGGGCACCACGCCGACAGCCGTCGTGGCCGTGGTGAGGAAGATGGGCACCATGCGCCGGCGCCCTGCCTCGTAGGCTGCCTGCTTCACAGCCTTGTTGTAGGCATCGCGGTCTTTATTCCAGTCGCCATGCTCAGCCACATGCTTCTTCAGCAGGTCGATGGCATGTTCGAAGATAAGTATCTCGTTGCGCATGATCATACCCATCAGCGTGATGACACCCATGATGGACGTCAGTCCCAGCGTGCGGTCCATGAGTCCCAGACCCAGCAGTGCACCCGGAGCCATCAGACCCAGGGCCATGATGCAGACGGTGGTGATGCCGTACTTCTTGAAGTTGAACAGCAGGAAGAAGAACACGATGATCATCGAGATGGCCACACCACCGAAGATCTGGGGCATGGACTCTGCATTGTATTCCAGCTCGCCGCCTACCTCGCTGCGCACACCCTGCGGCAGACGTATGTCGTGTTCCATGATGTCGGCTACGCGACTCTCCACGGGGGCTGCATAGACACCGTTGGCAAACTGAGCCGTCACCGTGATGCAGCGCTCGCCGCCACGGTGCATGATGCGGCTCTCGCTCCACTTGGGGCTCACACGGGCTACCTGTCGCAGGGGCACCGTGGTATTTGATCCATGGATGCTGCCCGACAGCATGGTCATCGGTGTGGCGATGCCCATATCCTCAACGTCCGAGAACGTCATGTCGCGACCGTCCTTGAGCACCACAGGCATCTCGTAGTCACCCTGCCACACCTGGCCGACACGTACGTCGCCGGTAGACAGGGCCAGCGACATGGCTGCCGTCGTACGGGTGATGCCCAGCTGGGCCGACGCTACGGGGTCGAGCTCGACGTTGATGATGGGGAACGGCTGCAGAAAGTCGGTATGCACCCACTCCAGCTCAGGCATCTGGCGCATGTGGTCCATCAGCTGCTCGGCCGCCGCATGCAGGGAGTCGAGATCCTCGCCATAGAAACGATACTCCAGCTCGGGCACCTCCAGATAGTCCAGACGCTTGAAGCGCACGTAAGCCTCAGGGAATGCCTCGCTCCACTGCGACTGATACTTGGCCAGCAACTTCAGCGTAGCCTCCTGCGACGTGGTGTTGACGATGAACTGGGCATAGTTCTTGCCAGCCATCTGGGGCGCATAGCATACCATGAAGCGGGGTGACGAACAGCCCACGAAACTGGTGATGCACTTCACGTCCTTGTCCTGTTGCATGACGTGGCGCAGCGAGTCGGCCAGCAGGCGGGTGTCATTGATGCCCTTGCCCTCGGGCAGGAATATCTCGACGGCAAACTGGTCACGGTCGGCAAAGGGGAACTGGCGTATCTTCAGCGTGGGAAGGATGAGCGCCGAGAGCAGCACGACGCCTATGCCGCCGACGATGGTGGCCCACGGATGGCGGAACGTGGCGTCGAGCACATGGTTGTAGGTACGCTGCACCCAGTGCGTGATGGCGTTGCCGTCGGTGTTCACCTTGCCTGGCTTGATGATGAGCATCTCCAGGAAGGGGATGACGGTGACTGCCAGCAGGAGCGATACCATCAGGTTGATGGTGATGGTGATGGGGAAGTCCTGCATGGCATCCTGGAAGGCACCCTTCATCGTCCACAGCAGGGGGTAGAAGATGACGCTGATGCACAGCGTGGCCAGCATCATCGGCATGAAGTACTGCCGCGCCGAGGCGATGGCCGCCTTCTTGGGTTCATAGCCCTTGTTCAGGTACTCCAGATAGCCGTCGATGACCACTATCGAGTTGTCCACGACCATGCCCAGCACGACTATCATGGCTGCCAGGGTGACGATGTTCAGCTCGATGCCCATCAGGTACATGATGGCCACCGAGATAAACGTGCTCAGCGGTATGGTGATGGCTGCCACGATGGCCGAACGCAGGGGGAAGAGCACCATCATGACCAGGATGATGATGCCCATCGAGATGAGCAGGTCGCGCAGGAAGTCGGTGACGCTCTTGCCCACCACCTTGGGCTGGTCGGCTATGCGGGTGATGGTGACGTCGTCGGGCAGTTCCTCGGCTGTGAAGCGCTCTATCACTTCCTCTACCTCCTTGCCGTAGAACATGATGTTGTTGCCCGGGGTCATCTCTAAGGAGAGCAGCACGCAGGGGTGTCCGTCCTGCTCGATGTAGCTGTCGTCGTCGCTGTATTCACGCACCACGCGGGCCACATCCCTCACTCGTACCACCTTGCCGCTGGACGGGTCGGTGAAGATAATCTGGTTGGCTATTTCCTCCTCGCTGTTCTCAGTGGCTTCTATGTGAATAGGTGTCTGTTGGTCGGTGTTGCTGACGCTGCCACTCATCATGGTCATGCTCTGCGACTGCAACTGCGACAGCAGCGTCTGCTGCCCGATGCCGTATGCCTGTAGTCGCTGGCGGTCGACGTAGAGCGATATCTGTTCCTGACGCTCACCGTAGACTCTGACGTTAGCCACTGAGGGGATACGGCGCAGACGGTCACTGAGCCTGTCGGTATAGTCGTGCAGTTCGCGGTAGCTGCGCTCCTTGCTCTCGATGGCGATGAGCAGAGCCGAGGTGTTGCCGAAGTCATCGTTGGCCACCAGTGCCAGCACACCCGAGGGCAGACTCTGCTTGAAGAGGGCCAGGCCGTGCTTGATCTTGCTCCACACCTCGTCCTTATTGTTCACGTCGTCATTCAGTCGCACCATGACCAGGCACATGCCGTTCTGCGACGTGGTGGTGGTCTTCTCGCGGTTGACCTCCCCGTAGGTGAAGAGATAGCGCTCCAACGGACGTGCCACCTGCTCCTCCACTTCCTCGGTGGTGGCACCAGGAAAGACGGCTACCACCACTCCCTGTCTGATGGTGAAGGCAGGAAACTCGTCCTTGGGCATCACGTACATGCCATAGATGCCCAGAATGAAAAACAATCCGATGATGAGCAGCGATATTGACCAGTGTTCCAGAGGCCACTGCAGCCAATTTAAGCCCCCTAAGTTAGGGGGTTGGGGGTCTGAACCAGTGTTTGAGTATTGTTTCATTGTTTTTTTCTTTTTTTTAGCGTGATGACGTTATGGCGTCATGCCCCGATTCAATAAACGACTTTCGACCCTTCACTCAGTTTCTGATAGCCCTCGGTGACGATGCGCTGACCGCTGCTGATGCCGCTCACCAGGACTACACGGTTGCCCATGACCGGACCTATGGTGACGGCTGTGCGGTGTGCCTGTTGACTGTTGTCTATCGTCCAGACGAACAGGCTGCCGTCGGCCCGGCGCTGCACACTGCCTACCGGCAGGGTCAGCAGGTTGGCAGAACTGCCTGCCTCATGGTCTATCTTGACGCTGGCCACCATGCCTGGCAGGAGACTGCGGTCGTGATTGGGCACCGTGATGCGGATGTCGTAGGTGTGGGTCATCGCATCGGCCTGCACACCGGTCTCAATATGGCCACCTTCGTAGGTGCGGTTGACTGCCTCCACCTGTATGGTCGACTTGGTATGAGGACGGATGGTGCCCATCTCACCCTCGGGCACTGCCACCTTCACCTTCACGGTGTTGATGTCGAGGATGGTGACCACGGCCTGTGAGGGCATGGCCGTCTCGCCGGCACCCAGCATGCGTCGGCCTATGACGCCGCTGACGGGAGCCGTCAACCTGCAGTCGGCTACATTCTTGCGGGCTACAGCCAGCTGTGACTTGGCCTGCTCCACCTTACTTAATATCTCTACCCACTGCACCTCGGGCAGCGAGCCGCTGTCGTGCAACTGACCGTAGCGCTGCAGGGCGTCGTTGGCTTGCCCCATGGCTGCCTCGGCACCGGCCAGGATGTTGCGGGCCTGCGTGTCGTCCATCTCGGCCAGCAGCTGTCCGCGGCTTACCGTCTGTCCCTCGCTGACCAGCATGCGCTTGATGACACCCATGCCTGTGAAACTCACGGCTGTGCCCTCGTTGGCCTCCACGATGCCTACGTATGTCTGCTCGCCATTGGCGGCTCCTGTTGCCAAGACCTCGGTCTTCACCCTGACAGGAGCCTTCACTGATTGTTCCTTTTTCTCGCTGCAGCCGCACATGACTACGACGGCCAGCAACATCATCCATTTTCTCATTGTTTCTTTTTAGTTTTTATCGGGTTGCAAAAGTAACTGATTTTTCCTTATTCTGCGTGTTCATTTTTGCCTCAAATAAAGTCAATTTTTCGTTCTTTGGAAAAAAGGAACATTTTTTATCACTGATCATGCTGCAATAAACACTAAGTTTCGTATTTTTGCAGTCGAAACAGACCACCATTATGCGTAAGGAAATTATAACATTGCAGACTCTTGCCGAGAGTAAGGACATCCATATAGGATATTCCGATGAGGGTATCATCATCATCGACAGCATCCAGAAGTTTGCTGAGGTGACAGCTGCCCACGTGGCTATGAACGTGGTGGCTATCTGCCTCAATGGCAAGATACAGGGCATCATGAACGGACAGGAGATGGAACTGCACAAGAACCAGATTGCCGTGATGCCTCCCAACATCACCGTCAGCGACATGATGTTCAGTCCCGACTTCGACCTCAAGGCGATGTGTTTCACTAATAATATGCTTCAGGCCTTTCTGCGGGAAAAGATGAACGTGTGGAACGAAGTGATGTACATCCACCACAACCATATCTTCGACATCAACGAAGAGGACATGCCCTTCTTCAGCAACTTCTACGACATGTTCCGCCATAGCACGGAGGCCAATGCCGACAATCCTTATCGCAACGAAATTATCCAGTCGCTGCTGCGATGTGGCATCCTGCAGCTCTGCGGAACGTTCAAGCAGATGCTGAGAAAAGAAGTGGCGACTCGGCGGAAGACGTCTGACAACTATTTCCAGCGTTTTCTGGAGTTACTGAGCGGCAATTCCGGCTACCACCAGACGGTGGAGTCCTACGCTCAGCAACTCTGTATCACACCTAAGTACCTGTCGTTTATCTGTAAGCAGAACTCGGGCAAGACGGCCAACAAATGGATTACGGAGCGCACGCTCGAAGAAATAAGGTATTACCTGCGTCAGACCGACCTCTCCATCAAGCAGATAGCCGACACGCTGGGGTTCCCTAACCCCTCGTTCTTTGGCAAGTACGTCAAGGAGCATTTCGGCATGACGCCTGTCCAGGTCAGGGAAAACGGTGGTTGAACGTTCTGCGTTCAACACTCAGAATTCCGACAGGCATTTCACGGCCTCTTCCACCGTAGGCACATCGGCGATGACCATCGAGCGCTTGCCGTTTTGTTCGCGTAGCTGGCATCGACGCACGTTGCGGCCTGCGTAGTCTATAATCTTGCTGAAGGCTTCGCTCTGGTAGAAGGGGCTGTTGGCGTTCGACACGAAGTAAAGGTACATCTTACCCTGCTTCAGCATAATCTTCTCGCAACCCAGCGAGATGCCTACGCGGCGCAGCGGCACGACGTGGAGCAGCTCCTCAGCTTGGCGCGGCAGTGGGCCGAAGCGGTCGATGAGCCGCTGTCTGTATGCCTCCAGATCCTTGTCGTCACGGGTGTTGTCCAGTTCGCGGTAGAGCAGCATACGCTCCGAATCCGTAGGCACATACTGGTCGGGGAAGAACAGTTCGAGGTCAGACTCAAGGGTGCAGTCGGAAACGAAGACATCTTCCGATCTTCCTGAGGGGAAGGAGGAAGCCCCTCCCGACCTGCCCGAGGGGGAGGCGTTGCCTACGGAGTCCGCAAGGCCTTTGGAGAGGTTGGGAGGGGTCTCTTCGTTCCTCAACTCCACCATCGCCTCATTGAGAATTTTCTGGTAGGTCTCGAAACCAAGGTCGGCTATGAAACCGCTCTGCTCGGCACCCAGCAGATTGCCGGCACCACGTATGTCGAGATCCTGCATGGCGATATTGATGCCGCTGCCCAGACCTGAGAAGTTCTCCAGTGCCTCCAGTCGGCGACGGCTGTCGGCAGGCAGAGCCGAGAGTGGCGGTGCCAGCAGGTAGCAGAACGCCTTGCGGTTGCCGCGTCCCACGCGACCTCGCATCTGGTGCAGGTCAGAGAGTCCGAAGTTATGGGCCCCGTTGATGATGATGGTATTGGCATTGGGAATGTCGATGCCGTTCTCCACGATGGTGGTCGAGAGCAGCACGTCGTAGTCGTAGTTGGAGAAGTCGAGCACGATGTTTTCCAGTTCGGCGGGCGACATCTGTCCGTGGCCTATGGCCACCCGGCAGTCGGGCACGTACTTCAGGATAATCTCCTTCAGTTTGGTCAGTTCGCTGATGCGGTTGTTGACGAAGTACACCTGTCCGTTGCGCGACATCTCGAAGTTGATGGCTTCGGCGATGATGTCCGTCGAGAAGGTGTGTATCTCTGTCTGAATAGGATAGCGGTTGGGTGGGGGAGTCTGTATGACGCTCATGTCTCGGGCGCCTACCAGTGAGAATTGCAGCGTGCGTGGTATGGGCGTGGCCGACATGGTGAGCGTGTCGACGTTGGTCTTCATCTGGCGCAGCTTCTCCTTGGTGGACACGCCAAACTTCTGTTCCTCATCGATGATGAGCAGCCCCAGGTCCTTGAATTTCACCGACTTGCTGATGAGCTTGTGGGTGCCTATCAGGATGTCTATCTTACCCTCCTCCAGGTCTTTCAGCAGTGCCGTCGTCTGTTTGGCAGTACGGGCACGTGTCAGGTAGTCCACCCGCACCGGCATGTCTTTCAGGCGGCTGCTGAAGGTGTGGTAGTGCTGGTAGGCCAGCACCGTAGTCGGCACCATCACGGCTACCTGCTTGCCGTCGGTGGCAGCCTTGAAGGCAGCACGCACGGCCACCTCGGTCTTTCCGAATCCTACGTCGCCACACACCAGTCGGTCCATGGGCCGTGGCTGTTCCATGTCGGCCTTCACCTCCTGTGTCGCCTTCAGCTGGTCGGGTGTGTCCTCGTAGAGGAAGCTGGCCTCCAGCTCGTGCTGCAGGTAGCTGTCGTGGCTGAAGGCGAAGCCACGCTGATGGCGGCGGGCGGCATAGAGCTTCACCAGGTCACGGGCAATATCCTTGATGTGTTTCTTCGTGCGCTCCTTCAGCCGTTCCCACTGTCCGGTGCCCAGCGTCGATATGCGTGGTGGCTTGCCGTCCTCCTGCGACTTGTATTTCGACACCTTGTACAGCGAGTGGATGCTGACGTAGATGACGTCGCCCCGTTGGTAGATAATCTTGATCATCTCCTGGAAAGCCTCTCCCCCTGCCGAGGGAGCCGCCGATGCGATGGGCATGCGCACCAGTCCGCCAAACTTGCCTATGCCGTGGTCTACGTGCACCACGTAGTCGCCTATCTCAAACTGCTGTATCTCCTTCAGCGTCAGCGCCACCTTGCCCCCACGGGCCTTGTCGCTCTTCAGGTTGTACTTGTGGAAGCGGTCGAATATCTGATGGTCCGTAAACAGGCATGCCTTTATGTCGTGGTCCACGTAGCCCGCATGCAGCGTACGGTCAATAGGGATGAAAGCCCCTCCAGGAGTAGTCAATATCTCCTTCAACCTCTCATGCTGCTTCTTACTGTCAGCTAATATATATAAGGTGTAGCCCTGCAGGCTGTAGTCCTCTATCGCAGACTTCAGCAGGTCGAAATTCTTGTGGAACAGCGGTTGGGCCGTCGTGTGAAACTCAAAGGCAGAGCTGCCCCCGCTCCCCGCTCCTCGTTCCTCCCTCCTCGACAGAACGATACGCCGAAACGGCTCGCAGTCAGCCTCAAACTGGCTGGCAGTGACTATCTGCAGGTCGCGTCTCATCTCACGCTCCAGCGCCTCACGTTCCATCTCGGGTGCATTCTCCAGCCGTTCAGTGACAGCCTGCTGTGAAAATCCTGTCTTGTAGAGGCCTTCGATGGTGAGCCTGATGAAGTCGAAGTCCTTGTAGCAGAGCAGCATGTCCTCGGGCAGGAACTTGATGAGCGACTCCTTGTCCTCTACAGCCGTCAGCTCGGGTATGATGTCTATCTGCTCGCAGCGCTCTCTCGACAGCTGGTCTTCCACCTCGAACGTGCGGATGGTGTCAATGTCGTCGCCGAAGAAGTCGATGCGGTAAGGCAGTTCGTGACTATAGGAGAATACGTCGAGGATGCTGCCACGCAGGGCAAACTGCCCAGGCTCGTAGACATAGTCCACCTCGTGGAATCCGAAGTTGCGCATGGTCTCGAGAGCTTGCTCCACCCTGATGGTCTCGCCCACACGCAGCGTCAGTATCCTGTTGTCCAGGCTCTTGCGTGTCACCACCATCTCTGCCAGTGCTTCGGGGTAGGTGACGATGTACAGTGCAGGTGGCTTCTGGCCACCTGCTACGGGCGTGACGCTGGAGCGGAGGGCCGCAAGCTTGCTCAGCACTTCGGTGCGTGCAATCTCCTTGGAGGGGTCTTTCTGGGCATACTTGATGGCACGCCGGTAGCTGGACGGGAAGAGCAGCACCTGCTCCTCGCCCATCACCTGGTGGAGGTCATGGTAGAAATAACCGGCTTCCTCTTCGTCTTGCAGCACGAACAGTATGCGTGAATGGCCCTTCAGTGCCAGCGCACTGAACACCATGGGAGCTGCCGAGGCCAGCAGTCCCTCTACATGGACAGTCTTTGTCCGCCTGTTGCTTACGGCCTTTGCCAGCGCCGCCACCTGTGCTGACGACGCATATATTTTCTGTAACTCTTGTATCTCCATCACACCACTTCGATGCCCTGCTGTCGGCAGAGTTCAAGGCTGAGCTCCTTGAGCTTGTACTTCTGAATCTTGCCTGAACCGGTGAGAGGGAACTGGTCGACGAAGAAGACGTACTTAGGAGTCTTGTAGCGGGCTATCTTGCCTCGGCAGAAGTCCTGTACATCCTCGGGAGTCATCGTGGCTCCCTCCTGCAGGATGATGAAGGCTCCCACCTGCTCGCCGTATTTCTTGGAGGGTACGGCAGCCACCTGCACGTCCTTGATGCCGGGCATGTGGTAGAGGAACTCCTCAATCTCGCGGGGGTAGACATTCTCGCCGCCACGGATGATCATGTCCTTGATGCGTCCCGTGATGCGGTAGTAGCCCTGCTCGTCCTTGATGCCCAGGTCGCCGCTATGGAGGAATCCGTTGCTGTCGATGACCTCGGCCGTGGCCTGCGGGTTCTTGTAGTAGCCCTTCATCACGTTGAAGCCCCGGCAGCACATCTCGCCCTGCACGCCGACGGGACATTCCTCGCCCGTCTCGGGGTCGAGAACCTTGACTTCGACGAAGGGGAAGTCGCGTCCTACTGTGGTGCAGCGCTGCTCGAAGGTGTCGTCGATGGTGGTCTGCGTCATGCCAGGCGACGACTCCGTGAGTCCGTAGACGCTGGTGATGGTCATGAACATCTTCTCCGATACCTGCTTCATCAGTTCCACGGGGCAGAGCGAGCCAGCCATGATACCCGTGCGGAGCGACGACATGTCGAACATGGGGAACATGGGGTGGTTGAGCTCGGCGATGAACATGGTGGGCACGCCGTAGAGGGCTGTGCAGCGCTCACGGTGTACGGAGGCGAGGACCACCAGCGGGTCGAACTTCTCGACCATCACCTGTGTGCAGCCGTGGGTGAGGCAGTTCATCGTGGCCAGCACGACGCCGAAGCAATGGAACAGTGGTACGCAGACGCACAGCTTGTCGTCCTGCGTGAAGCGCATGTTCTCGCCCGTGATATATCCGTCGTTGGCAATGTTGTAGTGTGTGAGCATGACGCCCTTGGGAAATCCTGTGGTGCCGCTGGTGTACTGCATGTTGACAACGTCGTGGCAGCTGACCTGTCGCTTCATCTGCAGCAGCAGGTCGTCGTCGATGTTCTGTCCCAGCAGCAGCAGCTCGGCAGTGTTGTACATGCCTCGATGCTTCTCCATGCCGATGTACACGACGTTCTTCATCTCGGGGAATCGCTCGCTGCGCAGGTGTCCGCGCTCACATGTTCGCAGCTCGGGCAGCATCTTGTAGGTCATGTCGATGTAGTCGCACTCCCAGGTGCCGTCGGTGATGCATAGCGTGTGCATGTCGGAGTCCTTGCATAGAAATTCCAGCTCGTTCTGCTTGTAGTTGGTGTTGACGGTCACGAGCACGGCACCTATCTTGGCCGTGGCATAGAGGAAGGTGAGCCAGTCGGGCACGTTGGTGGCCCAGATGCCTACGTTGCTGCCCTTGGTGACGCCAATGGCCAGCAGTCCCTTGGCCAGTCGGTCCACGCGCTGGTTGAAGGCGCTCCACGTGAATCGCAGGTCGCGGTCGCTATATACGATGTATTCTTTGTCGGGGGTAGTGGTGGCCCAGTGTTCGAGCCAGTCGCCCAGGGTACGTTCTGATAGTTGCATGGGTGCTGAATATATTATAGTGGTATATAGACGACGGCCAGTATGCGTGCGGGCTGTCCGTTGACCCCATGGACATGATGGTTGACGATGGAGTCGTAGAAGATGCTGTCGCCACGGCCGAGCACGTAGCGCTCCTTGCCGTACTCTATCTCTACCTCGCCTTCGAGCACGTAGATGAACTCCTCGCCCTCATGGGCTGACAGCTGGAATGTACGTTCGTCAGTGGGGTTGATGTCTACGATGAAGGGTTCCATGTGTCGGTCGGCCATCTGTGAAGCCAGGGGGTGGTAGTCCATGTGCCGGCGCGCAGCGACCGAGCCGTTAGAGAAGCTGATGCTGGTGCCCTGGCAGTGGTCCTTGGCGCGCATGACAGCCGGTCCCAGTGCGTCGTTGTCGTCCATGAAGGTACCGAGGCGCACACCCAGTGCACGCGAAATCTTGATGAGTGGTCCCAGAGAGGGCAGATTTTCATCGTTCTCGATGGAGGTGATTTGTTCCTGTGTCAGTCCGCTACGCTCTGCAATTTCCTCTACCTGCAGGTTTTTGGACTCCCTGATAGCTTTAATCTTGCTTCCTACCTTAGAGTGTTGTATATCCATAACAATTACTTTTTACTTGATGATGTGCGCTCCTCTGAGCTTTTCGTTGAGGGCGCAAAGGTACAATAAAAAGTTGAAAGAGGAAAGGGAATGGCGGAAAGTGTGAGTTAAAAAATATTAAGACACGTGAAATATCAATTCTCTTTCGTACCTTTGCACTATCAAAAAACAGAAATAACTATGAACCCAAGCGATAGCATTGTTATCATTCCGACTTACAACGAGAAAGAAAACATCGAGAAAATCATCCGTGCGGTTTTCGGGTTGGAGAAGTGTTTCCATATTTTGGTCATTGACGACGGTTCGCCCGACGGCACTGCCGACATCGTCAAGGGGCTGATGGCCAATGAGTTTGCCGACCGTCTCTTCATCCTGGAGCGTAGCGGCAAGCTGGGGTTGGGCACGGCCTACATCACGGGGTTCAAGTGGGCCCTGGAGCACCAGTATGACTACATCTTCGAGATGGATGCCGACTTCAGCCACGACCCCCACGACCTGCCGCGACTCTACAGTGCCTGTGCCGACGAGGGCTACGACGTGGCCATCGGCTCGCGCTATGTAGACGGTGTCAACGTGGTGAACTGGCCTATGGGCCGCATCTTGATGAGTTACTTTGCCTCGAAGTATGTGCGCATGTTGACGGGGTTCAAGGTGCGGGACACCACGGCAGGCTTCAAGTGCTACCGCCGCAGGGTGCTGCAGACCATCGAGCTCGACAAGATACGCTTCAAGGGCTATGCCTTCCAGATAGAGATGAAGTACACGGCCTACAAGATAGGCTTCAAGATCAAGGAGGTGCCCGTGGTGTTTGTCAACCGCCGCGAGGGCACCAGCAAGATGTCGGGCGGCATATTCTCCGAGGCATTCTTCGGTGTGATGCGACTGCGCTGGGACGGATGGTTCCGCAAGTACCCGAAGATAAGGGAAGAGTGAAAAGGGAAGAGTGAA
>JAFUSV010000098.1 GCA_017467565.1 Prevotella sp.
GCGAACAGATGGTCATCGGTCCTACGCCGCCAGGCACGGGAGTGATATACGAACAAAGCGGTGCTACGTTGTCGAAATCCACGTCGCCACACAGGCGGTAGCCGCTCTTGCGCGATGCATCGGGCACTCGGGTGGTACCAACGTCGATTACCACGGCACCTGGCTTCACCATGTCGGCTGTCACAAAGTGGGGCTGCCCCATGGCTGCTATGATGATGTCGGCCTCACGACATTCCTCCTTCAGCGTCTTGGAGTGCGAATGACACACGGTGACGGTGGCGTCACCATACTGCTTTTGCATCATCAGCTGAGCCATCGGCTTGCCTACGATGTTCGAGCGTCCCAGTATGACGCACTTCTTACCCGAGGTCTCAATGCCGTAGCGCTTCAGCAGCGTGATGATGCCCAGGGGCGTGGCCGATATGAAACAGGGCAGACCGATAGCCATGCGCCCCACGTTGACGGGATGGAATCCGTCCACATCCTTACGGTAGTCGATAGCCTCGATGATTTTCTGTTCATCAATATGCTTGGGCAATGGCAGCTGGATGATGAAGCCATCCACGTCGTTGTCGCTATTCAGTCGCGACACACAATCCAGAAGTTCCTCCTCGGTCACATCGGCCTCATAGCGGATGAGCGACGACTTGAAGCCGCAGGCCTCACAGGCGAGAACCTTATTCTTCACATACGTCTCGCTACCGCCATCGTGACCCACGAGCACTGCAGCCAGGTGGGGCTGCTTGCCGCCACGTGCCACTATCTCCCTCACTTCCTCGGCTATCTCGGCCTTAATAGCCGCTGCCGTCTGTTTTCCGTCTATCAGTTGCATCAATTCTCAATTATGAATTATCAATTGTCAATTACATCTTCGGCATGCCACCCTTCATATTCTTCATGGCAGCAGCCATCTGGGCCATCTTCGACGAACCCATGCCGCTGACCATGCGCATCATTTTCTTCGTCTGGTCAAACTGCTTCATCAGACGGTTGACCTCCTCCATCTTGGTGCCCGAGCCCTTGGCGATACGCAGGCGGCGGCTCTGGTTGATGATGTCGGGATTGGCACGCTCCTTGGGTGTCATGGAGTTGATGATAGCCTCTATCGACTTAAAGGCGTTATCATCGATGTCCACGTCCTTGATAGCCTTGCCCACACCGGGAATCATCGAGGCCAAATCCTTGATGTTACCCATCTTCTTGATCTGCTGTATCTGACCCATGAAGTCGTTGAAGTCGAACTTGTTCTTGCGTATCTTCTTCTCCAGCTTCTTGGCTTCCTCCTCGTCGAACTGCATCTGTGCACGCTCCACCAGCGACACCACGTCGCCCATGCCGAGGATACGGTCGGCCATACGTTCGGGGTGGAACACGTCGATGGCTTCCATCTTCTCGCCGGTACCCACAAACTTGATGGGCTTGGTGACCACTGTGCGGATACTGAGGGCAGCACCGCCACGGGTGTCACCGTCGAGCTTGGTGAGCACCACGCCGTCGAAGTCCAGACGGTCGTTGAACTCCTTGGCGGTGTTCACGGCATCCTGACCAGTCATCGAGTCAACGACGAAGAGAGTCTCGTCGGGGTTGATGGCCTGCTTCAGGTTCGATATCTCGTTCATCATCTCCTCGTCGACGGCCAGACGACCGGCGGTATCGACGATGACCACATTATAATCTTCCTGCTTGGCCTTGCGGATGGCATGCTGTGCTATCTCGACAACGTTCTTGTTGCCCTCCTCGGTATAGACATCCACGCCGACGCTCTGGCCTACTACCTTCAACTGCTCGATGGCGGCAGGACGATAGACGTCGCAGGCCACCAGCAGAGGTTTCTTGTGCTGGCGGGTCTTCAGCATGTTAGCCAGTTTGCCTGTGAAGGTGGTCTTACCCGAACCCTGCAGACCAGACATCAGTACGATGCTGGGACGGCTGTCGAGTTTCAGCTCCACGGCCTTGCCACCCATCAGCTCCGTCAGTTCGTCGTGCACTATCTTCACCATCAACTGACTGGGCTTGATGGCTGTGAGCACGTTCATACCCAGTGCCTTCTGCTTCACGGTGTCCGTGAAGTTCTTGGCTACCTTATAGTTCACGTCGGCATCGAGCAGTGCCCGACGCACGTCCTTCAAAGTTTCGGCAACATTGATCTCAGTGATGTTTCCCGCACCTTTCAGTATCTTGAACGACCGTGCAAGTCTCTCACTTAGGTTCTCAAACATCTATTTTATTTACGATTTACGGATTTACTATTTACGATTTACTAGTTCATTTTCAAATGAAGGTGTAAAAATACTAAAAAGAAGTGAAAAGAGAAAAGTGAAGGGTGAAGAATTTGCTGCCACTGTCTACATTTTAACATCCTTTCAGTATTTTACCTCTCTCGGCTCTTACAATCCACGGGCTTTCCAGATACGCTCCTTGGCGGCATTGATTTCCTGGAATTTCTTCTCGGCGGCCTTGCGCACATCGTCGCCCAACTTGGCCACACGGTCAGGATGATGCTCGAGCGCCAGCTTACGGTAAGCCTTCTTCAACTCGGCATCCGTGGCATCGGGACTGACACCCAGCACCTTATAGGCATCCTCGAGTGAGTCGCCCTGCAAGTGCAGCATACTGTCAAGGTCGCTGTCCGAGAGTCCCATCCATCCAGTCACCTCTCTGAGAGCCGCCATCTCCGATGGGGCCACATGGCCGTCGGCCTGGGCTATCATCACCAGGAAGTTGAGCAGCTGTACACGTCCGGAATAGTCTACATAGCGACTGACCTGCTGACAGGTTTGGCGGATGGACGACCTGAAGGTAGAGTCGCCCTGCTGCTTGGCCGTCTCGAAGACCTTCAGCAGGATGTCATTGCCCTGCTGGGCGGCCTGCGTGCCGAAGTTCTGGCGCAGCATCTGCCGAACAAACTCCATCTCGGAATGCATGATTTTGCCGTCGGCCTTGATGACATAGCCTGCCAGCATGAGCATGGAGAGCAGGAAGCTGTTGCGGTCGCCCTGCTGCTGCGTCTGGTAGTCCTGCGTGCTGGTGCTATTATTATAATAATGTGTACCGTAATCGGTCTGCCCCGTGACGTCTGACGACATCGAGTCGATGGCAGCACCTATGAGGAAGCCTATCACTCCCCCGAACGGCCCCAGGGTGATCCACCCCAGATAGCCTCCTATCCATTTACCTAAGCCCATATATCAGACCCCTAATCCCCTAACTTAGGGGACTGATGCAATTCATGAGGAAGTCGACGGCGCCATTGACGCCAAACTTCTTGACATTGATAGTGACATCGTAGTTGCGGGCATCCTGCCAGTCGCTGCCGGTAAACGTCTTGGTATAGAGTTCGCGGCTGTAGTCGTTGTCGACGAGCATGGCAGCTGCATCGCGCTCCGAGATGTCGTACTTACGGCCTATACGGCGCTTGCGGCAGTCATCGTCGGCATGAATGAATATCTTCAGGGCATTGGGGTGGTCGCGGAAGATATGGAACCCACAGCGTCCGATGATGACGCACGACTCTTCGCTGGCTATCTTGCGGATGGCCTCGGCCTGTGCCTCAAACAGCTGGCGCGAGGTCTGGTCGTGCTCCGTACCCTCATACTCTGCACCTGCCATGTACGAGCGGTAGAACTGCGTGAAGTCGTCGCGCCACAGCGGGTTGCGGGCTTCTATCTTCTCCACGGCATCCTCTACCACACAGAAGCGTCGTGCCACCTCGTTCAGTATCTGCTTGTCGAGCAGTTTCACATTGAGCCGTCGTGCCAGCTCGGCACCTATCTCATGTCCACCAGTACCAAACTGTCGGCTGATGGTAATGACGAATTTTTCCTCCTTATTCATAATATCTCCAATTTTAGGGTTAATTGTTTTCTTGTTGCAAAGATAAGCAAAAAATCCGAACTGTGCAAGAGGTTCGGACTTTTTTTTAGGATAATCGTTGCATATAGAGGGCGCACATCTCTGCACAACGCTCACCGTCGACACCTGCCGACACGATGCCTCCTGCATAGCCGGCACCCTCGCCGCAGGGGAAAAGTCCCTGTAAACGAACATGTTGCAGCGTGTCGCCGTCACGAAGTATGCGTACCGGACTCGACGTGCGTGTCTCTGTGGCTATCAGCACAGCCTCGTTGGTCAGGAATCCATGTGCCTGTTTGCCGAAGGTCTTGAATCCCTCCTGCAGTCGTGTGGCTATGGGCCGTGGCAACCAGAAATGCAGAGGCGATGACACCAGGCCCGGGGCATAGCTGCTGGGTGGCAGGTCGTAGCTGAGCCGCCCACTCACAAAGTCGGCCATGCGCTGTGCCGGTGCCGTCTGCTTCATGTTGCCCTGCTGCCAGCACGTGCGTTCCAGCTGTTCCTGAAACTCTAGGACTTTCAGTGAAGATAAAGCGGCAGCAAATTTTTCACTTTTCACTATTACCTCTTCCCTCTCCAAGTCCTCCGGACGAATCTCTACCACCATGCCGCTGTTGCTCCACTTCGTGCCACGGCTGGCCGGACTCATGCCGTTGACCACCAGCTGCTCAGGTCCTGTGGCAGCGGGAATGACAAAGCCGCCAGGACACATGCAGAAGCTGTACACACCACGGCCCTCGACCTGGGTCACGAACGAGTATTCGGCAGCAGGCAGCCACTGTCCCCTACCCTCCTTGCGATGATACTGTATCTGGTCTATCAGATGCGACGGATGCTCCAGTCGTACACCCACGGCTATCCCCTTGGGTTCCATCTCTACCTTAGCCTCGGCCAGATAGCGGTAGACGTCGCGGGCCGAATGGCCCGTAGCCAGGATGACGGGACCGAAGAATTCTAATTGAGAACTAATCATTGACGATTGAGGATTATTAGCTACTGCCTCTACGCCAATGACCTTGCAGGCCCGGCCCTCGTCCCCTTTGGGAGGAGTCATCCATTGTCCATTGTCAATTATCAGCCGTGTGACGCGCGTCTGGAAGTGCACCTCGCCGCCACATCTTATAATAGTATTACGCATGGCCTCGATGACCTGAGGCAGGCGGTCGGTACCTATATGGGGATGGGCATCGGCCAGAATACTGGTCGAAGCGCCATGCTGACAGAACACGTTGAGTATCTTCTCTATGCTGCCACGCTTCTTCGAGCGGGTATAGAGTTTGCCGTCGCTGTAGGCACCGGCTCCACCCTCGCCAAAGCAGTAGTTGCTCTCCTCGTCCACCTGCTGGGTACGCGAGATATTGGCGAGGTCCTTCTTGCGGTCGTGAACGTTCTTGCCCCGTTCCAGCACAATGGGACGATAGCCCAGCTCTATCAGCCGCAGGGCAGCAAAGAGACCGCCAGGGCCTGCTCCGACGACGATGACCTGCGGACGATCACTGACGTCGGGATATTCCGTCCTGACATATTCATCATCGGTAGGTTGCTCGTTGATATAAAGCCGCACCTTCAAGTTGACGTAGATGGTACGCTGACGGGCATCTATCGAACGTTTCAGGATGCGCACACCCTTCAGGGCACCCATCGCGATACCTTTTTCCTCGCTCACGTACCTTTTCAACTCACTGCCGTCTGCCGCCACTTGCGGCAGCACTCTCAACTGTAATTCTTGTATCATGGTGCAAAAATACGAAAAAAACAGCGAAGTGCCAAATATATCGGCACCTTTAAGTATTCTTTTTATAACTGACGACGGCCCAGGTGCCCATAAGTGCTGAGAAACCGCCAAGGGCCAGCACCTGATGGGCAATGCTGCCAAGGTCGCCACCCCGCACAAAGACTGTACGGACGGCATCGATGAAATAGTGCATGGGGTTGACATAGGTCGTGACGTACGACCAGTCTGGCATAGAGCGGGTTGGCGTGAAGAGGCCACTAAGCAACAAGAGGCAGACGACGAAGAACCACATGACGAAAATGGCCTGCTGCATCGTGTCGCTATAATTTGAAACTATCAGTCCCAAGGAAGAGAAGAACAGAGCCAGCAGGATGGACAACAGATAGACCAGCCACAACGGTCCCTGACAGGTGATGCCATAGACAGCCCATGCCAGGATAAGACATACGGTGACGACAAACAGCCCTATGAGCCAATAGGGTATAAGTTTGGACAGGATGAACGCCCACTTCGGCACGGGTGTGACGTTAATCTGCTCTATGGTGCCCGTCTCCTTCTCACTGACGATGTTCAAGGCTGGCAGGAATCCACACATCAGCATCATGACGATAGCCAGCAGAGCCGGAATCATAAACACTTTATAATTGAGATGTTTATTATAAAGGTATAATGTATGGATGGCAGGGTACAAGGCCTTGGCCTGCCCCGACAGCTGCCCACTCACTATTTGCGCCAGATAGGAAGAGCCTATGCTTCCCTTGGTGCCATTGACGGCATTGGCAGCAATGAGCAGCCTGCCGTGACCTTTCGGAATGACCAGCACGATGTCCGTACGACTCTTCTCTATCTCCTTCAATGCTGCACTATAAGTAGGCTGCTGACCGCTGAACACGAAGTATTTGCTCTGCCCGATGCTATGAACCAGACGCTGGCTCTCGACGGATCGGTCATTGTCAACCACACAGACACGGATATTCTTGACCTCCTGATTCATCACCCAAGGCATGACACACATGATGACAATAGGAAACACGAAAATGAGCTTGGGCAGGAACGAGTTGCGCCGTATCTGCAGGAATTCCTTTTGTATGAGATATTTGAGCATTTGAAGTTTGAAGTTTGAGGTTTATTCCAGGCGCGTCTTAAACTTGGCCAGCGACACCGCCAACAAGCAGAGTGTCATACCAGTGAGGATAGCGACTTCGCGCAAGACATCGCCGATACCTACGCCCATAATCATCAGTTTGCGCATGGCTTCAATGTAGTACCGAGGGGGAATGACGGCTGACACCCATTGTAATATCTTCGGCATCGATTCGATAGGAAAGAGCATGCCCGAAAGCATGACAATAGGCATGAGCAACACCATCGCTGAGAGCAGTAAAGCCATCAGTTGACTGTTGGCGATATTGGAGATAAGCAGTCCCAGCGACAAGGCCAACGTGATATAGATAGTGCTGACCACAAATATCCAGAAGACAGACCCTGCCACCGGTACGTCCAGCACGAAACGGGCCATGAGCAGGATGGTGATCAGGATGACAAAGGCGAGCACCAAGTAGGGCACCACCTTAGCAACGATAATCATCAACGGACGGACAGGCGATACGAGCAACACCTCCATCGTACCTTTCTCCTTTTCCCGAACGATGCTGATAGAGGTCATCATGGCACATACCAGCATCAGCAACATACCCATAATGGCAGGTACGAAGTTATAGGCCGACTTCATCTGCGGGTTATAGAGGAGCCGCACCCCCACCCTCTCTCCTGAGTGAGGAGTGATGACCTTGCTGCTGACGGGCTGTGACAAGATGGCCTGAGCGTATGATGTCCACTGCTGAGCCATGTTGGGGTCTGAGCCATCGACCATGATCTGCCAACTGCGGTAACTGTTCCCCTCACCCTTTGGAGATGGGCCAGGGATGAGCCCCATGTCAGCCTGCTGGTTGCGGATGAGCCGCTCAGCTTCGCGACTGGTGCCTACAGTGGCCGTGATATTGAAATATTCCGATGCTGCCATACGGTCAACGGCAGCCTGCGTCTCACTGTCCATCTGTGACGTGACGACCACCACACGCACATTTTTCACATCGTTAGTGATGGCAAAGCCGAAGAGCAACATCAGCACAATGGGCATACCAAAGAGGATGAGCATCGTGCGACGGTCGCGCAGGATGTGTCGGGATTCTTTAATGACAAACGACAGAAACTGTTTCATACCAACATATCAATTATCAGTTCTCGTGGCTTGGCGTGCCAGATAAGTAAACACATGATCCATATCGGGCTGACAGAAGCGTCGTTTCAGCTCCTCGGGCGTACCCAGGGCACTGATCTTGCCGTCTACCATGATGGAGATACGGTCACAATACTCAGCCTCATCCATATAGTGGGTGGTCACGAAGACGGTGATGCCTCGTGCAGCTGCATCGTAGATGAGCTCCCAGAACTGTCGGCGCGTGGCAGGATCGACGCCACCTGTCGGTTCGTCGAGGAACACCACGCCCGGCTCATGGAAGATAGAGACGGAGAAAGCCAGCTTCTGCTTCCAGCCTAAAGGCAACGAAGACACGAGGTCGTGCTTATGTTCTGAGAACTGCAGACGCTCCAGCAGCTCGTCCGTCTTGCGGGCTATTTCTCGGTCCTTCATGCCATAGATACCGGCAAAGAGCCGTATGTTCTCGGCTACGGTCAGGTCTTCGTAGAGTGAAAACCTCTGTGACATATAACCGATGTGTTTCTTGATCTGCTCATGTTGAGTCCGGATATCGTAACCCGCGACTGTCCCCGTCCCGCTGGTAGGCTGGTTCAGTCCTGTCAGCATGTGCATGGCCGTCGTCTTGCCAGCGCCGTTGGCACCGAGGAAACCGAAGATTTCTCCCCGTTTCACGCTGAACGAAATATCGTCGACAGCATGGAACGTGCCAAAAGCCTTGACGAGATGATGGACATCGATGATAGGTTGCTCATCCTCATGCTCCGATGACATATCGCTGACGATGGTGGCAGCAGGGGGCGGCGGGTTGAATACATCCTTGAAGCGGTCGAGAATGACATCAGGCTTATCGATGCCCTGCACGTGGCCATGATCGAAGAAAGCCACTCGCTCACAGCGACGTACCTCGTCCAAATAGGGTGTTGAGGCAACGATCGTGATGTGGCGCTCCTTCAAGGTGCCCAGCATGTCCCACAGTTCCTTGCGACTCACGGGGTCGACGCCTGTCGTCGGCTCATCAAGAAACAGCACACTGGGACTGTGAACCAACGCACAACTCAGTGCCAGTTTCTGCTTCATACCTCCAGACAGAGCGCCTGCCTTACGGTCACGGAAACGCTCTATCTGTGAGTAGATAGCCTTGATGGAGTCATAGCCCTCCTCGACCGTGGTGCCAAAGAGGGTGGCAAAGAACTGCAGGTTTTCCTGTACCGTCAGGTCCTGATAGAGCGAGAACCTGCCAGGCATATAGCCCACACGCCGCCGTATGTCCTTCATCTGACTCACTGTGTCGTAGCCGTCTACTGCAACCTTGCCCTCGTCAGGCAGTAACAAGGTGCAGAGGATGCGGAACATCGTTGTCTTACCAGCACCATCGGGGCCTATCAGCCCGAACACCTCACCCCTATCCACAGAGAAAGAGATATCGGACAAAGCCTTGACCTTACTGTATGACTTAGAAATATGTTGGACTTCTATTGCTTGCATGGCTGTAGCAAACTCTTCACTTTTCACTTTTCACTTTTCACTTAAAAACTCCACTTCCCCGTACATGCCTATCTTAGCAAAGCCATCGTTATGGATGGCAATCTTCACAGCATAGACCAAGTCTGCACGCTCATCATCGGTCAGAATGGTCTTGGGTGTAAACTCCGAATGGCTGGATATCCAGGTCACAGTGCCGTCGTACGCTTTCTTCTGACCGTCACCATAGTCAGCATAGACCTTAGCCTTCTGACCTACTTTGACAGTCTTCAGCTGGGCAGAAGTCACGTAGGCCCGGATATACATATTCTCTACGTCAGCCACCTTCAGCAACGGTTTGCCTATAGTCACGAACTCGCCTTGCTCCACATATTTCTCCAAGACAGTGCCGCTGATGGGAGTCACCACATGGCACTTCGCCAGCTGGTCGTAGAGCTGACTTTCCTGTGCACCAGTGGCAGATATCTGGGCATCGAGGGTAGATACCTGCGAACGGAGCGACGCTGCCAGCGCATCAAGTTGACGTTGCAACAGCAGCACCTGAGCCGTAGCATCATCGAGCATCTTGCCCGGAGCTGCACCGTCGGCTACCAGTTCCTTGTATCGCAGTTGTTCTTTCTGAGCCTTTGACAGCTGCTGGCGCAGGGAGGCCATCTGCTTCTCCACATCAGGCTTTTGACTCTGATAGACCTCTTTGGTGAGTCCCATCTGCTGAATCTTCAACCATATCTGCGTGCTATCCACCAGTCCTACCTCCTGCCCCATGCTAATATTGTCGCCCTCGCGAACATTTAAGCTAAGCAAGGCACCGTTCTGCTCTGCACAAACCATGACTTCGGTAGCCTCGAACGTACCTGTGGCATCATACGTCTTCTCCTTGTTTCCGCAAGCCCCACACAACAGCATGCCTATCAACAAGCAGCAAGGCACGCATCTTTTATTATACCATGTCATTCCCATATCGTTAATATTTATTTTCCACATTATTTCATTTTTACATTAGTTTAATTTTTACATTATTTCATTTTTACATTTTAATTTTTACATTATTTCATTTTTACATTTTTACATATTCCTTCCCTCCCCCTTGGTGTACTTCTGGTTGTATATTTCCTGCAGCATCTCTATCTCGTTCATCGACTGCTGCACACGCGCAGCATTCTCGGAGTTGATTTCACGCAGCAGGTCGTTCACGTCGATGATGCCATGAGCCAGTTTCGACTCAGCAGCCTGACGCACCTTGGAACGGAGAGCAATGATTTCCTCATCGTCGGCCATCAGGCGACGGTAGCGACTGATGTTCTCGTCCTGTTGCATCTGCTCCAGGTGATTATTGAAAAGAAACACCTCGCGACTGTTTTCTGCCGTCTGACGCATCAGTTGCAGCCGGGCCTTGTCGTTCTTGCGGGTATAGAGCGCACCGATATTCCATTGCAGGCGTGCTCCGACCATGCCGTTCAGCGTCCATTGGCGATGCATCATATCTTCGAACAGATTATAGCCGGGATAACCGTAGAAGCCTTGGGCGAAGATGCCCAGGCGAGGCATCAACGCTGCATCAAGGGCTTTCTCCTGGGCGTCGGCCAGACGCAGCTGGGCTTCGATGACTTTCAGTTCCGGACGCTGTGAGGGAAGCTCTTGCGATACGGCAGGCAGCATGGGCTTCACGGGAGCCGTCACCTCTATGCCACAGAAGGTACTGAGCATTCTGGCTACCGTCTTCCGCCTCGACTGTAGGCTGGTCAGCTGCTGCACCACCTGCATCCGCTCAGCCTTGACGTTCAGGTAGTCACTTTCAGCCGCCGTTCCACTCTTGAACATCGAGGCTAGCTTCTTCTCGTTGCCGTCCAGCAGTTCCTGCAGGTCGCGGTTTAGCTGTATCTGGTCGTCCAGCAAAAGCAGGGCGAAGTACATATCGTTTACACGCTTACGGACATGATACAGTTCCACCTCGTTCTGAGCCGCCTCCACGTTGCCTTGCTGCAGTGCTAAGTCCTTCTGACGTTTGATGGCTCCGCCGTCGAATATGGTTTGCTGCACGTCGATGCCTATGCGATACTGGTCTTTCTTCAGTCCCTGCATATCGATGCCTACCTGCTGGTACAGGGAGCGCATCTCGTCGGGGAATGCCGTCACGTCACTTTGATAGGTGGCCTGAGCCGTAGCCGACACTTGTGGCAGCCAGCCTTTCCCGATATTCCTGACGGTCAGGTCTGTGGTCTGCTGTATCAGATTCATCCGCCGTATCAGCGGGTAGTTACCTTCTGCCGCCTCTTGACATTCCTCCAGGCTCTGCCCCATGCCGGCAGAACTGCTGAAAATGATACATGCTAAACAGAGCATTTTTTTCTTCATACTTTTTTCATCATTGATTGTTTCGGCTGCAAAGATACGATGTTTCCCGCATACCTTTGCTATCCTTTTCGATGAATATATGTCCTTTTCGTACGATTTTCGTCTTTCAGACATAGAACAACCAACTTTTTTATGTATCTTTGCACCGAAATAAGCAAAACAGCATAGAATCTATGAGGCAACTGAATCAGTTCACATTGAAACAACTGGGCGAACTGCTATGGGGCGACAGCAACGGGCAGATGCTCAACAACTACATCTCTGACAATCTGGTCGTGGCTAAGAATCCTCCCGTGGCGCGACTGCTGTCAACACTGAGTGAAGACACCTACGTGCTGCCCGAGATGCGCATCATGATATTGACCAAGGGAAGCGCAAATCCTACCATCAACCTGATACCCCGCCATTTCGAGGCTGGTCAGGCCGTCTTCATCAGCCACAACAGCATTGTGCAATTCAACGACTATAGCAGCGACATCCAGGGGTTCGGCATTTCGCTGACCGACGAGCTGGCCAGCCTCGCCCTGGGCAATGCGCTCCCAAAGATGCTCGATGGTCATGTCCGCGACTTCAATTACAGGCTTGCCCCGCACGAGCTGCAGCAACTCAGGGAACTCCACACCTTATTATATAATATTATGCAGGCTCATCAGCGCCACTCGCAGGTCATACTCCATCTGGTGTCGGCCTTTCTCTGGCAGACGGATCAGTACTGGAGCCAGCATGAAAGTGAAAGCCGCAGTTCGCTCACACGTGAGCAACGCCTCTTCACCGACTTTGTCCGACTGGTCAGCCAGTATGCCGCGCAGGAGCACAACATCGACTTCTACGCCCAGCGCCTCTTCCTGTCGCCCCGCTACATGAGCACATTGGTGAAGCAGGTCAGCGGCAAGGCTGCCAAGCAATGGATTGACGACGCCATCGTGACACGTATCAAGGTGGAGCTGCGCCATTCCGACAAGAGTGCGGCCCAGATAGCCGACGAGATGCACTTCCCCAACCCCTCGTTCTTCTGCAAGTACTTCAAGCGCATGACGGGCATGACGACGCAAGAGTACCGCGAAAGGCGGGTTGGGCAGCATTAGTTCAGAAAATTGCAAATAAATTTGCATTTTCGCTCACTTATTCGTACCTTTGTCGCCGAAAACAAAAACAAAACGGATATGAAGGTGATGAAATTTGGCGGAACCAGCGTAGGTTCGGTCGACAGTATATTAAGTCTGAAAAAGATTGTAGAGGGTGAAGGGCTGCCTGTCGTGGTAGTGGTCAGCGCCCTGGGCGGTATTACCGACCAGCTGATCAAGACAGCGCAGCTGGCCCTGTCCGGCGACGACAGCTGGCGCACGGAGTTCGAAGCCATGCACCACCGCCACACTGACATGGTGAACAGCCTGTTCGCTGACAGCCAACAGCACAATCGCCTGCAGCAAACCATCGATTCGCTTTTCGAACAGTTGCAATCTATCTATTATGGTGTCTACCTGATTCACGACCTGAGTGCCAAGACGCAGTCGGCCATCGTCAGCT
Source organism: Prevotella sp. (assembly GCA_017467565.1). GTDB lineage: Bacteria > Bacteroidota > Bacteroidia > Bacteroidales > Bacteroidaceae > Prevotella. Next base: position 13,173 of record JAFUSV010000098.1, read on the forward strand.
ACGGCGAGCGACTCAGCTCGCACATCGTAGCCGAACTGGTGGGCGGCAGGCGCATGAACTCGCGCGACTTCATCAAGACCGTGCGCAAGCAGGGCAAGCCGGTGCTTGACGCCGAGCTCACCTACCGACTGGTGCGCGAAGCCTTCGCCCCCCTCTGCAGCGCCCCGGCTGCTGCCTGCCAGCCGCTGGTGGTGCCGGGCTTCATCAGCCGCGACCGCGACACACACGAGACGACCAACCTGGGCCGTGGCGGCTCTGACTATACGGCAGCCATCATCGCTGCTGCCCTCGATGCCGAGGAGCTGCAGATATGGACCGACGTTGACGGCTTCATGACTGCCGACCCACGGGTCATCAAGACGGCCTACACCATCAACGAGCTGTCGTACATCGAGGCCATGGAGCTGTGCAACTTCGGTGCCAAGGTGGTCTACCCGCCCACCATCTATCCCGTCTGCATCAAGAACATACCCATACGCATCAAGAACACCTTCAACCCCGCTCACCCCGGCACGCTCATCAAGCAGAAGATAGACAACGACAAGAAGCCTATCAAGGGCATATCGAGCATCAAGGGCACCACGCTCATCACCGTGACGGGCCTCTCCATGGTGGGTGTCATCGGTGTGAACCGCCGCATCTTCTCGACCCTGGCCGAGAATGGCATCTCGGTGTTCATGGTGTCGCAGGCCTCGTCAGAGAACTCTACGAGTATCGGCGTGCGCGACGAGGATGCCCAGCGGGCCGTCGAGGTGCTCAACCTGGAGTTTGCCAAGGAGATAGTCACCGGAGCCATGTTCCCCATGCAGGCCGAGGGCGGGCTGGCCACCATCGCCATCGTGGGCGAGAACATGAAGCACACGCCCGGCATCGCCGGCAAGCTGTTCGGCACGCTGGGACGCAGCGGCATATCGGTCATAGCCTGTGCACAGGGTGCCTCGGAGACGAACATCTCGTTCGTCGTCGACGCCAAGTACCTGCGCAAGTCGCTCAACGTGCTCCACGACTCGTTCTTCCTGTCGGAATACAAGGTGCTCAACCTCTTCATCTGCGGCATAGGCACCGTGGGCGGCAACCTCATCGAGCAGATCCGCTCGCAATACGAGACGCTGAAGGAGACGCGCCAGCTGAAGCTCAACGTCGTGGGCATAGCCTCCAGCAAGAAGGCCGTGTTCAACCGCGACGGACTCGACCTCGCCAACTACCGCGAGCAGCTGGTGGAGAGCAACATCGAACGGCTGCGCGACGAGGTCATCGGCATGAATATCTTCAACTCGGTATTCGTGGACTGTACGGCCAGCCAGGAGGTAGCCGCACTCTATCAGGACTTCCTCGACCACAACATCTCGGTGGTCACTGCCAACAAGATAGCAGCCTCGGGCCCCTACGATGCCTATGAACGGCTGAAGAAGACGGCACTCAGAAAGGGCATCAAGTTCCTCTTCGAGACCAATGTGGGTGCCGGCCTGCCCATCATAGGCACCATCAACGACCTGCTCAACTCGGGCGATAAGATACTGCGCATCGAGGCTGTGCTCTCCGGCACGCTCAACTTCATCTTCAACACCATCTCGAGCACGGTGTCGTTCTCCGAGACCGTACGCCTGGCCAAGGAGAAAGGCTACAGCGAACCCGACCCGCGCATAGACCTCTGCGGCAAGGACGTCATCCGCAAGCTGGTCATCCTGACGCGTGAGGCCGGCTACAAGGTGGAACAGGAGGACGTAGAGAAGCACCTCTTCCTGCCCGAGACGTTCTTCGAAGGTAAGATGGACGACTTCTGGCGCCAGCTGCCTACGCTCGATGCCGACTTCGAGGCACGCCGGCAGGTGCTGGCCGCCGAACAGAAGCGGTGGCGCTTTGTGGCCAAGATGGAGCTGGGCAAGACCAGCGTCTCGCTCGAGGCCGTAGACAGTCGCCATCCCTTCTACAACCTCGAAGGGTCCAACAACATCGTGCTGCTCACCACCGAGCGCTACCGCGAATACCCCATGCTCATACAGGGCTACGGAGCCGGTGCCTCGGTCACCGCTGCCGGCGTCTTCGCAAACATCATGTCAATCGCTAATATTTAGCGATTGACAATGTAATAATTATAAAATGTAATAATGTAATAATTGTAAAATGCAATAATTATGCCTTTCATTGAGAATAGTACAAATCCGATAGTTGACCTCAGTTTCAATTTTGGTGTCAGAATTGTGAAGTTTTACAAATTTCTCACCGAAGAGCGAAAGGTATATGTATTATCGAAACAATTATTACGGTGTGGTAGCAGCATAGGAGCAAATATCCATGAGAGCATACATGCTCAAAGTAAAGCTGACTTTATCAGCAAAATGAATATTGCTCTCAAAGAATCTGACGAAACGGACTATTGGCTTAGACTTCTCTTCAAGTCAGAGGTTATCAGCGAAAAAGAATATGATTCGCTCGAAAAAGACATCAAGCAAATCATTGGAACTTTAGTTAAGATCATTAAGACTTCAAAATTATGACATATCAATTTCTACATTCAAGTTTCACATTCGCTCCGCTCGAGCTTTGTTCGCTTCGCTCTGCGAAGAACTCCTGAGCAAGCAAAGCTTGCGAAAGTTGAGTTATCACAAAATAATTTTTACATTATTTAATTATTTAATTTTTACATTATTACGAATGAAACGAGTAATAATCCTTGGTGACGGCATGGCCGACCACAGTGTGGAGCGCCTGGGAGGACGGACGCTGCTGCAATATGCCAAGACACCCTATATGGACATGCTGGCCAGGATGGGACGCACCGGACGCCTGGCTACCATACCCGACGGCTTCCAGCCAGGCTCGGAGGTGGCCAACACGGCCATTCTGGGCTACGACCTCAACAAGGTCTACGAAGGGCGCGGCCCCCTTGAGGCAGCATCCATCGGCTACGAGATGGCCGACGACGACCTGGCCCTGCGCTGCAACATCATCACGCTGCAGGACGACAAGATACTGACCCACAACGGCGGCAACCTGGAGACAAAGGATGCCAGCGTGCTCATTGATTATCTCAATGAGAACCTGGCCAAGCCCATCAACCGGCAGCTGGGCTGCGAGCGTGTCCGTTTCATCACCGGCATACAGTACCGCCACCTGCTCATCATCAAGGGCGGCAACAAGCACATTGTCTGTGCACCCCCTCACGATCACCCCAACGAGCCGTGGCGCTCCCTGCTGGTACGCCCCGCCGCCCCCACTGCGGGCAGCGGTTCTCCCTCCGCCGCTACTGTGGTCAGCGGTTTTGCCGCTGACAGTCACCGCCTCTCCCCCCAGCAGACCGCCGACCTGCTCAACGACCTCATCACCCGCTCGCAGCAACTGCTGGAGGCCCACCCCTACAACCAGGCGAAAGCCCGCCGGGGCGAGCGCCAGGCCAACAGCATCTGGCCCTGGGGCGGCGGCTACCGCCCCCTCCATGCAGCCCCTGCAGCAGCTGTACCCCCAGCTCCACACCGGCTCCGTCATCTCTGCCGTCGACCTCATCCGCGGCATCGGCCACTATGCCGGCCTCGACATCATCACCGTCGATGGCGCCACCGGACTGGCCGACACCAACTACGAGGGCAAGGCACAGGCAGCACTCGACGCCCTGAAGCACCAGGACTTCGTGTTCCTGCATGTGGAGGCCAGCGACGAGGCCGGGCACGACGGCGACCTGGAACTGAAGCTCAGGACCATCGAGAACCTCGACAGCCGCATCGTCGGCCCCATCTACGAGGCGGTGAAGGACTGGGCCGAACCTGTCGCCATCGCCGTGCTGCCCGATCACCCCACACCCGTCGAGGTACGCACCCACGTCAACGAGCCCGTGCCCTTCCTTATATATTATAAAGGTATAGAGCCCGACGACGTCACGCAGTACGACGAGGTGTCGTGCGTCAGCGGCAGCTACGGACTGCTGCGCCTCCAGCAATTCATGCAGACATTTATGAACATTTCTTAGCAAAAACATCAAGATATATGCAATACTACAGCACCAACCACAAGGCTCCGGCAGCCTCTTTGCGCAAGGCCGTCATCAAGGGACTGGCCGAAGACCGCGGACTCTACATGCCCGAACGTATCAACCGCCTGCCTAAGGCTTTCTTCGACGACATGCCCACCATGCGATTCCAGGACATCGCCTACAACGTGGCAGAGGCATTCTTCGGCGAGGATGTCGACCCCGACGGACTCATGGATCTGGTCTACGACACGCTGTCGTTCGACTGTCCCGTCGTGAAAGTCAAGGACAACATCTACGCCCTGGAGCTGTTCCACGGCCCCACCCTCGCCTTCAAGGACGTAGGCGCCCGCTTCATGGCCCGCCTGCTGCAGTACTTCATCCGCCAGAGAGGCACTGCCGACGGGACGGTCAACGTGCTCGTGGCCACCAGCGGCGACACGGGCTCGGCCGTAGCCAACGGTTTCCTCGGCGTGGAGGGCATCCACGTCTACGTGCTCTACCCCAAGGGCAAGGTGTCGCCCATACAGGAGTGCCAGTTCACCACCCTCGGTCAGAACATCACCGCCATCGAGGTCGACGGCACCTTCGACGACTGCCAGGCACTGGTGAAGAGTGCCTTCATGGACCAGAAGCTCAACCGCCACATGAAGCTCACCTCGGCCAACTCCATCAACGTAGCCCGCTTCCTGCCCCAGGCATTTACTACTTCAACGCCGTGGCCCAAACTTCAAACTTCAAACTTCA
>JAFUSV010000099.1 GCA_017467565.1 Prevotella sp.
CCAACTAACATGGCGGCATCATATTCGGAAAGGGCACTTGTAATTGATGGTGCAACCCCGAAGCTTTCTTGCCATTGCAAAGCAATATCTATAAGTTTATTTCTTAAAGTCATATCACACTCAGATAAATTGGAATTTACTATTTTGTAACTATTTAACTACATGATAATTTATTACGGCTGAAGTATAATTCGAATGTCTTTTAATACTCATTATTTGACAACCAAATGAATTAAATTTGAGATTTACTTGGTATATTTCATTAAAAACATCTCTTTTTGACACCCAAAGCCCCTTCTTTTCTGCAATAGATTGTTTTTTGGGAAAACCTTCTATATGCGTAAAATCAATCCAATACCCTAGATAATGAGGCGTAGGAAATTTTATTGATATCAGTTTTCCGTCCGATTCTCTGTAAAAGCATCTTAGAGCTGTTATCACATTATCATATTTATTCTTTACTTCATAGACTAAAAATCCTTCCTCGTCATCTAATGCCGGCCCAACAACTTTTTCAAATTCTTCTCTTGTTACTTTACCTATATAATTCATGATATTCGTGGGAAGCAAGTCAAATTCGGGAGAATTATGTTCGGGAGGCGTAATAGATTTTATATAATCCTCTTGTTTACGTCTATATTCCTCTTGAATTCTCTTGCTTTTCTCCTTCTGATTGTTTATATATATTGAGCCATCGTATATAGAATCTAATGTACACAATTTAGAATTTTTATATAATAATTCATTCGTACCTGGAGTAGATGAGTCCCTTAGTCTCACTCTAAAAGAAATCAACCGACTATCATCCTTTCTAATAAGGCTAATAGAATCGCAGAATGTTGAATAAGTATTTTTTCCATGATAAATACTTAATTGATTTAAATCGAAATCTTTTCCTACAGCAGTACACAAAACATTATAATATTTCCAGCAACTATAATCGGTGCTATCAGAGTATTCAACACTTTGGCATTCAATGATAAATGACTTAGATCCTTTAGAATTTAGCTTAAGTATATATTTACCACCAACTTCCATGTGTGGAACATGTGTGTGCATATTTTGCCCAGTTATTGTAAGACAACATAAAAGAAATGCGAGGATAATTGAAAATTTCATGTGGAAGAATTTCATATAAGTTTCGATTTATAAATTAATTACATGTGGCTGAACGTCTGTATCATGCGTTGCCAGCGACTCGATGCAATCAGGTGAAAGGCTTTGCTCACGAATCCATTGGAGCGATTGGCGTTGCATCTGCTTGTCGAGCGTGATGCCAGAGGTAATCATGTCGCGCCATGACTTCGTGGCATAGCCGCCATCGGCAAAGAGTAGAACGTATTTGCCATCGGCATTACGAATCTTCAAAGCGCAAAGGCCTTCGCTATGACCGGGGATGTTGACCATCACCAGACTGCCGTCGCCCAACACATCGTATGACTTGCCGACTGGCCCTTCCGAACCGTTCCAATCAAATGTTTTCAGGTCAACACCTTCCCACCATCGTTTCTGAAAGCGAATCATAATCTGGAAGTTCTTGCGTGTGGTACCAATCATCTCTGCCTCCGACACCAGGATATGTTTGGCGTCCTTCACAAGCCGTAAGCCGTTGGCATGGTCGCAATCAAGATGCGAAAGCAACACGTAATCGATGTCTGAGGGCTTCAGCCCGAGATTTGCCAATTGTTCGTCGATGGCCTCTCCCTTGGCGATGCGTCCCTGATTAATCTGATAGAGGAACCATGAACCCAGCGACTTAATCTGAGCCCGCTTGTCATACACCCCATCGGGCGACATCTCACGGTGCCACCCCGTATCGAACAGTATCAGTCCTGCCGGATGCTCAATCAAGAAACTGAACACTGGTAGCCATATCCATTTCGACTTCGGTGTAGTAATGCCCGAAGCCTTGATAATGCTACAATCATCACCGCCAAACGGCAGGTAGGGCGAAACACGCACTTCGCCCGTCCTCAATACATGTATTTTTATCTTGTCCATAAATTCCGATTTACCTGATTACTCCTTTATCTTTTTTATGACCTTGGCTGGTACACCGCCAACTATCGTGTTTGGCTCAAGGTCTTTAGTAACTACAGATTCCTGTGATAGCTGATGAAACATCATGTGGACATCACTACCGCCAACGACGGGTTTACCCGATGCCATGTAATCACGAAATTCTTGTAATGTCATTGTTCTTTTCATATTGCGAATGCAAAGATAGTGGTTTTTCTCTATTTCATGTTATGTTATCGTAACAAAATGGTTTACGATAGGACATTTTTAACTATTCGCCACCTGATTTGAGCTATAACAACAAAAAAAGGATATGTCAGCTTTGACATATCCTCTTCTCTTGTTGGGGTACCCGGATTCGTACCAGGAAAGGCAGGACCAGAATCTGCAGTGTTACCATTACACCATACCCCAATGTCCTTGGCACCTCAGTGTTATTTCTGATTTGCGGGTGCAAAGGTACTACTTTTTCTTGAACCACCAAAATTTTTCGGGACTTTTTTATAAAAAAACTCAAAAAAAGTTCATCCATGCACGATTATCGGATAAAAACCACTACCTTTGCAGTGTTTTAACACATTATTATATTAAATGGAACAAAGAGAGAAACTCGTAGAAACTATTATCGAAGGAATACAAGAGAAGAAAGGCAGCCAGATAGTGGTGGCCGACCTCAGTGGAATAGAAGGCACCATCTGCCGCAATTTCATCATCTGTCAGGGTAATTCGCCATCGCAAGTGGAGGCTATAGCCGAGTCGATAGGTGAATTTGCACGCAAGAAGCTGGGCGAGAAACCCGCACACGTCGTGGGACTGCGCAATGCCCAGTGGGTGGCTATGGACTATACCGACGTGTTGGTACACATCTTCCTGCCCGAAGTCAGGGCCTACTATGACTTGGAACACCTATGGGCCGATGCCCAGCTCACCACCATTCCTGATTTGGATTGAGAATTGAGGTTTGAGATTTGAGATTTGTATATGGAACAAAGAAAGAACAACAATCAGCCTAAGATGCCGAAATTCAACATGAGCTGGATATACCTGCTGGTTATCGCAGCATTGGCATTCTTTTATTTTTCAGGCAACACCAACGGCGTGGCACAGCAGCCCGGCAACGGCAGCAGCAGCAAGGAGTCAACCTACAGCCAGTTTCAGGCATACGTAGACAGCGGCTATGCCAAGGAAGTGATCATCAACAAGGACAAGAAGACGCTACGCATGTACGTCAAGCCCGAAAACATACAGGATGTCTTCCAGCAAAGTGCCAAGCAGACGGGCACCTCGCCTTACGTCAATGTCGAGATAGGCAGCATCGACAAGGTGGAGGAGTTCCTGAGGGTAGCACGCGAAAACGAGAAGTTCACAGGTCCGCTGAGCTATGAACACGAGAGCGACGGCGGCGTGTTGGGCAGTCTGATCAGCATGCTGCTCCCCATCATCCTCTTCATAGGCATCTGGCTCATCGTCATGCGCATGATGAACCGGGGCGGCGGCATGGGCGGCGGCATATTCAGCGTAGGCAAGAGCCGCGCCAAGATGTACGAGAAGGGCGGCGACCTGGGCATCACGTTCAAGGACGTGGCCGGACAGGCTGGCGCCAAGCAGGAGATACAAGAGATAGTGGATTTCCTGAAGAACCCGCAGAAATATACCGACCTGGGCGGTAAGATACCCAAGGGCGCACTGCTCGTAGGACCTCCGGGCACGGGTAAGACGCTGCTGGCCAAGGCTGTGGCCGGCGAGGCTGGCGTGCCCTTCTTCTCAATGTCGGGCAGTGACTTCGTGGAGATGTTTGTCGGTGTGGGTGCATCACGAGTACGCGACCTGTTCCAGCAGGCCAAGGCAAAGTCGCCCTGCATCATCTTTATCGACGAGATTGATGCCGTGGGACGTGCACGCTCGAAGAACCCCGCCATGGGCGGCAACGATGAGCGCGAGAACACGCTGAACGCCCTGCTCACCGAGATGGATGGTTTCGGCACCAACAGCGGCATCATCATCCTCGCTGCTACCAACCGCGTCGACATGCTCGACTCGGCATTGCTGCGTGCCGGACGCTTCGACCGTCAGATTCACGTAGACCTGCCTGACCTCAACGAGCGCAAGGAGGTATTCATGGTTCACCTGAAGCCACTGAAGCTCGACCCCTCTGTCGACGTAGACTTCCTGGCCCGTCAGACACCTGGATTCTCGGGAGCCGACATTGCCAACGTCTGCAACGAGGCTGCCCTGATAGCTGCCCGTCACGACAGTCAGACCGTGGGTAAGCAGGACTTCCTCGATGCCGTGGACCGCATCATAGGCGGTCTGGAGAAGAAGACCAAGATCATGACCGAGGCCGAGAAACGCTCCATCGCTATTCACGAAGCCGGTCATGCCACCATATCATGGTTCACTGAGTTTGCCAACCCGCTGGTCAAGGTGAGCATCGTACCTCGTGGACGGGCTCTGGGTGCAGCATGGTATCTGCCCGAGGAACGTGTGCTGCAGACCAAGGAGGCCATGCTCGACGAGATGTGCTCGCTGCTGGGCGGACGCGCTGCTGAGGAACTTTTCATAGGCACCATCTCTACCGGTGCCATGAACGACCTGGAGCGCACCACCAAGCAGGCCTACGGCATGATAGCCTTTGCAGGCATGGGCGAGAAGCTGCCCAACATCTGCTATTATAATAATAATGAGTACCAGTTCCAGCGGCCTTACTCTGAGACCACGGCCAAGATTATGGACGACGAGGTGCTCAAGCTCATCAATGGCCAGTACGAGCGTGCCAAGCAGATACTGACCGAGCATGCCGAGGGACACGCCAAGTTGGCCCAGCTGCTCATTGAGCGCGAGGTCATCTTCGCCGACGACGTAGAGAAGATATTCGGCAAGCGTCCTTGGGTCAGCCGCAGCGAGGAACTGCTCGAAGCACAGATGCGTGCCGACGCCGAGCGCATGGCCGAGGAACGCAGCCGACAGCTGGAAGCTGAGGCCAAGGAAAAAGATAACAACACTAACGAAGCCCCCGAGGGGGCAGAAGGGGGAGCCGCATGAACAACTTCATCGTTCGTACCATCACAGGTATCATTTTCGTGGCAGCTATCGTCACAAGTTTTCTCAATCCTATGGCTATGGTGCTGCTGTTCGCACTCGTCACCGGACTCACCGTATGGGAGTTTACAGGACTGGTCAACACCCACCGCGGCGTACAGGTCAACCGCTTCATATCGACGGTGGCCGCTGTCTACCTATTCCTGGCTATGGCTGGCTACAACAGTGGCTATGCCATGGGCGGCAACAACTTCGGCAATGCACCCGGAGCTATCTTCATACCCTACCTCATCACCATCATCTACCTGCTGGTGGCCGAACTCTACCTCAAGGCCGAAGACCCCATCGCCAACTGGGCCTACACGATGATGGCGCAGCTCTACATTGCCCTACCCTTCTCGCTGCTCAACGTGCTGGCATTCCCAGCTACTGGCAGCTATAGCTACGTACTGCCGCTGTCAGTGTTCGTGTTCCTCTGGGTCAACGACTCGGGAGCCTACTGCTGTGGCTCACTCTTAGGACGCCACAAGCTGTTTCCACGCATATCGCCAGGCAAATCGTGGGAAGGCAGCATCGGAGGCGGACTGCTGGTAGTAGCTGTCGCTGTGGGTATCTATTTCCTGTTGGGGGAAAACCAACAGCACGGGGGGCTCAACGCACTGCAGTGGGCAGGATTGGGACTGACAGTTGTTGTCTTCGGCACCTGGGGCGACCTCGTAGAGAGTCTGTTCAAGCGCACCCTCGGCATCAAGGACAGTGGCAACATCCTGCCTGGCCATGGGGGCATGCTCGACCGCTTCGACTCCTCGCTGCTGGCCATACCCGCAGCCGTCGTCTACTTGTTCACGCTCACCTTATTATAATATAATATAGACTTAGCTACCACTGAAATAAAAACGAAACACATGAACAGAAGAGTATTAACGACTATCAGTGCAGTCTTCATGGTGACTGCACTTTTTGCTCAGCCCAAAGCCTACGAGGTGAAGGAACTGACGTTGAAGAATGGCATGACCGTATGGCTCAACGAGGATCACTCGCAGCCCAAGGTCTATGGTGCCGTCGTCGTCAAGGCTGGTGCCAAGGACTGCCCAGGCACTGGCATCGCCCACTATTTTGAGCACATCATGTTCAAGGGCACCGACCGTATGGGCACCATCGACTACGAGGCCGAGCGTCCCTGGCTCGACAGCATCTCGGCGCAGTACGACCTGCTATCGCAGACCAAGGACGACACGCAGCGGGCTACAATACAGAAACACATCAACGAGCTGAGTCTCAAGGCTGCCGACTATACCATTCCCAATGAGTTCAACCGCCTCATTTCACGCTATGGCGGCAGCGGTCTGAATGCCGGCACGGGCTACGACGTGACCTACTACTACAACACGTTTCTGCCTCAGTTCATGGAGCAGTGGTGCTGGCTGAACTCCGAACGACTCATCCACCCCGTGTTCCGAGGGTTCCAGGGTGAGCTGGAGAATGTGTACGAAGAGAAAAACCGTTCGGCCGACGAGATGGGAGAGGCTCTGGAGAAAGCCCTGGGCACCATCTTCAAGGACCATCCCTACGGACAGGCCATCATCGGTACGACGGAAAATCTGAAGAATCCGCGACTGAGCGACATGGAAGCGTTCTATAAGAAATACTACGTGGCCTCGAATATGGGACTCATTCTCTGTGGCGACATCGATGCCGACAAGCTGCAGCCTCTGCTCGAACAGACCTTCGGACGCGTTCAGACGGGACCTGTACCCCAGCGCAACATACAACCCATGCCCCCTACCGGCCAGGGACAGCTCGTAGGCATCAAGGTGCCTATACCCATCATTAAGGTTCAGGCGCAGGTTGGTAGCGGTCCTACAGACTACGATGCTGACGCTCCTGCCCTCGACATAGCTAACGCTCTGCTCACCAACGGCAAGGCAGGCTACCTGGACTCGCTGATGAACGAGCACGTCATCATGATGGGATTGTCGGCACGCATGGCCTTCAATGATGCCGGATTGCAGATACTCGCTGCCATACCCAAGCTGCCCTTCGGCAGCAAGAAGAAAGCCATCAAGGCCTGTCTGGCTCAGGTTGAGCGCATCAAGCGCGGCGACTTCACCGACAGCCACCTGGAGGAGATGAAGCGCGAGGCACTGATGGACGCAGAGAAGTCGCTGGAGACTATCTCGGACCGTGCTGCCCAGATGGTCGATGCCTTCTCGCAAGGTCAGTCATGGGAGGCTGTGCTACAGCAACTGGAAACTATTCGCAACCTGAAGCGCGAGGACATCATCCGCGTGGCCAACAAGTACTTCACCAACGACTACATCACACTCGTCAAGAAATTTGGCATGAGTGACAAAGAGACGCTCAAGCAGCCGGGCTTCAAGCCCATACAGCCCAAGAACACCGATGCCAAGTCGGCCTTCGCCAAGCAACTGGAACAGATAGCCGTCAACAACAAGACCATCAAGACCATCGATGTGGAAGGTGACGCTCAGCGGCAAAAGCTCAACGACCACGTGACGTTCTACTATAAGGAGAACCCCATGAACGACATCTTCACCTTCCGCCTGCGCTATCTCGACGGCACACGCCACACCCCCATACTGAAACAGGTGTGCGAGTACCTGAACGCCATAGGTACCGACTCGCTGAAGAAACAGCAAATGGAGGCAGCCTGGCAGCGACTGAACACGACGATGGAAATCGTAGAGGGTGACCGATACACCGGCTTCACACTGACAGGCCCCGACGCCAACTTCGTACCCTCGCTGCAGTTGCTGGCCCACTTCCTCAGCTCAGCCAAGGCCGACAAGGAGGCCCTGAAGGAGGTAAAGGACGGACTGCGCATCGAAAACAAGTCGTTTGGCAAACAGAAGGACGACGTGCTGATGCCTATGATACAATGGACCATGCGTGGCAAGCAGTCCAGCTACCTCAACCAGTTGTCACTCAGCGAGGGCAAGAAGCTCACCTCCGAACAGCTGCTCGAAGCCTTCCGCCAGCTGCAGACCTACGACTGTGAACTGCTCTACTGCGGCCAGCTGTCCGCCGAGTATGTTGCGGCTGAGTCGCAACGCGCACTACCGCTGAGCCACTGCCAGAAACCCATCGTCGATGATCACCGCAAGGTCATCACCCACACCGCGCCCACCGTCTACTTCTACCACGTGCCAAAGTCACGCCAGAACTATGTCGTCAGCTATGAGACGCTGGCCCCTGCCAAGACCGTGAGCGAGCGTGCCACAGCCGATATGTGGGCACAGTACATGGGCGGCGGCATGTCGTCGGTACTCTTCCAGAACATCCGCGAGTTCCAGTCGCTGGCCTACACCACCCAGGGTCTGCTCTACCTACCCAACAGCGTGCGCCATCCCAACGACTCGCTGGCCTTCCTGACCATCACGGGCACGCAGGCAGACAAGACGCTGCAGGCCGTCGGGGCCATAGACTCGCTGATGCGCCAGATGCCCCTGAAGCAGGAGAACGCACAGGCCGCCCAGCAGGAGTTGCTCAACGACATACAGAACAGCTACCCCTCGTTCCGACATATCGCCACGACGATAGCCAACATGCGGCTGGAGGGCTACAGCGCTGACCCCAACAAGCGCAAGGCCGAGGTGCTCCCTACCCTTTCTGTCAGCGACATGGAGCAGTACTACCACCAGCACGTAGCCCGCAATCAGCGCGTCTGGATCATCATTGGCGACCGCAAGACCACCGATCTGAAAGCACTCGAAAAGTATGGAAATGTGGTCGAATTGAAGAAAGAAGACATCATCCGATAGTTTTTTCCCTCAAAACGTTTGGATAATTCAGAAAAAATGTGTTACTTTGCATCAGTTTACATAACATCAACTTAAAAACAAAGCGTATTATGAAGAAATTCTTAGTAGCCATTATGGCAGTGCTGTTCTCAGCACCTTCGTTCGCTCAGTACAGCAGCGGCGGTTTCTCGCTCAGCGAGAGTACAGTGTATTACGGTATCCGTCTGGGTATGAATATTTCCACTCTGACTGGTGACATCGACATGGGCTCCAAGGTTGGCCTGAACGTAGCTCCTATCATTGGTCTGCGTGTCTCTGACACCACACCAGTATTCCTCGAGAGTGGACTGTACTTCAGTGGTCTCGGTGCCAAGAAGGGTAAGAGTTCAATAGCATTGAACTACTTGGAGATTCCTGTGCTCATCAAATACGGCATCCAGGCTACTGACGATATTGCCGTCCTGCCCTTCGTAGGTCCTACGTTCCGCTATGGCCTCTTCGGCGGTAAGTGGAAGACTGAGGGTGAAGGCAAGGTGAACTCCTTCGGCGGCGACAGATTCAAACGTGCCGATATGGGTATCAAGCTGGGTTGCGGCGCTGAGTACAACAAGCTGTACCTCGAACTGGGCTATGAGTTTGGTATCATCAACATTGCCGGCTGGAAAGCTGCCAACGGCATTGACGACGGTTCATCGCACAACGGCAATTTCTTCGTGAACCTCGGTGTAAACTTCTAAGCGACAGTCATTACCCACATAAAAAAGAGGATATGCCCATCAGGACATATCCTCTTTTCTTTTAGTGACTTTATCAAGGTCTTATTCTCCTTCAGCCAGCGGCATGCCTGTCTGCTTAGCGACCTGCTTGCCCATATCCTCCGACTTCTTCTTCAGCTTTTCCAGGTCTCTCTCGGCATCCTTCAGCTTCTCGGCAGCTTTGTCGGCAGCCTTCTGAGCGTCCCTCACCTTGTCGGCAGCTTTGTCGGCAGCCTTCTTGGCTGACTCCACTTTCTTTTCGCCCTTGAGCACTTCGGCCTTAGCCTTGTCGAAGTCTTTGAGCAGCTTTTCGCGTGCCTTCTGCTCCTTGGCAGCGTTCTTCAGTTCCTTACTACTCATGTTGGCAGCATCCTGTACGCTGACCACCTTCTGTGCATTAGCACATACGCAGACCGTCATCATGGCTGCAATAGCTAACAGTTTCTTCATATCACGTCGTTTTTGTTAATAATTACTTTATCACTTGCAAAGGTAATAAAAAACTGACAACGCGGAAAGGAATTAGCACTTATTAACTTAGAAGTGCATGCGCACGTCGACACCCATCTGTATGGGATTGCCGCGCTGACCGATGAAACCACCCGTCGACTCGCTGTAGACGGCGAAGGGACAATAGTGTGTATCGGTGAGGTTGCGTCCCCAGAAATTCACGCTTACAGCACCCATGTCGGCCAGCAGGTGAGCACCCAGCACGGCATAGAATCCCTGCGAGGCGGTGTTGGCGCTATCCCAGTAGGTCTTGCCGTTGCCCGTGACGTTGGCACCGAAGGTGAGCGAGCGCAGCACGGCATCCGGACGGAAGTCTACGCGGTAGTCGGCCATAGCGCTGAACATGTGAGCCGGCACGTTGGGCAGCTTGTTGTCCTTGTAGTCTACGGTGACCACCTGTCCGTTGGCATCCTGTTCCTCATTAGTAAACTTACGGAATGTAGCCCGCGTGAAGCTATAGGTGGCAGCCCAGCTGAGGTGATTGTCAAAAGCCACGCCACGGAGTGCAGCCTCCAGACCGCATGTAGAGCTCTTGTCGGCATTGACGGTCATACGTCCGTAGCCATTGCCGGGAGCCATCACCGTGAGTTGCTGGTTGTGCAGCATAGTGTAGAATGTGGCGATGTCGGCATGCAGTTTGTTGTCCAGGAGGTTCAGGCGTGTGCCCAGCTCGAAGTTCCAGCTCTCCTCGGGCTTATAGGTGATGGTGTTGGCGATAGCCTCATAGTCGGCATCGGTATGAGGGATGTCAACGACACCGTCGCTGACGGTCTGTCGCTGTACGTCGGCCTGCATGATGTCGCCGAAGAGGTTGATGTTGTATCCGCCGTTCATGTAGCCCTTGCTGGCAGTAGCATAGATGTTGCTGCCTTGGTCGCCCAGCTTGTAGGTGATGCCAAACTTAGGCAGCAGCTGGCTGGAGGTGTTGGACAGATGATTCTCTATCACTGAGCGCGACGTACCGGTAGATGTAGCGCGGGCCGTACCTCCCGTAACAGAGGCAATGGCAGACGAGCGATAGTCTATCTCGTACTTGCTGTAGTCGTAGCGCAGTCCCAGGGTCAGCGTCAGACGGTCGGCCAGCGTGAGGTTCGACTCATGGTAGGCAGCCAGGTTGGTGACCGGCAACTTGAAGAAACTGGGCACCGGGTCGATGGTGGCCTGCATGTGCAGTCCAGCAGCATTGACGGCAGCCTCGGCAGCACGCTGTGCGGCAGCCTCGGCAGCAGCCTGTGGCATGCCCTGTGCAAGGAAGTTCTGCAGCATGCTGGCCTTCATGCCGTTGAGCATGCCCTGACGCATGGCGTTAAGTATGCCCTGTGCCATAGGTCCTGTCACACCTTCACCAAAGGTGACATCGGCCGTGGTGCGCAAAGCCTGGCGTGCACCGTAGAGACCCGTGGCATGCTGCCAGATGCTGCTGCCCGTAGAGCGCAGTACGAGCTCTTCGGTCAGTGCGTTCATCTTCTGATGCTGACTCATGACGACCTTGTCCACGGGCAGATAGTCGACGTCCTGCATCAGTCGGTCGTAGAGATGCTGGAAGCTGGTGGTAGAGGTGAGCATGAAGCGGTTGAACTGGTAGCCGATGGTCAGTCCTGAGTTCACCATGTTGCGTTTATAGTAAGGCATCACGGTCGTAGAGGGCAGGTCGGCCCACTCTTTCTCTGTATCATAGACGCCGTAAGGGAAGGCATTCTGATTAGAGAACTGATAGTCGCTGGTGAGGTCGAACGACAGACGCTCGGTAGGCTGCCACAGCAGGCGCAGCTTGCCGCCGGCCTCATAGCCGCGGTCGTTCTTCTCGTCGAGGTTCTGGTTGCGGAAGAATCCGTCCTGCCCCTTATAGAACCCAGCCAGTCCGAAGGCAAACGTGTCGCAAGGACGCTGATAGGTGGCAGCCTCCACCTGACGTCCCAGATCGGACGAGAAGCCCAGCAGCACGTCGGTGCCCTGATAGGTCATAGGGTTCTTGGAGTAGACGCGCACGATGCCCGCTTCGGTATTGGCACCGTAGAGCGTGCCCTGAGGGCCACGCAGCACGTCGACACGGTCGGTCATGTAGAAATGACTGTTGAACGATGCTGGCGACATCAGGGGAATGTTGTCATAATAGACCCCCACGGCGGTATTCGTCATACGGCTGCCCAGTCCGCGCAGATACATGGCCGAGGTATAGCGTGAGCCGTAGGCCGGCATGGCAAACGAGGGCACGAAGACCGACAGGTCGCGCAGTTCGCGGATGTTGAGCTGCTGCATTTCTTGACTGGAAAAGACGCTGCTGCTGAGCGGTTGCTGGCGCAGGCGATAAATGTCCTTAGGCTGTGAGACGACGACCACCTCATCGAGGTCAACGACGCGCGAGGTATCGCTGACAGCCGTCGGGTTCTCTACTTCGTTGGCAGCCGACACAGGGATGGCAGCCAACAGCAATAATCCTGAAAATACTAATTTGTTCATTTAGACGATATTGTTTACGATTTCGGGTGCAAAGGTACAACATTTCCTTCACACCCGCAATCCACATTTATGATGATTTTTCGGCTTTTGATGTATCACACGTTCCTGGCTCCGCAATGTGGACAGACGCCTTTTTCGCGCATCCGGTGGCCACACTGACCGCAGACATAGCGCACATGGGCATAGCGCAGATAGCGCCCGATGGCAAAGACGTAGTAGGCTACGAGCAAGAGGTAGCCCACATAGTAGAGCGTCAGGATGCTGAACACGACGTAGTCGACGGCACAGACGCCCATGAGTCCGAGGTAGTAGATGAACTGCTCACCCGGCGACAGGTAGCGGCGTATGTCGGCCAGCGTAGCCAGGGCCACGATGAGTATGGCCCATACCGAACAGAGGAAGACCGACAGCAGAGGCGTCACCTGGAAGGGGTTGAGTGTAGGATGGAAATAGAAGTGGCTCCACGTGTCGGGTGCCCACAGCTGTATGCTGCTGTAGAAGACGGCTGCAGTGGCGACGAGGAGTGTAAGCAGCGTGGGATAGAAGGAGCCGATGTCATTGAAATGCACTATCTTGGCCTTTCGGCGGAAGATGTTGCGAATGGCATAGAGAGCCGACACCAGCACCAGGAATGCCAGGAAGATGAGCAGATGGGTGTCGGAGAAGAAACTGATGAAGCGCGAGATGGGATTGCTGGGCACCACGTTCTCCAGCAGCTCGTCCTCGTGTATCCACCCGATGGTGGCCTGGTCGCGCAGCACCTGCACCCAGATGGAGTCTATAGTGTCTGACGGAATCGACAGGATGTCGCCCACTACCAGCAAGTCGCCACGCTCTACGGTGACATGCTTGATGGACACAGCGCGCTCTATCTCCATGGGGTTGCCGATGGCTACCAGCTCCAGCGAGTCGGCCTCGACGAGGAAGTTATAGTTGTGACCATAGTGGTGGGTGTTATAGAACGTCACCGAGTCCATCTGGTCCTTGGCCGGGTCCCAGTCATCGATGCCCGGTTTCTCCTGGCGGAAACAGGAGGTGAGGCAGAGCGTTGCAATCAGGAATATCAGTATTCTACGCATAGACATTCATTTGACAATGGCGGCAATCGAACTCCAAGCGGAAGCGCTGGCCGTTGCCCAACTGGAGGTACAAGGGTTCGGCCCACTGGGGCTGCCGGCCTCCATGACGCACGCAGTAGCCCAGGGCGTAGCGCAGGCAATGGCGGCATTGCATGAGCAGGGCGCCCGTGGCTGGCTCCCGCAGTTCGAAGGCTGGCGAGGCATCAGCGAGGCCATGCTGTCCGTAGAAGTCACGGGCCTCGTCGTTGGCTATATTAGATAAATAAGGTACGCGATAGGCAGGCGGCAGCTGCGTGGGAGTTTGGACGGCGCAAACTCCGGGTTTGGACGGCGCAAACTCCGGGTTTGGACGGCGCAAACTCTGGGCTTGCCGTAAGGAAACCGCCTGTCGTCGCAGTTCGGCAAGTTGGCTGGAGGGGATGAAGTAAGGGAATGGATGTGGCAGAACCACATCAACACAGGTGAAGGGGGTGCCGCCAAGTTTGGTGAGCTGGCGGATGATGTTGTCGCGCTGAGGTTTCTCGGCCGTCTGATGGGGAATGGCCATCTCGACCATCGCCCCGTCCATCGTCAGGGCAAAGCCATCGGCGGTGGGTTCCAAGTGCATGGTGACCGGAATCTTACGCTCAGCGCTGGGTTTGGACAGCAGACGCTCGAAAGCCTGATCGCTGTTGCGATAGAGGCGCATGCCTCGGCGCAAGGCCCTGGGCATCAGCTGGGGGAAGAGGCGGTTGCCCTCTACCCTATTCACGCGGAAGCCCTGCAACTCGCGGCTATCGTCGATGAAGCAGAGTCCGTCGCCATTGCTGAACGACGCCGTACCCGCCACGGTGAACGAATTGCCTCGCAGCTCCTTCACCGTGCCTACCATCTCGCCCAGGGCCTTGGGCGTGTCGAACGAGGCGATGTCGGGCTGACGGCCGTGCAGGAAATAGGTGGTATAGCCACGATGGAACGACTTGTTGAGGTCGGGACGGAAGGTGTAGGCTACACTACCTTGCGATGCCCGCTCGTAGCGGTCGGGGTGCTGGCGCACTATCTGGTTGAGCAGTTCGCTGTAGGCTGCCGTCACATTCTTGACGTAGGCCACATCCTTCAGTCGGCCTTCTATCTTGAACGACGTAGCGCCAGCTTCAGCCAGCTCCAGCAGATGGGCACTCTGGTTGAGGTCCTTCAGCGAGAGCAGATGGCGCTGATACTCTATCTCGCGCCCTTCGCTGTCTATGAGGTCGAACTTCATGCGGCAGAACTGGGCACAGGCTCCGCGGTTGGCCGAACGGCCGAAGCAATGCTGCGAGGCATAGCACAGGCCGCTATAGCTGACGCAGAGGGCACCATGGACGAAGACCTCAAGCTCGACGTCGGGCACCTGGGCATGGATATGGCTGATCTCCTCGACCGACAGTTCGCGGGCCAGGACGACACGACTGAAGCCCTGGCCTGCCAGCCACGCCACCTTCTCTGCCTGGCGGTTGTCCGTCTGGGTGGAGGCATGACAGGTAAGTCCAAGTGCCTTGGCCATCTGCAGCACGGCCATATCCTGCACGAGGATGGCATCGACACAGGCATCCCTGAGGTCGGCCAGCAGCCGACGGGTGTCGTCGAGCTCATCGTCGTAGACTATGGTATTGACCGTGACGTAGACTTTGGCCCCAAACTGATGGGCATAGCGGCACAACTGGCTGATGTCATCGACGCTGTTGCCTGCTGCCACACGGGCACCAAAACGGCTGGCACCGATGTAGACGGCGTCGGCCCCGTGGTCGATGGCAGCAATGCCACACTCCAGGTTCTTGGCAGGTGCCAGCAGTTCAAGCCTACTCAATCTTGTTGATGTCATAAGGTGTCTCCTGATAGACGTAGTAGTTGATCCAGTTACTGTAGAACAGGTTGGCATGGGCACGCCACGTCACCACAGGGGGCTTCGTGGGGTCGTCGCCGAGGTAGTAGTTGCGCGGCATCTCCACATCGCTGCGTACACCCAGGTCGCGGCGGTACTCGGTATCGAGGGTATTGGGCGCATACTCCAGGTGGCCCATGATGAAGAACTCGCGCCCGCCACGAGCCATGACGATGCTGACACCATTCTCGTCGGAGTCGGCTATGAGCTTCAGCTGCGGATTGGCCAGAATGTCCTGCAGGCGCACCTCGGTATGGCGGCTCTGGGGCATCATAAACGTATCGTCGAAGCCACGGAAGATGGGCAGTTGAGCATCGTAGACATGCTGGCGGAAGATGCCGAACATCTTCTTGTCGAGCGGATACTTGGGCACGCCATAATGATAATAGAGACCTGCCTGGGCTGCCCAGCAGATGTAGAGCGTCGACGTGACGTGAGTGCGTGCCCACTGGAACACGTCGACTATCTCGCGCCAGTAGCCCACCTCCTCGAAGGGCATCATCTCTACAGGAGCACCCGTGACAATCATGCCGTCGAACTTCTCGCGTCGCAGTTCCTCGAAGTCGCGGTAGAACATCATCATGTGTTCTACGGGCGTATTCTTCGGCGTGTGGCTCTTCAGTTTCATGAAGTTCACGTCAATCTGAAGCGGCGTGTTCGAAAGCAGACGGATAAGGTCGGTCTCGGTCGTAATCTTCAGCGGCATCAGGTTGAGTATGACGATACGCAGCGGGCGGATGTCCTGTGCATGGGCCCGTGTCGTATTCATCACAAATATGTTCTCTTGCTTAAGCAAGTCTATGGCCGGCAGTCGGTCGGGCAGTCGTAGTGGCATAATTGTGCCCCCTAAGTTAGGGGACTTGAGCTTATATTACCACAAAGGCAGACGCTGCTCCTTGGGGATATACATCTTGTCGCCGGGCTTCACGCCGAAGGCCTCGTACCACATATCGATGTGAGGCAGGGCGCCGTTGACACGCCAGCGACCCAGCGAGTGAGGATCGCTCTTCGTGCGGTTGCGTATCTCGGCCTCGGTGATGTTGCCAGCCCATACACCGGCATAGGCCAGGAAGAAGCGCTGGTCGGGTGTCAGTCCGTCGATGACGGGCAGCGGGTTGTTCTTCGTAGCATTCTTGAAGGCAGCGTAGGCCACCTGCAGACCACCATGGTCGGCCAGGTTCTCGCCCAGCGTCAGACGGCCGTTGGCATTCAGGTCGGGCAGCACCTTGATAGCCGAGAAGAAGTCGGCATACTTGTCCGTACGCTCCTTGAACTGAGCACCGTCCGAGGCAGCCCACCAGTCGTGCATGTTACCATCCTTGTCGAACTGACGGCCCTGGTCGTCAAAGCCGTGAGTCATCTCGTGACCGATGACCACGCCGATGGCACCATAGTTGAAGGCATCGTCGGCCGTGGGGTCGAAGAAGGGCACCTGCAGGATGCCGGCAGGGAAGCATATCTCGTTGGTAGTGGGGTTATAGTAGGCGTTCACCGTCTGGGGGAACATGTACCAGTCGTCGCGGTCTACAGGCTTTCCGGCATTGTGCTCTATCTCGTAGGCCTGCCAGAACTTGCGGCACTCACGTATGTTGGCATAGTACGACTTCGTGGGGTCGATGTTGAGCTTCGACATGTCTATCCACTTGTCGGGATAGCCCACCTTCACGTAGAACGTGTTGAGCTTCAGCAGGGCGTTCACCTTCGTAGAGTCGCTCATCCAGTCCTGGGCGGCAATGCGCTCGCCGAGGGCTATCTGCAGGTTCTTCACCAGCTGTATCATGCGCTCCTTGGACGAAGCAGGGAAATACTTCTCCACGTAGATACGACCCAGGGCCTGACCCATCTGTCCCTCCAGCTGGCTGGTGGCACGACGCCACAGGGGATGATCCTGCTGGCGACCCGACATCACCTTGCCGAAGAACTCGAAGTTGGCGGCCTGAACCTCGCTGCTCAGGAATCCGGCAGCCGAGCGCACCTGGCCCCACTCCATGTAGTCGCGGTACTCGTCGACCTTGATGGTCTTGAGCATATTGTCGAGAGCGGCGAAGAACTCAGGCTGTCCGACTATCAACTCACCCAGGTACTTCGAGTCGATGCCTGCGGCGTTGGCCTGCTGCTCTAGCTTGATGTTGGGGTACTGCTCGTTGAAGGCCTTCATCGTCATCTTATTATAGTTGCGCTGAGGGTCACGCATCTCAGTGCGCGAGCGCGAAGCCTGGGCCAGGAGGGTCTCCAGTCGCATGATGTTCTTCATCTTCTTCGTGGCGGCACTCTTGCTAAAGCCAAAGAGCTGGAACATCCTGACGATGTGCTGCTTATAGGCCTCACGAATCTTCGTGGTCTCAGCATCGGTGTCCACGTAGTAGTCCTTCTGCCCAAGGGTAAGTCCACCCTGAGATATCTGGAAGATGTTCTGCGTGGCATTCTTCTCGTCGGCACCGATGCCGGCACGCATGAACTCGGTGTTGCCGTAGGCAGCCAGCTGCAACTGTATCTGGAAAAGGGCGTCTACGGTCTTGGCCTTCTCCAGCTGCTGAATGACGTCCATAGCAGGAGCCACGCCGTCGGCATCGCGACGTGTGGAGTCCATGGCGAGCTTATACAGGTCGGATAGTTTCTGCTCGATGGTACCCTTCTTGTAGCTGCCGTGCAGCAGCTCGTCGAGTATGCCGTTGATGCGCTTGTTGTTGTCCTCGCCCAGACGGTCGAAGGAGCCATAGCGTGAATAGGCTGCCGGCAGCGGGTTCTTCTTCATCCAGCCGCCACAGGCGTACTCGTAGAAGTCCTCGGCAGGACTTACTGATGTGTTCATGTCACTGGGGTCGATGCCCGACCGCAACTGCTGTGCACCTGCGGACATCGTCATAGCAGTCAATGCCATAGTAGTCAGAAATGCTTTTAGTTTCATACGTTTCTTATTTTTGAATGATGGTTCATTACTCATTGTTCATTGCTTCCAGTTGCTCGGAGAGCTTCTCCCAGTTCTCCACCTCGTTGTCGAGGGCACGCTTGGTGTCGGTGTACTCCGTGACGAGGGTCATGTCCGATGCGTTCTTGGCATCGCAGAGCAGGGTGTCGAGTTCCTTCATCCGTTGCTCCATATTGGCTATCTTCTTCTCCGACTACTCTACGGCCTTCTCGGCACGCTTCAGCACCTTCTGTTGCTCCTTGCGGAGGGCATAGGAAGAAGACTCTCCCCCAGCCCCTCCCTGTGAGGAAGGAGTGTTCTTAGACTTATTGGCAGAAGAAGCAACAGGAGTATTCACTCCCCTCCCTCTCAGGGAGGGGTCGGGGGAGAGTCTGTCGGGTCTACTCTCCAGCCAATCATATATGCCTCCTATATGCTCTCTGACCTTGCCGCCACCAAATTCGAAGACCTTGGTGACCAGGCCGTCGAGGAACTCACGGTCGTGGCTGACGATGATGGCCGTGCCGTCGAAAGCACGGATAGCCTCTTTCCGCACGTCCTTCGAGGGCATGTCCAGATGGTTGGTGGGCTCGTCGAGTATCAGCAGGTTGACGGGTTCCAGCAGCAGACGTATCATAGCCAGACGGCTACGCTCACCGCCGCTGAGCACCTTGACGCGCTTCTCCGATGCCTCACCTCCGAACATGAAGGCTCCCAGGATATCGTTGATGCGCAGGCGAATGTCACCACGAGCCACACGGTCTATGGTGTCAAAGACCGTCAGCGACTCGTCGAGCAGCTGCGCCTGGATCTGGGCGAAGTAGACTATCTGCACGTTGTGGCCTACCTTCATGTGTCCCTCGTAGTCTATCTCGCCCATGATGCACTTCACCAACGTCGACTTGCCTTCACCGTTCTTGCCTACGAAAGCCACCTTCTCACCGCGTTTGATAGTCAGGTTCACATGGTCGAAGACCACATGGTCGTAGGCTTTCTTCACCTCGTCGCAGATGACGGGGTAGTCGCCAGAACGCAGGCAGGGCGGAAACTTCAGGTGCATGGCCGAGTTGTCCACCTCGTCCACCTCGATGGGTACTATTTTCTCCAGCTGCTTCACCTTCTGCTGCACCTGCACAGCCTTCGTGGCCTGATAGCGGAAGCGCTCTATGAACTGGCGCATCTCGGTAATCTCGCGCTGCTGGTTCTCGTAGGCACGCAGCTGCTGCTCGCGACGCTCACGGCGCAGCACCAGGTACTCGTTGTACTTCACCTTGTAGTCTATCACCTGACCGCACGATATTTCCAGCGTACGGTTCGACACATTATTTATAAAGGCACGGTCGTGGCTCACCATCACCACTGCCCCACTCCACGTGGCGAGCAACTGCTCCAGCCACTGTATGGACTCAATATCAAGGTGGTTGGTAGGCTCGTCGAGCAACAGCACGTCGGGGCGTCGCAACAGGATTTTGGCCAGCTCGATACGCATGCGCCAACCGCCCGAGAACTCGCTCGTGGGACGCTCAAAGTCCTTACGCTCGAAGCCCAGTCCCGTCAGCGTGCGCTCTATCTCTGCCTCATAGCCCTCGGCGCCAAGCATCTGGTAACGCTCGTGCTCGCTGGTGAATTTCTCTACCAGCGCCATGTACGACTCGCTCTCGTAGTCGGTACGCTCGTTGAGCTGGCGCTCCATGCGCTCTATGCGCTCAGCCACCTTCTGTATGTCGGCAAAGGCTTTCTGCGCCTCTTCGCGCACCGTCGTGTCGTCTTGCAGCACCATGACCTGCGGCAGATAGCCTATGGTCGTGTCCTGGGGTACGACGACACGCCCTGCGGTAGGCTGCTCCTGCCCGCAGATTATCTTGAGCATCGTAGATTTGCCCGCTCCGTTCTTGCCCACCAGGGCTATGCGGTCACGGTCGTTCACCACGAAGTTAGCGTCGCTGAACAGGGGCTTCACCCCAAATTCCACCTTCAGATTTTCTACTGATATCATGTACTTATAAGTAAAAGCGGTGCAAATTTATATAAAATTTCCGAGAATATAAGCCAGTTGAGATAAAAACTGAAACAAATTGCCCAGAAAAGTTTGAAATCAAGGTCTTCATAAGCTCTTTTCCTATCCTTTACGTGCTCTAAGATGCAAATTTACGGCTTTACTGGCTAAAAGGCAAATTCCGACACTCTTGTTTTACACTTTTTACAACTCACTACAAGCGGGATTTGCGCCGCCGCACGTGTAGACGCAAAGTCTCCAAGAGAAAGAGGGCCTGTTGCCGGGAGAAAGAAGGCCTGTTACCAGGAGGAAGCAGGCCTGTTGCTATGATGTGGCATTTATAATCCTGCATCAGGCTGTGTGTACGCGCCACAGGCGGGAAAAAAACAGAAAGCCGGGAAATAAAAAAGCTCCCACAGCACACTGACGTCTGCGGGAGCCCTTTATCAATTATTAATCTTCAATCTTACTCGTCGAGCAGAATCTTCATCATCTCGCAGGCAGCCTTGGCCACGCTGGTGCCAGGACCGAAGATGGCAGCTACGCCAGCCTTGTAGAGGAAGTCGTAGTCCTGGGCGGGAATGACACCACCGGCAATGACCATGATGTCCTCGCGACCCAACTTCTTCAGTTCCTCGATGAGCTGCGGGATAAGCGTCTTGTGACCGGCAGCCAGACTGGAAGCACCCACGATGTGGACATCGTTCTCCACAGCCTCGCGGGCAGCCTCGGCAGGCGTCTGGAACAGCGGGCCCATGTCTACGTCGAAGCCGCAGTCAGCATAGCCCGTAGCTACCACCTTGGCACCACGGTCGTGGCCATCCTGACCCATCTTGGCAACGAAGATACGAGGACGACGGCCCTCACGCTTGGCAAACTTCTCGGTCAACTCGCAGGCTTTCTCAAAGTCGGAGTCGTTCTTGCTTTCTGAACTGTACACGCCTGAAATGGTTCTGATTACTGCTTTGTAACGGCCCACGATCTCTTCGCAGGCATCTGAAATCTCGCCGAGGGTACAACGCAGCTGGGCTGCCTTGACGGCCAGGTCGAGCAGGTTGTGCTCGCTCTTGCGACCCTCGTTGAAGTCGCGCACGCACTCCGTGATAGCCTTGAGGGCTGCCTGGCATGCTGCCTCGTCGCGATGGGCGCGCACCTCCTTGAGGCTCTCCTCCTGCTGCTTGTGCACGGCGGTGTTGTCCACCTCGAGGATGTCGATGGGGTCTTCGTGCTCCAGACGGTACTTGTTGGTACCTACGATGGTCTGCACGCCCGAGTCGATACGAGCCTGTGTGCGGGCTGCTGCCTCCTCGATACGCATCTTGGGCAGACCGGTCTCGATGGCCTTGGCCATACCGCCCAGCTTCTCAATCTCCTGGATGTGCTCCCATGCCTTGTGCACCAGCTCGTTGGTGAGCGTCTCCACGTAGTAAGAGCCTGCCCAGGGGTCTATCTGCTTGCACACCTTCGTCTCGTTCTGTATGTATATCTGCGTATTGCGGGCAATACGAGCCGAGAAATCGGTGGGCAGGGCGATGGCCTCATCGAG
>JAFUSV010000012.1 GCA_017467565.1 Prevotella sp.
AACTTCAAATTTCAAACTTCAAACTTCAAATTCAAAAAAGCTCCCCTGCCCGATGCGCCCACTCCATGGTGTAGACCTCATCAGCCTCGTCGGCTGAGTCTACCTGGCGGAGATGCTGGGCCTCAGCCTTGATTTGTAATACCTGACCGATGGTAGGCTTCTGACTGAGCTGTCGCAGATAATTGCCTATCGTCTCCGGATTGACACTGAGCACGGTCTGTCCGTCGAAAGGCACCTCCAACCAGATGATTTCACGCTGTGCTACTTCCAGCACACCGAAGATGAGTCCCTTTGATAAGTTGTCATCGGGTATGCGCACCATGTGCTGCACGGTAGAGGGGTCGTAGGCCACACCCGTCTCGTCGCTCACCGTCATGGGTGCTTCAGCATTCATCCACCCCAGCATCACGTTGGGCGATATCTCGCCGGGCGTATAGGCATTGCAGGTGAAGACGACGCGACGTACGCCTGTGGCTTCGAGCTCGGGCAGCGTCAGTTCTATGTACTCGGCTGCACCCACCTGGTCGGGAATCTGCTGAATGTCGCCCGAATGCTGGGCACCAGGCACCGTCAGATTGAAGTAAGCACACTGCGTGGCGGCCTCGTCGGTGAGCAGATAGCAACTGAGGTCCATGTCGAGATGTTGTTTAGGCAGCCCCTGGCCCCACTGCAGGAACAGTCGCACATGGTCGCCCTCAACGGGGAAGCGTGTGCCCTGCAGGGCCGTCTGCAGGTCCTGAACGGCTGACGTACGGTCGCCCACCGGCACCGGGATGTGCTGTAGCATGGGGTCGATAAAGATGGTATGCGCGTCAGTGGGCACGGCGAAATGCCGGCGCATGGCGTCGTAATAGAGGTTGCGCACGTCGTGCTTCATCGTCTCCAGCTCCTCAGCGGTCTTGTCTGACACCGACGGGTTGGGACCTATCTGTTTCAGTACACCTGTCAAGGGACGTACCACACGCTGATGCTGAGGGTCGAAATAGGTCTCCACCTGACTGCTCAGCGAGAGTATCAGTCGTGGTGCCACCTGTGGGAGCACCTCGCGGAAGGCCTGCAGGACGCTGTCTTTATCCAGTCGCAACATGGCCGAAAACAGACAGCGCGCAAAGAGTCCCGGACGCTGACGCAGCAGACGCAGGGTCTCGTCGGTATCCCTCCGGCGCATGCTCTGGTCTACACGTCCCTGCCACACATCGTAGTCCTGCCGATAGAAGCGGTCCATCAGCTGACGGAGCGGCTCGAAGTCCTTCTTCCTGGCATATTCAGCCAGGCGGAGTGCTCGGATGAAGCGCACCCACATCTCGCGCTTGGGGTGCATCGACTCCAGGCACATCGCCAGTTGCTGCTCCTGGTCGCCCCGCTGCAGGATGTCGTTCAGCCACCTGGCCACCCTCCTACCCCACGGACGGTCGTATCTCAGTTTCAGTTCCTCCTGCCGGCTCTTCACTTCGCTGGCCACATCGTCGGGCGTATGGCGTTCATAGCGCTGGTTCTTGTCGTGGACATGCAGCAGGGTACGCGGCTCCAGTATCTGCAGCTTACCCGTATGACGATACCACAGGTAGCGCATCACGTCGGCAGGGGTGGACAGCATGCGGCCAGCCTCGTCGTCGTGTCCCTGTTCCGTCAGCTGGTCGATGACCAGCATGCGTGTCTCCTTCATCTGTATCTGGCCGAAGCAGGGACGCAGCGCGTCCAGCCGCTCACGCATCAGTATCTTGACCGAATCGCGCTGAGTGGCATCGGGTGCCACGGGCGACGTCAGCAGATGGCGGGCGTAGGCATCCAGTTGCTCGTCACCCCATAGTTGCAGCACGCGCTTCGGCTCACCCTGTCCGCGGTAGACAAAGTCGGCCGTGCGGAAGGGTGTACCGCAGAAGGGGCAACCATTGTAGCGCTCAAGGGGGAAGGTGCCTTCGGGGATGAAATGCCCGCAGGGCAGCCGGGTGCCAGGAATCTGCTCGCCGGCATTCACCATGACATTAGCCACCATGGTGAGGAAATGGTCCCACACGGTCTCTCCCGTCGGTTCCAGCCAGCCCCGCACCAGCGAAGCCCAGTTGAGCCGGGTGCCCATCACCTCGTTCAGCACGTCGAGCAGGTCGTCCTGCTCTTCCTTCGTCATCACATCGACGGCATGGAGCAGGTCTTCTGACAGCGCGAAGCCCATCTGGCGCAACTCAAAGACCAGAGCCAGTGTATGGTTGGCCACTTGATGTTTCTCCCTGGCAGAAGCATCCACCTGATGATTGATATAAACGGCACTCTGACGCAGTGCGACCTTCAGCAATTCCTTGTTCATAGGCATCAAAATAAAAAGAAAAGGTAATCGGGGAACTAAAATCAAAAAATTGACAGAGAAGTAAGTCCCCCTTGACCTTTTCGGTGGCAAAGATAGCGTAATTTATACAAAAATCCAAACTTTTCTTTAATTTTTCTATATCTGTGAGGAAAATTAGACTTAATTTTCGTACCTTTGCACTTATTTAATGCATATTATAATGATGAACAAGAATAGAAATATGACGACATGCGGAAGGCTGACCGTGGCCTTCGTGTTCCTTTCACTTTTCACGTCACTGACGGCTCTTGCCCAGAATGACAGTCCGCTACGCAAGCTGAACATTGCCGAGATGGCCATCAAGGCCCTCTACGTAGACAATGTAGACGAAGACAAACTGGTGGAGGATGCCATCCGGGGTATGCTCGAGAAACTGGACCCCCACTCCAGCTACTCCACGCCCAAGGAGACGAAGGCCATGAACGAACCGCTCAATGGCTCGTTCGAGGGCATCGGCGTGCAGTTCAATATGGTGGAAGACACGCTGATGGTCATCCAGCCTGTGAGCAACGGCCCCTCGGAGCGCGTGGGCATCATTGCCGGCGACCGCATCGTGGGTGTCAACGACACCACCATTGCCGGCGTGAAGATGTCGAAGGAGGAGATTATGCGCCGTCTGCGCGGACCCAAGGGCACCACCGCCCACCTGAAGATAGTACGCCAGGGCATCAAGGACACGCTGACCTTCGACGTGGTGCGCGACAAGATACCCGTCTACTCCATCGATGCTACCTACATGATACGTCCCGGCGTGGGCTACATCCGCATCGGCAGCTTCAGCGCCACCACCTACAACGAGTTCAAGGAGAGCATGGAGAAACTGCGCCAGCAGGGCATGCGCGACCTCATCCTCGACCTGCAGGACAACGGTGGCGGCTACCTGCAGGCAGCAGCCAGCCTGGCTGGCGAGTTCCTGGAGCAGGGCGACCTCATCGTCTATACCGAGGGACTGCGCGTGCCCCGCCGTGAATATACGGCACCGGCCAACGGCAGCTTCCGCGACGGCAAGGTCATTGTGCTGGTCAACGAATACACGGCCTCGGCTGCCGAGATTGTCACGGGAGCCATACAGGATCAGGACCGTGGCCAGGTGGTAGGACGCCGAACCTTCGGCAAGGGCCTCGTACAGCGACCCATCGACCTGCCCGACGGCTCCATGATACGTCTCACCATCGCCCACTACTACACCCCATCGGGACGCTGCATACAGAAACCCTACGTCAAGGGCGACCGCAAGGACTACGCCATGGACGTGCTGAACCGGCTGAAGCACGGCGAGCTGACCAACCAGGACAGCATCCACTTCGCTGACTCGCTGAAGTACGAGACGCTGAAGCAGCATCGCACCGTCTACGGCGGCGGCGGCATCATGCCCGACCACTTCGTGCCCCTCGACACCACACTCTACACCAAATTCCACCGCGAGCTGGCAGCCAAGGGCATCATCATCCAGCAGAACCTGCGCTACGTGGACGGCCACCGCAAGAAGCTGCGCAAGGCCTATCCCGACTTCGCCCAGTTCAAGGAGCGTTTCGTCGTGCCTCAGGAGCTCCTCGACGCCATCTTCCGCGATGGTGAGAGCAAGAACGTGAAGCCCAAGGACGACGAGGAGCGTCAGCGCACCCTCCCCCTGCTCACCCAACAGCTGAAGGCCCTCATCGCCCGCGACCTCTGGGACATGAACGAGTACTACAGCATCATGAACGAGACCAGCGAGATTGTGAAGAAAGCTGTGGAACTGCTGGGGGCTCAATGAGGGGACTACTACCCATACTGCTATTTGTGCTGCTCGTGGTGAGCTGCGATGACCGGCGGCTCGGCGAGGTGCTGACGACGGCAGACAGTCTGCTGACGGAGCAGCCTGACTCCGCCTTGCAGTATCTTGAGGCCCATGAGGTGCTGAAGCCCGAGGGCTCCCGCAGCCAGCGTATGCGCTACGAGCTGCTGCGGGCCACGGCGCAGAACAAGGCATACGTAGACTTCACCTCCGACTCGGTGATGAAGGAGGTCGTAGCGTACTATGACGACCACGGCACCGCCAACGAACAGCTGCAGGCCCACTACCTCCTCGGCTGCGTCTATCGCGACCTGGGCGATGCGCCCCGTGCCATCGAGTGCTACCTTGATGCGGTGGAGAAGGCTGATACCACGAAGGAGGGATGCGACTATAAGACAATGGGGGCTACCTATTCACAGATGGCGGATTGCTTTCATAAACAGTTACTGCTGACAAATGAGATTTATGCCCGAAAAAAAGCTTGTCACTATGCCCTTGTATCTGGTGATACGCTATATGCTCTGAGTGATATGAAGTTGTTGGCAGGTCCATACATGCTTCAAAATGAAAACGATAGTGCTGTTATGATTTTA
>JAFUSV010000100.1 GCA_017467565.1 Prevotella sp.
CTGCAGGACTGCGGCACACGTACCATCTGTCGTCGCGTGAGGATGTTGTCGCACCAGGACACCTATTATTCTGACAACGAGACGGGACAGATGTATTTCCAGGAATGCGAGATACACGGCACGGTAGACTTCATCTGTGGGGCCGGCGACGTCTTTTTTGACCGTTGCCGCATCGTCACCGAGCGTCGCTCGCAGGGAGCCAAGGGCCGTTGCGTCATAGCCGCCCCGCGTACGTCGAAGACTGCATGGGGCTATGTCTTCGACCATTGTACCATAGAGAACCATGAGTCGGCCTTTGTCTATGCCCGTGGCTGGCGCATCACGCCCCGCTGTGTGTGGCTCCATACCACGCTGTTGTCACCAGAGAAACTACGTCCCTCGCGCTTCGACCCCAAGGGCATGCGTACCATAGACAGTTACTTTAAGGAATATGGTACGTGCGATGGCAGCGGACAGAGCGTGATGCCAGCATCCAACCTGCTGACGCTGACATTAAAGGACGAGCAGCGAACGATAGAGACGGTGCTCAGCAAGCGTCAAGCCCGTCGCTATACGTTGAAGAATGTTTTCCCTGACTGGAACGTACAGAAAGTACTGAAAAAAATAAGAACCACGAATGACACTTATTGACACGAAAAAAATTCTACCACGAATGACTCGAATTGACACGAATATATTTCTACCACGAATGACTCGAATTGACACGAATGCAGAAATAATTCGTATAATTCGAGTCATTCGTGGTTATAGAAAAGTGTAGCTTTTAGTCGATGAACCGCTTGATGACGTCGCACTTCGAGACGTAGGGGCTCAGTTGCGAAGTGTTGCGCTTATAGAACTCGCCCAGACGTTCGAGCGCCTTGTACTGGCGTGACTCGGGATGCACGACGCTGACGTAGTCCGTCTCAGCCTCGCTCCATTCGTTGGTGCGCCACAGGTCGGTGGGTACGAAGGCAGCAGCATAGAGTGCCTTTTCGCGCAACAGGAAGTCGGGTGTGGCCGATGCCGACACGAACATGTCGTAGGCTTTGACCACCATGTCCATCTCGTTGGGGAGTACGGAGTCGTAGTGTCCTGTACCGTAGTGTGTCAGGTACCAGCAGTCACCCTTGTAGGAAGCCTGATAGTAGCGCAGTCCCAGCTCGTAGGCCGTGCGCAGAGGGTCGTTGCCCTTCTTCAGCTCGTTCTCCAGTCGCAGCATCTCGCGTGCAAACTCCAGTTTCTGTGAGGTCGTCACGGGCAGGTCACGGCTCTCATCCTCGTAGTTGCTGACGCGCTGACGCTTCACCCACGGCTCCTTGGTATAGCTGCGGTGAGCCATGTAGGGGGCTATGTTCATGTCGTTGATGAAGGCTACCGACACCTTTTCCAGGTGCTTGATAGCTTCCTTCCAGTTAGCCTGGCGGATGTATTTTGTGCCGATAATCTCCTCGAAGTATTCTGCATCGGTGCGCACGTGCTGCTTCAGCCATTTGTCGAGAGCCGAACCCTTGCCGCCCTTCTGTATGTAGGCCAGGTACGACTCGGTTTGAGCGGGCGAGATGGTGTCGAGACGCGTGAAGAAGTCGCCGCTGTAGTCAGAGTTCCATACCCATCCCTCGCTTCTCTCTATGCGGTCGGTCTTACCCTCAGCCTTCATGTTGAACTGCATGGGCATCTCGTCGAAGGCTCCCATCATGGCGGTAGTCATGTCGTAGCGGCCAGCCTCGTCGAAACGGCGTGTCAGCACCTTGTGGCTCAGACGGTCGAAGGCACGTGTGAAGAAGTTCTCGTAGGCGGTGGCATCCGTGCGCTCCTCGTTGGCTTTCTGTTCCAGCCAGGCCAGTCCGTCGGCCAGTTGGTCGTCGTACTTCTTGTCCATCTCAGCCACGTCGGCCCAGATGTAGAGGTGAATCATGCGTGCATTATCCTTGACGATGCCCGACCCGTCGAGCTTCAGCGATGCCTCGGCAGCCTGCAGGGCCTGACGCTTGTCGCCAAAGAGATAGGTGAGCCATGCCTCCAGTGTCTTCCACAGGGCGGGATTGTCCGTCTTGTCTTCCTTGACCACCTGCTGGCAGAAGGCTATCATCTGCATGCTCTCCTGCAGTTTGATGTCGCGTATGAAGAGTTTGCCGCCGAAGCTGCATCCCTCGTGCTCAGCGTCCCACGCCTCCTGAGCGTTCTTGGCGAAATCCTCGATGAGGAAGGCCAGTGCGGGCGAACAGGGATCCTCCTGGTATTCATGGCGGATGCCGTCGAGCGAGCGTCCCTCGTAGAACTGTGTGTAGAGGCTCTTGGTGTCGCCTTGCTCCACGAAGATGGTGGCAGCCCCGTAGGCGTCGCCCGTCTTCAGCAGCGCTCCTGCAAAGATGTTGCGCATCATCTGCCTGTATACATCGTCGGGCAGCAGGCTGGCAGTGGTGTTCCAGAACGTGACGTTCTCGGCATGACGGCCCAGCATCATGTTGCAGCGCATGAAGAGCAGGGCGTGCTGTGAGCGTAGCTTAGACGTGAGCTGCGACTGCGCATAGGTCCTGATGGTCGTCAGCTGTCGGGCGTTCTCGGCCAGTTCTTCCTTGGTGGGGTAGTCCCATCCGTTGAAGATAGAGGCACAGTCCAGATACTGTGACAGGTGGTCGATATAACTGAGCATCACGTTGTCGCCCTTCTTTCTGGCGGCTTCGCGTGCGACATCGGCATCATACCAGTCGCCCATCTGTCCGTCGGTGTAGCTCTTCCACTTGTCCATGGTCAGCTTGTTGACACGTGTTTCAAAGCTCTGCGAGGGCAGGGCGCGGAAGATGTAGTAGTTGTGTGTGTAGTCGATGCCACAGGCCATGGCGCCAATGGTCGCGCAAGCCATGAGGCTAATGACGATAAATCTTTTCATAATCATCAGTTTTATATCGGTTTATATTTTCTGTTGACAGGTGATAGGTCAGTATGAGCTGTCGCAGGTCGTCGCGCTCGTGCTCCACCTTTTCCTTGACGGTCATGATGTCCCCCAGGTCGGCGGTGTGTTCAATATGTACGCCGTGTATGGTACGTTGCCATGTGAAGACGGGGTAGGCGGCTCCCATAGGCAGCGGGTAGTCCTTCAGGTAGCGTATGTAGGGCATCACGTCGCGCATGTCGAGTATGGGGTTGCGCTGCTGGAAGTTCTTCGGGTCGCCTGTGTTGTAGAGCATCAGGATGCCGTAGTCGGCGGGTGGTGCAGGCATCGCCAGCTGGTGGAGCCGTATGGTGATGGATAATTGATAATTGATGCTGGATAATTGATCGCGCACCTGCTGCAGGAAGCGGTAGTAGGCCTCGCGGCTACGCAGGGTGTAGTCGCAGTCTATCTGAATCTCGTGCACGTTGGTGATGTCGTTGGTCTCGTTCATCTGCAGGATGCGGCTGACTATCTGGCGGGCCAGCGAGTCAGAGGGGTGGTGCATGCAGTCCTCCATGATGAAGACGGTGGGCACCACTTCTATATCCTCGGGCATGCGGTCGGCGAATGTCAGCGTCGCGTTGGGCATAGGTCCCTGACGCCGATCGTTGACCACGTCGAAATAGCGGCAGTAGATGCGCTTCACCTGATGCCTGTCGAGGAAGGCTCGCTCCGTAGAGTCCAGCCTCAGTTCCGTGCGCCAATAGTAGACGGCGTTGCCCTCCACAGGCAGCGTCACCTTGCTTGGTGAACAAGCAAGCACAGTGACCGTCAGCACCATCACCATCAACCAATGACAAACACTCCTTCTCATCAACTTCTTAATTCTTACTTCTTAATCGCCGCAGGCGACACCTCTTAAATCTTAATTCTAAATTCTACAGCAGGTCTGGCAACTGATACAGTCGTGTACTGTTGGACCCTTTCACCAGGATGACCCGACCCTGAGGCTTGTTGGTCAGCAGTTCCTGCTTCACGGCGTCCACGTCGGCAAACGAGCGGAAGCCGTGGTTCACCTTGGCAAACTCCTCGCCTACGAGCCATACCTCGTCGAGGGTCATCGTCTGGATGTAGTCTACGATGTGCTGGTGCTCCTCTTCTGAGTCGGCGCCCAGCTCGCGCATGTCGCCGAGGATGAGCATCTTGTGGGGCACGTCCATCTGGGCGAAGTTCTCCAGCGCAGCCATCATGCTCGACGGGTTGGCGTTGTAGGCATCCACGATGAGTTGGTTGCTGTCCGTCTGCACGAACTGCGAGCGGTTGTTCGTAGGTACGTAGTTCTCCAGGGCATGGCATATCTGTTTGCGGTCCACGTTGAAGTTGATGCCCACGGCGATTGCTGCCATCACATTATATATATTATATTCACCCACGAGATGCGTCTGCACCTTGTGCCACTTCTGCGAAGCCCCCGTCTCCTCCAGTTCCATCAGCGGCCGGCGCCAGCGTAACTTGAGGAAGACCTCAGGGGTTCTTATCACCTCTCCCGATATACACGTGTACTGCTTGTCAGGGTCGATAGAGTAGGGGGTGCACCACATGTCGTCGGTCAGCAGGTCGCACAGTTCGTCGCTGTCGGCATTGAGGAACACCAGCCCGTCTTCCTTCTGTCGCAGGAAGTCGTAGAGCTCGCCCTTCGTCTTCACCACACCCTCGAACGAGCCGAACCCCTGCAGGTGGGCCCGTCCCACGTTGGTGATCAGGCCGCAGGTAGGCTCAGCCGTCTCGGCCAGCGTCTTGATGTCGCCGGGGTGGCTGGCCCCCATTTCGATGATGGCTATCTCGTGTTCGGGACGTAGGCGCAGCAGCGTCTTGGGCACGCCCACGTCGTTGTTGAAGTTGCCCTCCGTAGCCAGCACGTTGTATTTCTCTGAGAGTACTGCCTTGATGAGCTCCTTCGTCGTCGTCTTCCCGTTGGTGCCCGTGATGCCGATGACGGGTATGTCAAACTGTCGACGGTGTTCGCGGGCCAGGTCCTTAAAGGTCTGCAGCGTGTCGTCAACGAGAATGAGCGGTTGGTAGTGGCGGGCGGAAGCAAATTCTTCACTCTTCACTCTTAACTCTTCACTCATTTCATCGACGATAGCGTAGGCACAGCCCTGTTCCAGTGCTTTCAGCGCAAACTGGTTGCCGTCAAACTTCTCGCCTTTCAGGGCCACGAAGATGCTGCCCTCAGGACAATCGCGAGAGTCGGTCGTGATGCACGGATGTTGTTGATATAGTTTGTACAGTTCCTTGATGTCCATGTTTCCTCGATTAAAAGTTTCTGCAAAGATACACAATAAATTTGGTATTCACAAATATAGTGAAGAAAAAAGTGCTGTCCGATAAAAAAGGTTTTTTTTCAGATACATGTAATCAGTTGCTCTGTACCCGGTGATTAAAAACGCCGTATATTATCCTGCCGAACAGCGTTTTTTCCGGTACACAAGTGTCAGCTTTGCGGTACATGGTTGGCACTTCTGTACCATTGAGCATCCTTTTTTGTACCGCAAAGTGTCGTTGGTGGTACCGCGAAGTGCCGTAGATGAGACTGCGAAATAGCGTTGCATCGTTACAAATTGCCTTATGTAAAAGAGAAGTGCTATTTGTGAGATAGCCAGACGTTGAGACCCTAAAAATGTGATTTTTGCCACTTTTATGTGGGAGAATGAAAAAAAAATCGTAACTTTGCACCCTAATTAGGTAAAAACCTGACATTCATACTACAATTCAGAAAAATAGAGAAATGAAAAAACTATGTTTGATGCTGGCGCTGATGTTTTCGACGGCGACGGCAATGGCAGTACCTGCAAAGCGGGGCATATGGAAATCACTGACGAAGGCCGATGGCACGGAGGTGAGGGCTCTGCTTGTAGGTGATGAAACCGGTCACTATTGGAAAGGAGAAGACGGCAAGGCCTATCTGTTGACAGACGACGGCCTTTGCGAAACAGTCAATGAGCAGACAGTCATGGCCAAGGCCAAGAAGCGCCGCCAGCTGTCGCAACAGCGCCGCAGCAAGCGTATGGCGCGTCGTGCCGCTGTAGGTTCCGTGGGAAGTTTCACGGGTAAGAAGAAGGCACTCATCATTTTGGTCAACTTCTCGATGACGAAGTTTGCTGCCAGTCATAATCAGGCACTCTTCATG
Organism: Prevotella sp.; assembly: GCA_017467565.1. Taxonomy (GTDB): domain Bacteria; phylum Bacteroidota; class Bacteroidia; order Bacteroidales; family Bacteroidaceae; genus Prevotella. Next base: position 6,048 of record JAFUSV010000100.1, read on the forward strand.
CGCATAGCCAATGAGGAGGGCTACTCGGAGGGTGATTTCAAGGGTTCGATGAGCGACTATTTCAAGGCTCAGAGCCGCGGACAGTTCGAACTGGACTTCGACGTGGTAGGTCCGGTGAAACTCTCGCACGACTATAGCTATTACGGCCGAAACGACAGTAATGGTGATGACATGCGTCCCGGCCAGATGGTCATCGAGGCCGTGGAGGCTGCTATGGACGAGTTGGAGGACTGGGCGCAGTACGACTGGGACGGTGACGGCGAGGTAGACCAGGTCTACGTCATCTATGCCGGCAAGGGCGAGGCTGACGGCGGAGGCTCTTCTACCATCTGGCCTCACGAGTACAGCCTGTCGGCGGCTGAATACTATGGTGACGGCACGGGGCCTGTGACGGTGGCCGACGGCCTGGTGGTAGACACCTATGCCTGCGGTCCCGAGCTGGATGCCTATTCTGGCTCTGTAAGCGGCATCGGCACGATGTGCCATGAGTTTAGCCACTGTCTGGGATTCCCCGACTTCTACGATACCGACTACAGCGGTGGTCAGGGCATGGGCAACTGGGACCTGATGGACAACGGTGCCTACAACGACGGCGGTTTCCAGCCTGCCGGCTATACCAGCTATGAACGCTGGTGTGCCGGATGGTTAGAGCCCACGGTGCTCGAGGACGAGAATGTGACGGTAGAGGACATGAAGGCGCTGGAAGACGGCGGCGAGTCGTACGTCATATATAATAAAGGTAACCGCAACGAGTTCTTCCTGCTGGAGAATCGCCAGTACGTGGGGTGGGATGCCTCGCTGCCTGGCTTCGGTCTGCTGATACTCCATGTGGACTACAGCAAGGAGGCGTGGCAGAACAATACACCCAACGACAATCCCAGCCGGCAGCGCATGACGTGGATGGCAGCCGACAACAAGTATGACTACACGATGTATGAAGGCACTAAATACTTCACCGATGAGGGTATGGCCAAGGATACCTATCCCTATAGTGGCAACAATTCCTTCGACAAGAGCACGACGCCAGCTGCCAAGTTCTATAACAAGAACGCGGACGGCACGTACTTCATGGACAGTTCGATCAAGGATATCGACCAGTTGCTGGGCGGCTCGATAAGCTTCAGGTTTGTGGCTAATGAGGAGGAAGACCCGGACGACGACCCCGTCGTGAAGCCCGGCAAGGAAGGCACACTGTTCTACGAGTCGTTCGACAACTGCAACGGCAAGGGTGGCAACGACGACTTGTGGAGCGGACAGATAGCCAGCGGAGAGTTCGTGGCCGACAATGAAGGCTGGGTAGCCCTGGGTGGTCGCTATTATGGTGCCAACAAGTGCGCCAGGTTTGGTAACAGCAGTGTGGTCGGCGAGGCTACCACCCCCCATTTCACCCTTAACGAAGAGACGAAACTGAGCTTCAAGGCTGGTGCATGGGATGCCAAGAACGATGCTACGACGCTGCAGCTGTCGGTGAGTGGCGGCACAGTGGAACCTGCCGAGGTGACCATGAAGAAGGGTGAGTTCACGTCCTACGAGGTGACTGTCACCGGCCAGGGTTCTGTCAGCATCACCTTTGCCACGACGAAGGGACGTTTCTTCCTCGACGAGGTCATGGTGGCCGACCCCACGGCGACGGCTATCACGGACACAAGACTCAACGTGCCCAACAGCCACACCTACTATAACCTCAAGGGACAGCGTGTGGATCAGCCCACGAAGGGACTCTACATCGTTGACGGCAAGAAGATCTTTTTGAATTGAGAATGGAGAATTGATAATAGATAATGGATAGTTGATGGACTATACGCTGAACATCAAGGGCCGACTGATGAGCCTCCAGACACCGGTGGTGATGGGCATACTCAATGCCACACCCGACTCGTTCTTTGCCGGTAGCCGCGTGCAGACGGAGGCCGAGATAGCCCGTCGTGCCGATGCAATAGTGGGCGAGGGTGGCACCATCATCGATGTGGGAGCCTACTCCACACGCCCCGGAGCCACCGACGTGACTGAGGCCGACGAGATGGAGCGCCTGCGCATGGCACTTGCCGTCGTGCGCCGACAGCAGCCAGAGGTGGCCGTGTCGGTAGACACCTTCCGCCCCGACGTGGCTCGCATGGCGGTAGAGGAGTTCGGCGTAGACATCGTCAATGACGTCAGCGAGGGTGAGCATCCCGCCATGTTCCGTATGGTTGCCCGTCTGGGAGTGCCCTATGTGCTGATGAGCGTGCAGCCCGACCTGCGCTCCACGTTGCTGACCTTTGCCCGCAAGGTACAGATGCTGCGCGACTATGGTCAGAAGGACATCATCCTCGACCCAGGCTTCGGCTTTGGTAAGACGCTGGAGCAGAACTATGAACTGATGAGCCAGCTGGAGAAGCTGCAGGTGATGGACCTGCCCGTGCTGGTAGGCATCTCGCGCAAGTCAATGATCAGCCGCGTGCTGCAGTGTCAGCCTGACGGTGCCCTCGCAGGTACCATCACGCTGAACACCATCGCCCTGATGAAGGGGGCCAGCATACTGCGGGTCCACGATGTCCGTGAGGCCGTGGAGTGCGTGAAGGTATGGGCGTTTAATCGTAAAATCGTAAATAGTAAATCGTCAAATAGTAAATAAATAGGTGTTTTTCGATTTTGGCATAAAGGACTTCATAGACATACTGCTGGTGGCAGTGATGCTCTATTACATCTACAGGTTGATGCGCGAGTCGCGATCGCTCAACGTGTTCACTGGCATCATGGTCTTCTTTATCGTGTGGATATTCGTGTCACAGATACTGGAGATGCGGCTCATGGGTGCCATTTTCGACAAACTGGTGTCGGTAGGTGTCATCGCCATCATCATCCTGTTTCAGGAAGACATCCGCAAGTTCCTTTATAATGTCGGAGCCCACCAGCGCATGCAGCGTCTGTTGCGCTTCGTGCTGCCCAAGCATACGGCCGACAAGGACAAGGAACAGCTGAAGCGCAGCATCATGCCTATCGTCATGGCCTGCATGTCGATGTCGAAAGGCAAGGTGGGCGCGCTCATCGTACTCAAGCGGGGCATGTCGCTCAGCGATATCGAGATGACGGGCGAGGTGGTCGACGCTGCTATCAGCCAGCGACTCATCGAGAACATCTTCTTCAAGAACTCTCCGTTGCACGATGGTGCCATGCTGATAGCCGACCGCCGCATCCGTGCAGCAGGCTGCATACTGCCCGTCAGTCACAACCTGGACATCCCCAAGGAGCTGGGACTGCGACATCGTGCTGCCCTGGGCATGTCGCAAGAGAGCGATGCCCTGTGTGTCGTGGTGTCGGAAGAGACGGGAGGCATCTCTATCGCTAAAGGCGGCGAATTCCGGTTGCATCTCTCGGCCGAGGAGCTGGAGTCGGTGCTTACGGAAGCGATGAACTGAGAATTAAGAGTTTAGAATTAAGAGTTAAGAGTTGTCGCCTTCGGCGATTAAGAGTTTAGAGTTAAGAATTTAGAATTATATATAACAACAAAACAAACAAACTTATGGGATTAATTGAACAAATCATTGCGCGTGCTAAGAGTAATAAGCAGCGCATCGTGCTCCCTGAAGCTGAAGAGGAGCGCACACTGACAGCTGCCGACCGCGTACTGGCCGACGACATTGCCGACCTCATCCTGATTGGCAACCCTGAGAAGGTACACAAACTGGCTGCCGAGAAAGGGCTGACCCACATCGGCAAGGCCACACTCATCGACCCCGAGAATTATGAGCGTAGTGAGGAGATGGCCCAGTTGCTGCAGAAGTTGCGCGAGAAGAAGGGCATGACCATCGAGAAAGCCCGCGAGCTGGTGAAGAACCCGCTCTACCTGGGTTGCATGATTATCAAGACCGAGGGTGCCGACGGACAGATCTCGGGTGCGCTCTCCACGACAGGCGACACGCTGCGTCCTGCCTTGCAGATCATCAAGTGTGCTCCTGGCATCACTTGTGTCAGCGGTGCCATGCTGCTCATCACGAAGAAGCCCGAATATGGTGAGAATGGTGTGCTCGTCGTAGGTGACGTGGCCGTCACGCCTATGCCCGATGCCCAGCAGCTGTCGCAGATAGCCGTCTGCACGGCTCAGACTGCTAAGAGTGTGGCTGGTTTCGACGATCCCCGCGTGGCTATGCTGAGCTTCTCGACGAAGGGCAGCGCCACCCACGAAGTCGTCGACAAGGTGATAGAGGCTACACGTCTGGCCCGCGAGCTCGACCCGACGCTCAAGGTCGACGGTGAGTTGCAGGCTGATGCTGCCCTGGTGCCCGCCGTAGGTGCCAAGAAGGCTCCTGGCAGTGACATCGCCGGACAGGCTAATGTCCTGGTGTTCCCCTGTCTGGAGGTGGGTAACATTGCCTACAAGCTGGTGCAGCGCTTAGGCGACGCCATTGCCGTAGGTCCCATCCTGCAGGGCATTGCCCGTCCTGTCAACGACCTTAGCCGTGGCTGCAGTGTCGACGACATCTACTACCTCGTAGCCATCACTGCCTGCCAGGCTATGGATGCTAAGAAGTGAAGAGTGAAAAGTGAAGAGTGAAGAATTTGCTGCCGCTATGATTCAGTATAGGAGAGAAGGAGGCCCGCTGCATACTAAAAGCTATGGTTTCGCAGTTAGAATAGTGAAGATGTTTCTTCATTTTTCAGAAAACGACTGGAAGCTGCAAACAATATATAAGCAGTTGTTGCGGTGTGGTACGTCCATTTCTGCAAATGTCCATGAATCTGAGTTTGCGCAAAGTCCTTCAGATTTCGCTTCAAAGCTTCATATAGCACTTAAAGAAGCCAATGAGACAATGAACTGGTTAAATCTTTTGTATGATATAGGATACTTGGATGATAAAGGATTTGAAAGTATGTCACAGGATTTAAGCGAAGTGATTGCATTGTTGGTTGCATCAATTAAGACAATAAAAAATAATAATCAGTTTAAGAAATGAGTGGAGAGTGAAGGGTAAAGTTGATGCGGTAGCAAATTCTTCACTCTTCATTCTTCACTCTTCACTAAGAAAAAAAATGAAGATATTAGTATTAAATTGTGGTTCGTCCTCCATCAAATATGCTTTGTATATTATGGACGACAAGAGTGTGATGACCAGTGGCGGTGCCGAGCGTGTAGGACTCGACGGCGCTTTCGTCAAAGTGAAACTGGCTAATGGCGAGAAGCGTCAGATCATGCACGACATTCCCGAACATACCGAGGGCGTGAAGTTCATCCTCTCACTGCTCACCGATCCCGAGATTGGCGTCATCAAGTCGCTCAAGGAGATAGATGCCGTAGGACATCGTATGGTGCACGGCGGCGAGAAGTTCAACAAGTCGGTTATCCTCACCGACGAGGTGCTGAAGGTCTTTGAGGAGTGCTCTGACCTGGCCCCGCTGCACAATCCTGCCAACCTGAAGGGTGTCAATGCCGTGAAGGAGCTGATGCCTGGCCTGCCCCAGGTGGGTGTCTTCGACACAGCCTTCCACCAGACCATGCCGCCGAAGGCCTTCATGTACGCCATTCCCTACGAGCTGTATCAGAAGTATGGCATCCGTCGCTACGGCTTCCATGGCACCAGCCATCGCTATGTGTCGGCCCGTGCCTGCGAGTTCCTGGGTATCAAGGCCGAGGGTACCAAGATGATTACCTGCCACATTGGCAACGGAGGCTCTATCGCTGCCGTTCAGGATGGCAAGTGCGTGGACACCTCTATGGGACTGACCCCGCTGGAAGGTCTGATGATGGGTACCCGTGCCGGTGACATCGACGGTGGCGCCGTGACGTTCATCGAGAAGAAACTGGGGCTGGATGCCGACGGCATGTCGAACCTGCTCAACAAGAAGAGCGGTGTAGCAGGTATTGCCGATGGTCTCAGCGACATGCGTGACCTGGAAACAGCCGCCAAGCAGGGCAACGAGCATGCCCGTCTGGCACAGGAGATGTATTTCTATCGCATCAAGAAGTATATTGGTGCCTATGCAGCAGCCATGGGTGGCGTTGATGTCATCGTCTTCACCGCCGGTGTAGGTGAGAATCAGGCATCCATGCGTGCTGCCGTCTGTGAGAACATGGAGTTCCTCGGCGTGAAGATCGACCCCGAACGCAACAAGACCCGTGGTGAGGAGGCTGTCATCTCGGCCGACGACTCGCGCGTCAAGGTTGTGGTCATACCCACCGACGAGGAGCTGATGATAGCTACCGATACGATGAATCTGTTATAGTATTGTCTCACATAAACAAAAATTAAAACTATGGATTTAAAGGAATTAGCACAGGGTGCCGCTAAGTTGGCCAAGGAGGTCGACAAGTTGGACACCAGCAAGCTCCCCTTGTCGGAAGACAAGAAGAAAAAGGTGGAGGATGTGAAGAAAACAATCTCTGATTTGGCCAAGAAACTTTGACAGTTGTTGTAGGAATTGTAACATTTTCGTAGTATTTTTAAAAAAAATATAAGAAAAATGTTGCAGTTTCGAAAAAAATGACTATCTTTGTCACGCTTACAAGCTTATAGAGAAAGGAGTCATGCCGAAAATCCTGCAAAGAGTAGGCATTATTATTAATACAATTACATCAGTTATGAAAAAATTCGTTTTCGCTGTTGCAACAGCATTGGTAATGGGTCTGACACTCACCTCTTGCTCTAAGAACAAGGTTGACGCTGCTCTCGACGAGTACGAGGAAATCGTAAACAAGGTTGTTGATGCTAAGAAATCAGGTGACGAGGCTAAGGCTCTCGAGTGTCTGGGTGACATTGCAAAGTGGGCTGAGAAGTATAAGGACCTGGAGAAGGAAGGTCTGACCAAGGCTCAGGAAGAGAGACTGAAGAAACTGAGTGACAAGATGGATTTCTAATCCCGTCCGACTACTCCTATTATAAAAAGCCGCTTACCTACGATGGGGAAGCGGCCTTTTTTTGATGTCCATAACTGAGAAATGCCGGAGCCTTGGAAAAGGTCCGGCATTTCCTTCCTAACATGTAAAGAATTTTAAACTACCAATCCTCTTTTTTATTTCACAACAATATGGGGATGGCTTTCTGGGTGCAAAGGTAGTACAAAAATAGCACACCTCCAAATCCATTTTAGCCCATTTCGAGGGGTAGAATAGAAAATCGTTGGCAGTACGGGGAAAAATGTGTAAATTTGTAGGCGATTAACAAAAAAGGTATGATTCAAGAAGAACAAATCAGTAAACTTCGTACTGCTATAGAGCAGGCTGTCGGTAAGACGATGGATACCTATAAAGACTTCGACGTGCTGAGTGACCGCATCCTTGCCCGTGTGGGCGAGATGGTCAGCCGCAACACGCTGAGGCGCATCTGGGGCAAACTGAACGACAATACGGTGCCCAGGACGTCGACACTCAGCATCCTGTCTCGTTTCTTAGGCTACGCTAACTTTGAGCAGTTCTGCAACAATAACAAGAATGTTGACGTGGACAGTTCACCGGTCTTGGGCCGGCGGCTAAGTGTTCCCGACGGTCTGACGCCCGGCGACCGTCTGCGCCTGACGTGGCAACCCGACCGTGTGTGTGACATAGAATACAACGGCAGCCTGCATTTCGTCGTCATAAATTCGAAAAACACCCGGCTGCTGCCTGGCGACACGTTTCTGTGTGCCCTGATCGTGGAGAACGCGCCCCTCTATCTGGACCAGCTGCAACGCAAAGGACAGCCGCCCATGGTCTACGTTTGTGGCAAAAAGACGGGCGTGAGGTTTGAGAGACTGACGAGCTGAGACTCAAAAGAGCTCGGAGATGTACTTGAAACGTCGCCATCCAGGTGCCTTCCTGTACGCTTTGATAGTGCCCTCGGGTACATAGAGCACTGCGTTGGAGACGACGTCTTTGCCGAAACTCTTATCTGTAGCTGCCGGAGGGACTGTGGCTCGAATGACGACCTGTCGTAGCCATATACTCCCTGTCAATACATTGTCTCCTACACTGATAATGGTGGAAGGCAGGTAGATATATTGCAGGCTCTCACAATGGGCAAAGGCTCCGGGACCTATGATGCGGGTGCCTTCGTTGATGGTGGCTGTCTTCATTTCCTCACACCACATGAAGGTGGCGGTTGGTATGGAGTCTACGGTGCCAGGTATATTGATTTCCTTCAGTCGCATGCAGTGGTAAAAGCCGTAAGGCTCTATCACATGTAGCGTCTTTGGCAGTAGGAGGGTGTCCACACGGATACACGACCAAAAGGCACGATAGCAGATGGTATCAATAGTAGGAGGCAACTCGATAGCCGTCATCCAGTGACAGTCGGAGAAGGCAAGCGCGTTGATCTTGCGCAGTCCGGTGAAGTGGCGCAGCTCTCGAAAGGTGCCATGAATCTCGGATTTATAGCGGAATACCGTGTCCAGTGTCGTTACGGCTGCTGCCTCGTCATAGCTGAGTTCACCGTCACCGTTAGTATCCCAGAACTTCACGCTGTACTTCCTGACCCGGTCATTGGCAAACTTGATAGGTTCGGACTGTGCCAACAGTAGGGTGGGTATGGCAAGCATAAAACAGAAAAACAGGCATTTCTTCATATCATTATCACTTTTCTGCCACAAAAATACAAAAGAATTTCCAAAAACCGCACTATTCTGTCACTTTATTTGAAATAAAATCATTATTTTTGCATCTGAAATGAGTAACGAGTCCGTTAATACACCTCAAAAAGACCCTGCAAGCCGTTCTTCGGTATCAGGATTCGAGTCTTTCTCTTTAGAGAATCTCTCGGCTTCTTTCACGGATATGACCGAGATACACACCTCGGCCATCAATGTCCTGGTACGGGCCAAACGCTATGGGCGCTGGTACATGCTGAAAGGATTGAAAAAGGAAGTCAGGAAGAATCAGGTGTATCAGGCCATGCTGCGCAAGGAGTTTAAGATACTGGTAGAGACAAACCATCCGCATGTGGTACAGGTGTACAGCATGGAGCCTGTGGACGGGCTTGGTTTATGTATCGTGATGGAATGGATAGAGGGCAGCACGCTCTCACACCAGCTTGAGATGTACTTGCCTCAGGCTACAAAAGTGCGCATCGCTGACGAATTGCTGGATGCCGTGGCCTATATCCATTCGTTGGGCATCATCCACCGCGACCTGAAGCCTGCCAATGTCATGCTGACCCGCAACGGGCAGAATGTCAAGCTCATAGACTTCGGACTGGCTGACACGGACAGTCATACCTATCTGAAACAGCCTGCCGGCACCATGAGCTATATGTCCGAGGAACAGCAACAAATACCTGTGCCTGACGTGCGCAACGATGTCTATAGCCTGGGTATTATCCTGCAGAAGATGGAGCTGGGCTTCAGCTATCGGCGCATCATCAGCCATTGCCTGCTCGACATCGACCACCGCTATCAAGACGTTTATCAGCTCCGACAAGCTATCGAACGCCAGCGCACGCTATACCGATGGGGACTGAGGGTGATGGGTGTCGTTGCCACAGTCGCTGTCACCATTGGAGGTGTACTCTTTATCAAGGACGGTGCTGATACGGCAAAGTCTGTTCAACCAATCGTTGCCATAGCCGACACGGCAAATACTCCCGCCACATCTCAGGCTACCGACACCCTGCTGGAACAGCTCAAGGCCGAACTGGATAGGAAAGATCAACAGATAGAGCAGCTCAGGAGTGAGGAAGAACAAACGAAGAACGGGCAAGAAGAGCCGAGGAGCGATCAGAGTAGCGAACACGTGACTCATGCCATCGAGGTGGGAAAGAAGAAAGTGGACGAGTCGGCCTTATACTGGAATATCAGTCTGTTGCTCGACACACTCTCCCGTTGGGAATATCATGTGTATGACCTCCCTGCACGTATTGTCAATGTGAACAAGGATACATACAAGTATCTGGATGACATAAAGATCCTGTACAGTGAGGATGAGATGGACGAGATACGCAATGCCGTGCTCACCTATTGGAAGGCTTGGGACGACAAGATAGCCCTACAAATCAAGGCTATTAAAGCGAGAGAATGACTTATTGGCCGCTTCGTGGTGCTGTGCCGAAGGTATCGCGGTAGGTGCGCAGGAAGTGGCTGTGGTCGTAGAAACCGCAGGCTTCGGCCACCTCGGTGATCGTCTTCTCGGGGTGCTGGCGTAGCAGCTCGCGTGCCATTTCCAGCTGCATCTTCTGGATATACTTCTTGGGAGACATGCCTGTGATGGCATTCATCTTGTGCCGCAGGTGCGACGGACTGATGAACAGCTGTCGGGCGATGTCCTCCACCTCTACCTTACCTTTCGGCAACTGCTCAGCTACGGTCAGGCGCAGTCGTTCGACAAACTCTTCCGACGTGTATTTGAAGGAACCCGACGGCTGTCCCTGCTCTTTTTGCTCTTTCTGCGAAGAGACGAGGGTAGCTTGCTGCTCGTCTGGCTCTTTGCCTGGCAGCGGCTGCTGGTAGCGGCGGCGCAGCTGTTCGCGCTGTTCCAGCAGATGGCTCACCTGCAGGTTCAGCTCTTCGCTGTTGAAGGGTTTGAATAGATAGACGTCGGCTCCGGCCCTGAGTCCGCTGATGCGGTCTTTCTCCGTAGCCTTGGCTGTCACCATGATGATGGGGATGTGGTTGATGCTTTCATCCTCGCGGATGGCGCGACAGAGAGAGAGGCCGTCCATGCGTGGCATCATCACGTCGGTGATGATGATGTCGGGTATCAGCAAGCGTGCTTTCTGCAGGCCTTCCACACCATCGGCAGCATAGCGTATGTTGTAGTTGTCGCCCGCCTGCTCACCTATCAGCTTGGCTACGTCGTGGTTGTCCTCCACAATCAGCAGGGTGGGGCGGTTGGGTGACTGGGGAGTCGTCCCATAGGGCTCATAGGGCTCATGGGTCTCATGGGCCTCATTGGCCTCATAGGTCTCATGAGACTTACTGATGATAGGTGTGATGACACGGAATGTAGTGCCTACACCCTCGGTACTGCTTACTTCGACTTTGCCGCCGGTATTGTCCATAATCTGTTTTACTAAGGCCAGTCCTACGCCCGACCCCATGCTGTCACTGTTGTCGGCCTGATAGAAAGGCTCAAAGATGTGGGGCAGGTGCTGGGGGGCAATGCCCATGCCATTGTCGCTGACGGTGAGTACGATCTTGTTTTGTTTCTGGTGCATGCTGACATTGACCTTGCCACCACTGCGTGTGAACTTGATGGCATTGGACAGCAGGTTGCTCACTACTTTCTGCATGTAGTCAACAGAGAATACGCTGATGATAGGTGTCTCGTCGGTGGTGTACTCCAGTTGGATGTTCTTCTGCCGGGCCAGTTCCTGGTAGCCCTCTATCAGCATGTCCATGTAGGCGCTCAGGTTGCCTACCGATCTCTCTGGTTTGCCGATGGCCGACTTCACCTTCGAGATGTCGAGCATCTGGTTGACGAGTGACAGCAGTTGCTCGCCGTGTCTGACGATGGTTGTCCCCGCCTCCATGATGCGCTCCTTGTTTTCAGGGGGTGTGCGTTTCAGTTGGTTGCCGATGCCCAGGATGACAGTCAGCGGCGTACGCAGTTCGTGAGTGACGTTAGTGAAGAACTCCTCGCGCGTCTTGGCTATCTGGCTCATGGCTTTGTTGGCACGTTGCTTCTGCCGGAAGGCAAACCACAGCGAGGCGATGGCAGCGATGAGCAGCAACATCACCGACAGGGCTGTCCAGAAGATGATGTTGTTCTGTCGGCGTATCTGGGCATTAGCCTCCGTGAGCTGGGTGTTCTCACCCTTCAGCTCGTCGTTGTGGAATTCGGCGTTGGCCTGACTCATCAGGTCCTTCAGCTGTTCGGAGTGGATGGAGTCACCCATGCGGGTGTAGCGCTTCAGTGCCTCAATGGAGCCGTGAGGGTCGAAGGACTCCAGCGCCTCGGCCAGTGTGCGGTAGTCATACCACACGGCATGCGTGTTGCCTACCTCTTGTTCCAGCCTGATAGCTTCCCGCAGGGCTTCAGCTGCCTCGCGGGGACGGCCTATATCTATTAGGTTCCAACTCTTGTATTCCAGGCTCAGAGCCAGTTGGTTGCGGTCCAGCGGGTCGTTGGCTTTCACCATGGCGATGGCCTCGTCGGCATATTTCAGCCCCTGCTGGTAGTCGCCTTTCCGGTCGTAGGCATAGCTCAGTTGTGTCAGGTGGTTGGCCACGCCGGGCATATACCCTATCTCTCGGGCAGCCTCTACGGCCCGTTTACCATAGCTGATAGCATCGTCCACCTCCATGGCGCTGCAGAATATTTCGCAGGCCACGCCCAGCGCATTGTGCGTCTGTATGTTCAGACCTAAGCGTTCATTGGTCTCAATGGCTTTCACCACCAGGGCCTTGGCCTCGTCGTACTTGCGCAGCGAGTGGTTCACTAATGATAAATAAAGGTACGCGCGCGAGAGCTGCATCCAGTCCTCCGACTGTTGCGTCAGTCTGACGGCTTCGCGTCCGGCTTCTATGGCTTGCGTGTATTCACTGGTCTTGAAGAGGCAGTAGCTCTTGTCGCAGAGCATCGTCTCGTATATGTCGCGCTCCTTCTGTGTGCTTGCTGCCCTGGCCAGCGGTAGTGCCTTCTCAATATATCCCAGTGCCTCCTTGAAGTAAGCCTTCGACGTGTAGAAGCGCTCAGCAGCAAACCATACGGTCAGGTTCTGCTGTTCGCGGCTGCTGCCTCGTGTCATGGTGGGGGCTTCTGCAAAGAAGATGTCCTCCTTGGCATAGAAGTCCAAGAGTTGTCTGGCCGCATCGGAACGTTTCGGTTCTGTCGGCTGTTCAAATACTTTCAACAGGGAGTCTACCTGATGCAGCGTATCAGATAGAACTGCGGTGGTAGCGAGGAGCACCGCCATGAATGCAAGAAGCTTCCGTTTCATAGTCTTTAACTAAATTAGTGCAAAGATAACTAAAATCTTCACATTTTCAACGCTCTTGGAGCGGTTTAACTTTTTTTGGTTATCATTTTACAACTTTCTGCTTATTTTCCTTGCATTTATCGAAAAACGCGCGATTTGTACACAAAGAAAGCGCGATTTATACACAGATACTTTGTAAGAAAAACACTAACTTTGCATCGTTAATTAACATTAAATTACTGTGGTTTTTCTTTATGTACGAATTCGATGAAATAGAGAGTCACCTGACCTCTCACTCTTTGAGTGAAGAGGGTCGGCTTTTTGCTGCCAAGCTACAGGAAGCGATGTTGGCATTGATGTCCGAGGGTGACGTCAAGATGGAGCGTCTGGCTATGCAGATGGCGATGAGCAAAATCACCCTCCGGCGCAAGATACATGGTTACTTCGACGTGCAGCCATCGCGCTATCTGATGCACATCCGGATGCGAGAGAGCCTTCGTCTGCTGCATCGTTACCCTGAAGTGAGCATTGGGCAAATAGCCAAAGACTGTGCGTTCTACGATAAGGTACATTTCACGCATACATTCGTCAAGCAGTTTGGCATGTCACCTACTAAGTATCTGCAAACCTATATAGCAAAATAGATTGACATAAATAATAGACAACGATATGAAAAAAGCAATCATTCTGATTTGGATATTATCCTGCATGGCCTTGATAGGTCGTGCCCAAGGAACAGCCAGCTATTTCTCGCTCTGCAGCGATGCCCAGTCGAACAGAGTTAAAATGACGGTGACAGCCATCCTCGACCTGAGCAAAACTGATTACTATTATTGGGGCAACTCCCCTCGTTATCAGGTGGCCGCCTTCATCGAGGGCGAGTGCCATGCCATCGCCTCGGAAGGCGAGAATTCCGATTCTGGCTACTGGGATGAGCGCGAAGACTATTACAACTGGTTCGTTCTGCAGATTCCCTATTCGTCAGCGAGAAGGGGGAAACCCATCACTTTCAAGATGTACAACAGCTCAACTGGCCTGGAGTACACCCTGAAGAACGATGATAACATCCGCAGCATCGGCATCAATATGGGTACTGACACAAAGCCCATCGTGCTGAAGGCCGTTGAGATGACAGATATGGATTTCAACAACTTCACGATGAAGGTAAACAACATGCAGGATCTTTCTGCAAAGTTGACGTTTAGTCCAAATAATGCCACCTGTCCCAACAACCTTGAGTTCCGGATTTCCCCCAATACCTATACCCTGAATGTCACGGGCAACGCGGGCTACCAGTTCACGCCTTCTGCTGCCGGCACTTACGAAGTACTGGGTTATGCCGGCAATGCGGGCATCCGTTTCCGTGATGGCGAAATCACTGTGGAAAAGGCCACCAACTATGTCAGTGGCTTGAGTATCAATTCAGGCTATGAGACCATCGATGTCAGCAAGGGTGATGCCGACATGCTGGGTGACGAGCTGGCACGTGCATTGAATGTGAGCTATTACTATCCCAGTGAGTCACCCGATGAATATCCTGTCTGGGAGTCGAGCAACACCAGCATCGTTGGTCCCGATGCAACGGGCAGACTGACGCCTAAGAAATCGGGCACCTGTACGCTGACAGCCAAGGTGTTCAATACCCTGGGTGATGCCAGCAGCGGCGTACGTAAGTCGGCTTCGTTGACCGTGAATGTCCACCAGTATGTCACTGGCATCACGATGAATTACACATCGCTCAACTGTATTATCGGCGATGACCTGACCGACTATCTGCCCCGTACTTTCACCATAGAGCCCTCGGATGCCGACAATAAGACGGTCACCTATACTGTAATAAGAGGTGACGGCATCCTGCAGAAGCGTAGCGATGGTCATATTGTGGCCATTGGTGCAGGCACGGCAACGATACAGATCTCATCATCCGATCCAGGTTACTACAGCGGTTCGCTGTCAGTGACCGTCAGTAACGTATATAATGACATCAGCATCAAGCAGTCGTCACTCAATATCAAGTATAACGGTGCTGGCAGTGCCCAGGACATCACCGATGCCGTTACGGCCAACTACAGTTATCTGCCTGCCGGTGGTTTCTTCATGGGAGAATATCCTACGGTGACCTCCAATAATCCCAGTGTGGTGAAGGTTGATCAGGAACAGACGGCAACAGGTGTTGGCTCAGGCATTACCGTGACGGCATTAGGTACAGGTACCGCCACCATTACGGTGACGATGCAAGTGCCCAATCTGATAGAGATGTCGTTAGGCAACTGGTCGGCTGCACCGACGACCGTTACAAAGTCGTTTACGGTTGTCATGACGCAGGGAGCACCTTCGGCTATCTCGTTGCCCTCGGCCATCCAGGTGAAATATGGTGAAACACTCGATTTGAAGACAAAAATCACCCTGACGCCCTCAAATGCCGAGTTCGATTACTCGAAACTTGTTTGGACATGCTCCGAGAGCAACTGGACAGACTTCTTCACCATCACGAACAACGTGCTGACAACGAAGAAACCCTCACGCAATTCGTTCCACCTGACGGCCAGTGTGACAGGTTCGACGCTGACGGCAACCACGGTGGTGACCATCCCTAACCCAGCCACAGGGCTCACAGTAAAATCCGGTTACGAGACAATCACGGTATTTACGGATGGACATACCGAACTGAATCAGAAGTTGAAAGCAGCTTTTGTCGTCACACCAGAGAACACAACCGACTATATTGAGTATGTCATTGCCGACCAGACGGTCATCTCCGAGGAACGCGACGAATTCTTTATCGAGAATCCTGGTACGACGACAGTGACCTGTCGTGTCTATAACTATGTGAACAGCGAGAAGAAAGTGCTCTTTGAGAAGAGCGTCACCGTCATTGTGAAGGTGAAACTTAACAGCTTCTCCTTCAAGGCCCGCGAGTACAGCCTCAATGTCAACCAGACACTCGACCTGAAGAAGGAACTGGAACTCAATCCCGCCAATGCCGACGTCGACCTGTCGCAGATTGTCTGGGCTGTCGAGGACAACACCAAGGCGAAGGTTGAGAACGGTGTCCTCACCGCACTGGCTCCCACGGCACCCGACTATTTCGAGGTGACAGCTACGCTCGGCAGCATCAAGGCTTCCACCATATTATATATATATCAGCCTGCTACAGGTATCCAGGTGAACAGCGGCTACTCGACCCTCACCATCAACGTGGGCGAGAATACCAAGCTGAATGACTTCCTGAACAAGGCTATTACGTTGTCGCCTGCCAATACTACCGACCATTACTACTGGTACATCGCCGATGAGAGCATCATCAGCTATGACGATGACCTCAACTGCTATGTGGCCAAGAAGGCCGGCACCACCAAGGCTACGGCCTACGTAGGTGACTGGGCCACGGCTACGCTCAAGACCGATGTCACCATCACCGTACTGCCCTTGCCCGACGGTCTGTCAATGCCCGAGCAGGTCATTGTCAAGATGGGTGAGACGCTCGACCTGAAGACCATCCTCACCATTACCCCGCCCACGGCAGCCTTCGACTACTCGAAGGTGCGCTGGTCGTGGAGTACAGGTATGGACAGCTATCTCGGCATCACCAACAACGTACTGACTCCGAAGAAGCCGTACAAGGGTTCCATCACTCTGACGGCTACTGTTGAGGGCAGCGACATGACGGCCCAGACACGCCTCTACATCCTCCAGCCCGCTACCGCCCTGACGGTGAAGAGCGGCATGGAGAAGATTGAGGTCTTCGTGGGACAGTCTACCGAACTGACCGATGCCATCAACCAAGCTTTCGTTGTCACGCCAGACAACACCACCGACGTGATGGTCTACACCATAGAGAAAGAGGATGTCGTCGAGAACGAACGCGATGTCACCTTCACTCCTCTCAAGGCTGGCACCACCAAGATTACCGCCACGCTCTATGACTTCTTAGACGCTGATACCCATAGGAACCCGCGCTTCAGCAAGAGCGTCGAGGTCGTGGTGAAGGTGAAGCTGCAGAGCTTCTCGTTCAAAGACCGCGAGTATGGTCTTAATGTCAATCAGACACTCGACCTGAAGAAGGAACTGGAACTCAATCCCGCCAATGCCGACATCGACCTGTCGCAGATTGTCTGGGCTGTCGAGGACAACACCAAGGCAAAGGTTGAGAACGGTGTCCTCACCGC
>JAFUSV010000101.1 GCA_017467565.1 Prevotella sp.
CCCCTCCCTTGTAGGGGAGGGGCAGGGGTGGGGTCAGTATTTTAATCATACCGAGTTATTTTTTAACGGTTACTTAACTATTTACTATTTGACTATTTACTATTTGCGATTACTATTTGATCACCAGCACATCGTTGTCCTTGAATGCCTCGTAGCCGCTGGTGACGACACGCTCGCCAGGCTCCAGACCTTCGAGCACCTCGTAGTACTGCGGATTCTGACGGCCTATGCGAATGGTGCGGCGGTAGGCTTTCGAACCATCTGCGGATAGTACGAAGATCCACTGTCCGCCGGTGGTCTGGAAGAACGTGCCGCGAGGGATGATGACGGCCTGCTCGGGCTGTCCCAGTTCCAGGTCTATGTAGTAGGTCTGACCCGTGCGGATGTTCTCCGGGCGGTCACCTCGGAAGATGAAGTCGCAGCGGAACTTGCCCTGCCGCACCTCGGGGTAGACCTTGCGTACCTGCAGCTCATACTGCTTGTCGCCACGCTCGAAGGTCGCCGTCAGCCCCTGCCGCACGCGGTCTATGTAGTGCTCGTCTATCTCGGCCTGCACCTTGTAGTCGGAGAGGTCGTTCAGCTGACCTATCTTCTGTCCGGGCTGGATGCTTTGTCCCAGCTCTACGTCGAGCAGTCCCAGCTCACCGTCGATGGCTGCCCGCACTTCGAGCTTGTCCTTGCGCTGGCGTACGAGGACGACATTGCGGCGCATATTGTCGAGGTTGTCCTCCATCTGGTCCATCTGCACCGTGCGGTAGATGCTGTCCTGCTTCAGCCGCTGTCCTACCAGCGAGTGCTTCTTGGCCGACAGACGATAGTCTTCCTCGGCTTGCAGGAAGTCCTCGCGACTGAGTAGCTTCTCCTCGTAGAGGCGGCGGTTCTGCTCGTAGGTGCGCTGTTTGCGCTGAGTGTCCATGTCCAGCTGTGCCTGCTCCAGTTGGTTGTTCAGCCGGTCTTGCTGCATGGCCACCTGCGTGTTGCGCAGCAGGTTCTGCTTCTCGGCCAGTTCGGCCTCGGCATTCAGGATCTGCAGGTCGAGGTTCGAGTTGGAGAGGCGCACGATGACGTCGCCCTTCTTGACGTGAGTACCTTCCTCCACCACCTTCTCCATGACGATGCCGCCTTCCTCGGGCGATATCTGTACCACCTGGATGGGGAGCACCTGTCCGTTGGTGCGTACATAGTCCTTGAACTCTTCATGGCTGACCTTGCTGATGGTCAGTTCGTCCTGGTTCACCCGGAGTGTAGAGGCATGGTTGCCTAACAGCAGCCAGCAGCCCAATGCCACCAGTAGGCAGCCTCCCGCTGCGTACGGCCAATACTTCATCAGCCGCTGTGCCTTCGTCTTTTTTATGACTCTGTCCATATCGTTTCTCCTTGATAATATCTGACTAATTGTTCCTTCACCACTGCCATCAGCCGGCATTGCAGCAGCAGGGCTCTGGCCTGTAGCAGCTGTGCCGACGTGGTGTGCAGGTCGATGGCCGAGGAGAGCCCTTCCTCGTACTGGCGTCGCGTCAGTTGATAGGCCATGCTGTCGGCCTCTACCTTCTTCTCCATCTGCCGCGCCTGCAGCAGGTAGCCCTGCCAGTCCTGCCAGGCTTCGCGAAGCAGCTTCTCCAGTTCTGTCTGCTTCTGCTCGTAGGCTTCGCGGGCTATGAGGTAGTTGTTCTTGGCGCGCCGTATGCTGGTGAGCGTCTGCAGCCGACTGAACAGGGGGATGCTCAGCGTCATGCCGATGTATTCGCCCATGTTGTTGCGTAGCTGTGAGCCGAACGATACGGACATGTTGCTGTTCAGCGTCTTATAGAAAGTGGTACTCAGACCCGCACTCAACGAGAGAGAGGGGTAGAGGGCGGCGCGGGCCTGGTGCCACTCGTGCTTGGAGGCTTGCATCGACTGGTAGCTCAGCTGCAGCTCTGCCGATAGTGCCGTGCTGCCTTCGGGGGTAGCGTCAGCAAGCTGGGAGTTTGCTCCGTCCAAACTGGTAGTTTGCTCCGTCCAAACTCCCAGTTTGCTCCGTCCAAACTCAGCCAGGCATAACGTGTCCTGCAGCGGGTAGTTCATCTCTTTCTTCAGGTCGAGCAGTGCTGAGGCCAGAAGGTTCTGCTGGCGGCTTAGCTCATATGCCGACTCGGCATCGCTCGACTCAGCCAGGGCCACGTCGGCGGCACGCTTGCGACCTACCTCTTCCATCACGCGCGTCTGCCTGAGCAGCAGTGCCGTCTCCTCGCACTTAGCCTTGGCCATGCTGACCATGCCCTCGTAGTAGGCGGCGTTGACGTAAGCCTGCAGCACGCGCAGGGCTGTCTGGTCCTGACTCTGGCGCAGGGCCTGCCTGCCCATCAGCACGCTGGCCTTGGCTGCACGGAGTGCGTGCAGACGGCTGAAACCGTCGAACAGCGGCATCGAAGCTTGCACGGAGTATCCGTTGTAGAACGTGCTGACGTTGGTGTAGCCGTTGGTCTCGGGGTCTATGGCGCGGCCGAAGTTGTACTGCATGCCGATGTTGGCATCTATAGCCGGCAGGAATCGACCGGCGGCTTCCGTCTTCTGTGCCTCGTAGTTGTCTAATCGCAACTCGCTCTGCTTCACCTCGTGGTTATGCTCCACGGCGTACTGCATGCACTGTGACAGCGTCCACTCCTGCGCCCCTGCAGGGCTAAAGTGTAAGGTACAAATAATAAAGAGTAACGTCGTATACTTCATCATCGTTGCTGGTTCTGGTTCGTGCTGCAAAATTACGCTTTTTAATTTGTTCTTTATTCTTTAGCAAAGCGTGAAAGTGCAAATCGTCTAATTTTTATACACCTTATTGTATGATTTTTAGACGGAATGTAGTACCTTTGCAGGCATGAAACCATACGGAACCATACTCGTCGTCGACGACAACCCTTCTATCCTGACGGCCATGCACTATCTGCTGGATGGCATGTTTGAACGCATATTGACGCTGGACAACCCCGACGGCATCTTGAAAATGATGGCTCAGCAGCCTGTAGACCTGGTGCTGCTCGACATGAATTTCACCCTCGGCGTCAACAACGGACAGGAGGGATGCTTCTGGCTGCGCACCATCCTCAAGTACCATCCGCAGACGCCCGTGGTGCTGCTGACGGCCTATGCCGACGTGGACCTGGCCGTGAAGGGACTGAAGAGCGGTGCTGCCGACTTTGTCACTAAGCCGTGGGACAACGATGAACTCATCCGTAAGCTGAAGGATGTGCTCGACGGGCAGCAGGCCATTGACAGTCTCGACGTGGTGGAAAAGGAACATATACGGCGAGCCATCGACCGCTGTCACGGCAATCTGACGCAGGCTGCCGAATTGCTGGGCATCACGCGGCAGACGTTGTACAATAAATTAAAGTGAAGAGTGAAGAATGAAGAGTGAAAAATTTGCTGCCGCCTTATGAGTATATTCGTGTATATTGTTTTGGGAGTGAGCGTAGTGGCGTTGCTGATTGCCTTTGTCCGTCACCAACGGAAGCTCAAGGTGCTGGCACACCTGATGCAGGAGGCCATACGCAACCGTGACTTCACGTTCCGGCTGCCTACGCGCAGCCTGCTGTGGGGCGAACGTGCCATGCAGGAGACGCTCAATCACCTGGGTAACATCGTGCGGCAGCAGGTGAATCAGAGCGAAGTGGAGTCGTGGGAGCGACTGACGCGTGTGCTCACTCATGAGATCATGAATGCCACGGCACCCATCACCAGCATCAGCCAGTCGATGCTCGGGCGCACCGACGTGAAGGGTACGCCCCTCGAAGACGGTGTCAGGGCTATCAACGAGACGTCGCGCCATCTGAGCGACTTCGTGGCTAACTACCGTAAGCTGTCGGAGCTGGAGCGTCCCGTCCTCGCCGACGTGCCCTTGCGCTCGCTGCTCGACGACATCAGCAAGCTCTATCCCCAGTTGTCGTGGACCATCGCTATACCCGATGAACTGTCCGTACATGCTGATAGCGGCATGCTGCGACAGGTCTTGATGAACATCGTGAAGAATGCCGTGGAGGCCCAGGCCACTAAAATCGTTGTCGACAGTATAAAGAAAGAGCCGTACGGCGCGTCGTACGACTCTCATCAAGTTCTTCTTTTCGTAGGAAACAACGGTCTGCCCGTACCACCCGAGCATCGCCAGTCGCTCTTCGTCCCATTCTTCACCACCAAGCGCAGCGGCCACGGCATCGGGCTCTCACTCAGTCGCCGCATGATGGTGCTCCAGGGGGGCATGCTCGAACTCTGTGACCAGCCCCGTCACGGCTGTCCCACCGCTTTCCTTCTGACTATTCCCCTGTCTATCTCATGACGACCTTCTGATTCTTTATTCTTACGTTCTTTCTTACACGGACTACCTATCTGACAGGCCTGACAGAGAAGCCGTAGACCCTGCTGGCCGTCCAGTCGGCATCGTAGCCACGGAAATTGATGTTGAAAGCCGAGGAAGGCATGTCGCGGTTGAGCGTTCCTGTCCAGTAGTAGCCGCCCGTGCCCGCTTCCTTGTGGTCTGTGCCGTCCTGATAGCCTGCCGAGGGAAGGAAGATGCTGCGTCCGTTGGGTCCCGTCACGCGGTAGCCGGCCACGCCCTCCACCTCGTCGGCCGTCCATGTGCAGCGCGTTGTCAGCTCGCTGACCTCCGAGCGGGTAGGCAGCCGCCACTTCAACCCCCATGTCTTATGGGCCACGTCGTAGTTGGTGCCACAGATGTTCGTGCCGATATATTCGTACTCGTACTGACTGTAGTACGTGTAGTTGTCCTCCGTGTAGCTGGCCTTCGGCTCCACCTCGCCCCAGGCAAACAGCCACCCGTAGTCCTGCGGCGCGTCGGCTCCCACATTACATGCAGCCCACTTTACCGACAGTCCCAGGTCGACGGCCTCATGCTCGTCGGTGTCGAGGCTGACCCACTGCACGTCGGCCTTCATGAACGGCTGCTGACCGCCCGTCTTCGGGTGGATAGTCATGGTGCCTTCGGCAAAGTCGATATACTCTATCTCGTCGGTATAGAACAGCCGCGACCCCTCGTCACTCTGTACGGTGAGGGTGAAAGAGCCCTGCTGTGCGGAGGCTCCCACACAGCAGAGCAATAAGAGGACTAGGATTAGTCGGAGTACTATGATTCTTTTTGCGACCACGAATTATACGAATTTAACGAATTATTCTTCAGTTGACCACGGATAATTATTTAAACAACGGATTACACGGATTGCACGGATTCTTACTGCTCACGGCTAAAGACCGTAGTGCCGTCGGCATACTTGTCGCTGGAGATGTCCACGCCCGTGTCGTCGCCGGAGGCAGAAGCCGCAGCGCAGCGAGTACGGTTCTTGTAGACGTACTTGTAGTTCTGCTGGTGTATCAACTCGAACATCTTGTCACCCTTCAAATCATTATTCGTAGAGAATAAGAAGTCCGTCATCATGATGCCAAACTTGCCTGAGTAAGAAGTGAAATTAGAGGAGCCAAGAACAGCTGCATTAACCTTCTTTGCTAGTGAAGCCACACTGGTAGTGCCACTTGCAATATTGGTATTATTAACAAAGGTGTAACCAGGTTCAGTCTCGTTGGCTGCAATGTGGTCATTAAGCATGGTCGTTAGATTGTTGAGCTTTGTTGACTCACTAGATGTGTTATATTCGTCTTGATAACGAAGGCGACCTTTTTCAGTCGTGCTTCCATTACCTGTCAGTATGCTCTTGTCATTGAACGAACTGCCCCAACCTACCTTGCCGCATCCGAGGTCACCATTATAGTCTCCATCGGTGTAATTATCACGGAAGATAACTACCATCTTTCCGCGGCATGGATTCAGATTTCCTTGCCAGCCATAGGAAGCAATGTAGTCGGTAAAACCATTGACACAGTTCCAAACGCGGGTAGCCCATGTGGTTTGATGAGGACCTCCGTCATCAAGAATATGAACCAATTTTGTATCTTCTTCATGTATTAAGATAAATGCAGTTTCTGTCGGGTTTGCAACAAGAAAGTCCTTAATAGCTGTGAGTGCAGCTAACAACGTTACGTTAGTATTTCCATTGCTATGATAGATATTTAGGTCAGAATCATCATAGCCTGGTCGAAGGTCGAAGGCGCGACAGCCTTTCTGTAATTGTTCTGCAATTGTATATTCCTGGCACTTATAAGCAGAACCCGAAAGAGAACTCGTTGCTGCATCATGCGTTCCAGGGATACTCAGGTGATTGAACTTGATGTTACCGGGAATCATAGCCATCCAGTTCTGAGTGCGAGCTGAACCCTTAGTGCCGAAATTGTATTTCTTGTAGTATGGCTTGCAGAGGGTGCCGTTTGATACACCGGTTTGTGAGGTGATATAATTATTCTGTTCATCGCTACCGACAGGTGTCGAAGAGGACTTCGTATAGTACTTGCCATCGGAACAGCGAACGGTGATGGTGAAACCTTTCGTTTGTTTCATTGGCAAGATGTAGAAGCGTACGGTGGGTTTTGTAGTGTTAATCTGTGAGACACGCACCACCTCGCTCTGCAAGCTGTTGCTGTAACCAGCACCATCGTCACCAGGGGTAGTTGCTGCCTTAGTAGAGATGTTGAACTTCATGCTACCAGCGACGCTAACCTGCGAGTTGGCATAGAGGGCTACGGACTCCACTTCTCCGCCATCAAAGCCGGACAGGTCCACGTCAATAACCGAGCAGACATGACCGAAGGTGAAGTGGGCGGAGGAACCGCCATCGGTGGTCTGGGCTACAGCTGCCATATACGGGCCCATGACACCGCTGTTCTCAACGTTCTCTGAGTACTTTTGCTCCGTGTAGATCATTGTGGAAACCGTGGTGCCGTTCCATCCAAGGACGGCATCGGCAGGATAGAAGGCGTAGAAGGTGCCTTCGCTACCCGTTCCGTCGGTGAGGAAGGAGGCACTGGTCTTGCTCTGGAAGGAGCAGTCGGCACCGTTAATGGTACCATCCTTAGGTTGGAAAACATACATCAACGTACCGTCACTGATACTGATGTTGTCAGTGGTTGACCATGAGGCAAACGCACCATTAGACATTGTAGAGCGGGTGGCGGCTGTGCCGTCCAGGTCTTCTTCATCGAGAATCTCTAACTGGTCGCCAATGACGGCCGTGAAGCCTTCGTTGTCGGTAGTCGGCTGTTCGGTAGGTGTGACGACCTCCTCTGTGAGCACATCGTCGCTGTTGCAGGCACTGAACGTCAGCAGTGCCGTTGCCATTATATATAAATAATGTGTAGTCTTCATACTTGTCAGTTGTTTAAAGATTAGTACATGTCGTCATCATCGAAGGAGAAGCCTCTGCTGCCCATGTTTTCTTCGCCTTCATTACCGATGCTGGTATTATCAACACCGCCCGATGCGCCTAACAAAGCTTCGGCCTTTACGAATACCCAGAAAGTGCTGGGTGAAATATATTTCTTTTTCATATGATTGTCTTTTTGTTTGGAAACGAATTATTATAATTTGGCACTTATTTCACTTAATGACGGTCTTACGTCCATTAACGATGTAGAGTCCCTTCTTCAATTGACCATTGACCATTGAAGATTGACCATTTACCTTGCGGCCCTGCAGGTCATAGACCTCACCGTTAAGGTTAAGGTTATCGTTAGCGTTAAGGTTGGTTATGCCCTGAGTCTCATCATCGAACACCACTTTCAGTGCACGTGCATTGCTGCCCTGCGACTTGATGTAGGCACGGAACGGGTTCACCGTCGGCTGAGTGCTGCCCACGAGGTAGAAGGCAACGCCCTCACCACTGGTATGGTTCTGCAGTACATAGCTGCCTGTCGGGGCAGTGGTTGCGGAATAAACGCCCACCAGTTCACCGTTAGTATAAGTAGCTCCAAAGGCTACGACAGGAACAGTCACGCTGCTGCCCGTGTAGTTACCACTGGCTGTCACCAGCACAGGGCTATTGGCAGCAATCGAGCTAGCTTCCGTTCCATAGATTTTTCCGTTCATAAGGTCGATGTCCCCATTGAGGGTGTAGGCAGTGCCGCCTGAAGGCAGTGAAGCGTTGAAAGGAATCATCAGGGTGGCGTAGTCACCTCCTGCAAGCTCTCCTTCAGCTGCGACGGTATATTTGGCAGCCGTGGCTGTGAACTCAGTCGGATTGACGAACGGATGGCCCTTCTCCAGTTGGAGGCTAGAGCAAGTGCCATTAACCACTACGTTCTTAGTTGTGCTGCTCACTTGACCTGCCACATTGGCAAAGACAAGTCCGTTGGGGTTGGTGAAAGTCAGAGTGGACGAACCTGATGTGAAGGTTGCGCCCTTGATGTCTGCCACAGGCTCGGCATCAGTCAGCGTGATAGCAGGAGCCGAAGCGTAGGTTCCGATATACTTATGAACACCGTCCTTCACGAAGTCAGCATTCTGGCCGATGTAGAGCAGGTGCATCTCGCCGCAGTCGGCTTCACGGCCAACGTTGACATTAGAAAGGGCAATGCTGATGGTTTTGCTCTCATTAGCAGAGGTTGTGGCAAAGTAGATGTCATTGTATGCCCAGTTGTTACCTATGTTTCCAGCACCTGTCTGTACGCCGCGAGTTGTTGTGCTCTCACTGCCAATGGATATTGTTGCGTAAGAGGCATCAGCTACGGGACGCACAATTGTACGCAATAGATAAGCACCGATCTCAGGAATTGTCACCGTCTGTGAACGGGCAGCTCCATTCTCATGATTCTGTGTGAAATAAGTACGGTTTGTTCCATCGTAATAAGTACCGGTTGCCGTTGTACGTCCACTACCAGGCCAAGAAGGATCGTTTGCGGTACAGTCAGCGTTTCCGATGATTCCCTCCGTCACATCCACAGGATGAGCAATGCTTGCATTTGCCCACTGGTAGTTGGCATAGTTGTTCTGCATGTATGTGATGGCAGCCAGCATGTCGCTCTGCGAAGTAGATTGGGTGTAAGCTGCGTATGTGTTGTAGTGTGTAGTATAATCTGTCACATCCACAACATCATTATACGGTGCGTAAGTCGAAAGGGCAGCCTGCAGCGGTCCCCACCAATCTTGCGAGTAGAGAGTAAGGCTGACGGACTCGGTGGTGTAGCACGTCCATTCGGAGTGCGAACCTGCCCAACCGAGATACTGAATACCGTATGTGTATTCACCTGCCGTTGAGATATAAGCCCAGACTGTGTTGGTGTACTTGCCTTCCTGGAATGCCACCAACGAAGAAGCCTGCTGATTGGGATAGTGGTTACCACTCTGAGCATAGTCATTGTTATTACCATCATATGCAGATGCACGGCTTTCGTCCATCACAGACTTGATAGGGGTCTTGGCATCACCGAAGAAGACATAGACGGGTGGACAGTCTGCTTGTGCGGTGTGCAGTGCGTAGGTGGCGTCATTGTCAGTCATGCGGTAGAAGCCCTGAAGGGTAAACTTGTAGAGGCCTGGGGTTGTGACATTGACAGTATTGCTATAGACAGTGCGGCTATCCCATTGTCCGCCTTGCCATTTCTCTGCTGTAGTAGCGGCTGTAGTGCCTTCAATAATAGTTGTGGCATTAATACCGTTTGCTGCTGTCTGCAATTCTGCCGGTGTTGAAGCACTAAGGTTGGCAGCAGTAGCTGCAGCAGATGCTTGTGCATTGACGTATGCGGTAAGCACATTTTGATGGTCAGCAGGAGTCACTATCGTGAAAGCAGTGGCTTCGCCTTCCGTCGCTGTGGAAAGAATACGTGAACCATCCACCTTCATGTAATGATAACCATTATTGTCAACGGCTACCTTGAAGATATATTTTGTTCCAGACTTAATAACAGTCCATGAACCGTAATTGGGGGAAGCGTTGTCTGCGAAGATACCTGTTTTGTCACTGAAAATCTTCCAGTCGGAAGCATCTGCAAACCGTAACGTCGTAGCCGTAGCATCAGTGGTGACTTTAACTGGCAAACCCCAGTCATACACATACACGGTCGATCCGTATTGGTCGCCACGCATCCAGAATTTATTGTTATCATCCTTAAAGAAATAGGTTCCATCAAATAATTCAGGTGCCTTGATGGTAATATCCTGTGCTACATTATAGGTGTTTCCAGCGGCATAACCAAAGGCGTCGGCAGGAATGCTGAGGGTATAACTTGTGCCAGCGGTCACAGAAGAAGGAACTGTGAAGGTGAAACCGTTGGAAGTCATGTTAATGCTAATGGGGCTACCACCAAAGGTGATGGAAGGATTGCCATTCTTGGCGAAAGAAGCTCCTGGGTGATTAGTAGAAGCACCAGCCCAGCTGATGGTGATGGTCTCACCACCTTGAATATAGGCATGTGAAGATGCGGCCGTGCCAACGTTGTATTTATAGCTCACACTGATAGTGGAAGCAGCACTGCTCTTAAGATAGAGAGTTCCAGCAGAAAGATGTATGGTCTTCGTCTGTCCTGCGGTAAAGGTCTCGCTCGATCCCTTTGCTTCGGATGTCAACTGCGTTCCATCCTGCGTATAGGTCATGGTAGCTGCTACGGTTGACGTTATCTCGTAGTCATCGGTGGTAGGAATGGTCACAGCATACCATTTCCCTGCCGTCACAGCTGTTGTTGGTAGGGTTTCAGCAGCGAACGAGAGTTCTGGATCAAGGAACTTGATAGTGAATTCGCGCCAAGTACACCAATTCATGTTACCATCTGATTTGACACCCACTCTAAGATTGCCATCAGTTACGGTAACTAAAACAGCATCTGTTAAATAAGTGTCATCAACAAGAGCATGAGTATTTCTTTCCGCATCATTGCTACCCGGGAAACTGCTAATGTCTCCCAATGGTTTCAAGTTTGTCTTTTCGTTATTGGCATATAGATAAGGAATTGCTTCCCATCCAGATTCTGGGGTTTGATAATTACCTTTGACCGTTACACTATATTTGCCATTTGGCAGACCCGTCAGATCCTGATAGTTTGTACTACCCTAGAAAAAGTTGAATGGTTTTTACCTTAACCCTGCCATAGGTTGAATGCTTGTTTGATACCTTAATCCTTAACCCTGGCAAAAGTTGAATCATTCTCTCTAAACCCTTGTCTTTGTTGAACAGACTCCG
>JAFUSV010000102.1 GCA_017467565.1 Prevotella sp.
CCGATAGGGCAAGAGTGAAAAGTGAAAAGTGAAAAGTGAAGAGTGAAGAATTTCTTTTAGTCGCTACGCTTTGATATGCAAGCAGAAAAACAATACATCAAGTTATACCGCGAGTGCCGCGAGATGATCTGCAGCCATTCATCCGACGTGATGAACGGCCAGCGCGACGAGGCCTTCGACCGCTTCGTGTCGAGTGGTTTCCCCACTCGAAAGGTGGAGCGCTATAAGTACACGGACGTCGAGAAGCTGCTGGCACCCAACTACGGGCTGAACCTGAACCGACTCAACATACAGGTCAACCCCTACGACGCCTTCAAGTGCGACGTGCCCAACCTCTCTACGTCGCTCTATTTCATCGTCAACGATGCCTTCTGCAAGCAGTATCAGCCTAAGGTAGGGCTGGCCGAGGGCATCATCGTGGGCTCACTGGCGGAGCATGCCGAACTGGTGCGCCACTGCTACAACAGCCTGGCCAGCAAGGACGGCGACGCCATCACCGACCTGAACACGATGCTGGCACAGGACGGTCTGCTGGTATATGTGCCCAAGGGCGTCAAGGCCGACCGCGCCATCCAGGTCATCAACATACTGAAAGCCCCCGCCGCAGGAGGCGTGTCGCTGATGGTCAACCGCCGCGTGCTCATCGTGGCCGAGGAGAGTGCCGAGGTGACGCTGCTGTTCTGCGACCATACGGCCGACGACTGCGAGTTTCTCACCACGCAGGTCATCGAGGTCTTCGCCCGCAACAATGCCAAGGTGAACCTCTACTGTCTGGAGGAGACGCACGCCAAGAACGTACGGCTGAGCAATGTCTACGTGGATCAGCAGGCCGACAGCCGCGTGAACCACAACGTCATCACGCTGCATAATGGCATCACGCGCAACAAGCTCGACCTGGAACTGAACGGCGAGGGTGCCGAGTGCCACCTGAGCGGCTGCGTCATTGCCGACAAGAGCCAGCACGTAGACAACAACACGCTCATCACCCACCATGCCAGCCACTGCACCAGCAACGAGCTCTACAAATATGTGCTCGACGAACAGGCTACGGGTGCCTTCGCCGGCAAGGTCTACGTGGCGCCAGGCGCTCAGAAGACGGTGTCGCAGATGACCAACCAGAACCTGACGACGACGCCCCAGGCCCACATGTACACGCAGCCGATGCTGGAGATATATGCCGACGACGTGAAGTGTGCCCACGGCTCTACCGTAGGCCAGCTGAACGATGCCGCCATGTTCTACATGCGTCAGCGTGGCATCCCCGAGAAGGAAGCCCGCATGCTGCTCGAGGTGGCCTTCGTGGGCGAGGTCATCGACGGCATAGAGCTGGAGCCGCTACGCGACCGCCTGCACCACTTGGTAGACAAGCGCTTCCGTGGTGAGCTCAGCAAGTGCGTAGGCTGCAAACTGTGCCGATAGGACTACTACCACGAATTATACGAATTTAACGAATTATTGGTGAGAGAACAAATAATAATTCGTGTCAATTCGTTTAATTCGTGGTAGCCGTGGTAGCGTGGTAGTCAATAGTGCACCACCGACTTCTTCCCGTTCTTGACCACGATGGCAGGCTGATGCAGGCTGCGAGTGTCAACCATGCGGCCTGACAGGTCGAAGGAGACATCACGGCCGGATTTTCGGCTGACACCGTTCGCCTCGCCCGGAGCCTGGGTGCGCTCTATGCCGTTGGCAATGGCATCGCCCAGACGGAAGAGACGTGCACCGTGGCTGGGTACCTTCGTGCTGATGCTGCCCTTCACCGTGCCCAGGCTTTCCTTGCCCCAGATGTCGTAGACGGGCACCGTCTCGCTGGCGCTGTAGCCCAGCTCCGTGAGGTCTACCACGAAGTCATCGCTCTTGGTGACGTAGAAGAAGAACTCCATCGTCGTGCCGCTGCTGCTGGTATTGTCGTTGTCGCAGCTGGAGTCGTAGCCACAGAGGGCGCGGAAGGTCTTATAGTTGTGGCCGGCAGGCAGGTTGTACACCAGCGTACACTCGGCATTGAGGCCCAGGCCCGTGGTGTAGCTCTGGCCGTCGACGCGCAGCGTCTGTCCCTCCACGTTCTTGTTCACATGCAGCGAGCCCCATTCCGAGGCGTACGATGCCTGCTTCAGCGTGGTGAGCGACGTCTCGTTGCCGTCGGCATCTATCAGCACGGGGTCTATGAGGTCGGCACGGTCGTAGGCAAAGCCGTCGCCATTGTTGCTGACGAATATCTTCAGCTGCTCGGCATCGGTGATGTCACACTCCATCACCTTCGACCTCGTGCCAGTGCGCGAGATGAGTCCCGAGCGGGCGGCATAGTCGTCCTGCTCAGCCGTCAGCGGGTTCTGGTCGAACACCATGAAGCGTATGCTCGTCGTGCTGCCCGTCTGCCCGATGCCCGAGTCGTCGGCAGCAGCCATCGCCTTGAAGCGCACCACGTCCATGTCGTCGGGTATCTGGAAGAAGATGGCGGCATTGGCATCGGTAGAGAAGCCGCGGTCGTAGCTCACGCCCATCACCTTCATCGCGCCGCCGTTGTCCACGTTCTTGTTCTCGTAGACACGGTTGAAGTACGACTTGGTGTACTGGCGCGTCTTGTAGGTACCGATCAGGGGCACCTCCGTGCCGTCGCGCAGCACCAGCGTCGGGTTGATCCAGTCGCCGTGATCGTAGTTGAAGTTGTCGCCACCGTCGTCGACCACCAGCACCAGCATCTTCTTGCCCTCGGGCCAGTCAATGTCCACGTTGACGGCATGCCCGTCGGTGGTGTAGGCTACGGTCTCCGACTTATAGAGCGCCTTGCTGCCAACAATCCAGCGGGTATTGTCGCGCTGGAACAGAGCCAGCCAGCGGTTGCCCGTCTCAGGGTCGCGCGATGTCCATACGACGCGCCCGTTGTCCTCATCGTTCATGACCTGATGGGCCTCCACACCATATTTATGCATGCGGTGGTACTCCTCGTTGTTCATCAGCGACAGCGTGAAGGCATCGTTTTTCGTCATCTCTCCACCGAAGAACAGCGGCGAGTGGCAGATGCCCCACAGCGTCATCATCGTCAGCTGCTCGTTCTCCGTCAGGTTGGTCCACCGTCCGCCCTGTGCCGACGTGTAGCCGGCATCGCCGATGGTCATGGCTATCTGTCCCAGGGGCAGCATGTCACAGTCGGCATAGTTGCCCGGACGGGCGTACTGGCTCCATTCGTGAGCCTCGTTGAACACGGCGTCCACATGGCTCCAGTTGTCCCACAGGTCGTCCATCATGCGCCACATGTTGGCATTCTGCAGGCACTCCTGGGCATACTGGTACTGCGTCTTGCCAGGCGACAGCGACAGCACGATGGGTCGGCCGCACTGGTCGATGGCCTTGCGTATCATGTGGATCTCGTCGGTATAGAACGGCCGCGACATGTCGTCCACCTTGATGAAGTCGACGCCCCACTCGGCATAGAGGTCTATGATGCTGTTGTAGTACAGCTGGCCGTACTCATTGTTGCGCACCAGCAGGTTGTCCTTCAGCCACGTGCAGGGCGACGTGGTGCCGTTGTACACCTGGCTCCAGGCTGTCGTCTCGCTGCCCTTCAGCTTGTACGACGAGCCGACGACCGACTTCGGCACGCCGCGCATGATGTGGATGCCGAACTTCAATCCCTTCTCGTGCAGCTTGTCAGCCAGTGGCTTGAAGCCCACGTTCTTGCCGTCCACCATACACGACGGGAATCGTGTGGGCGACGGCAGGTAGCGTCCGTACTCGTCGAGCACATAGTCCTGGTCGCCGCGCTGGTTGTAGTTGCCGCCTCCCAGCGACGGGTGGTTGCAGTACCAGCGAATGTCCACCACCACATATTCCCATCCGTACTTCACCAGGTCGTTGTCCACAAGGTACTGTGCATTCTGCATCACCTCCTTCTCCGTGACCGACGAGTAGTAGCAGTCCCACGAGTTCCACCCCATGGGTGGCGTCAGCGCCCAGGTCCTGAACGCTGCCATCTCCTCCTGTGCCTCCTGTGCCCTGGCACTGCCCAGCGACAAGAGCACACTCATCAATACAATAGCAATTTTTTTCATAATAGCGTTAGTTGTTAGTATTAGTAAAGTTATTAATATAGTTTGTTATTCACCCCCTGCCAGTCTCCACCCACAATTGGAAGAAGTGGTCGTATACGCTGTAGACATTGTCGTCCCGAGTAATGAAATCCTTTTCCAACAGTCCTTTAACAGCAGAAACGATGGAGCTGGTTGAAGGAAGATGATACTTGTGTGCAAACTTGCCACCGGCGATGCTTTTCACCTTTCCTTCAGCGGCAATGGCCAGAAACACATTACGCTGTTTCTCTGGCATCTGGCGCAGTAGTTCTCCGTAATATGCCGATGACAATTGAAGATAGGTGTCAATAGCCTTGTCTATCATATCCAACGTACACGTTTCGCCTTTTGGCGTCAGCATGTAGAGCATGTTCATGATGCGCTGCACGTTGGCCGTGATACCTTCAAAGCGCTGGTATACGCCTGATACAACGTCATAGGATATCCGCCTGTCGCCATTTTTGGCAAACTGCGCTTCTGCGAAAGCCCAATAACGATCCAAGGGTATTGGCCCGAGACTCATGGGAACCACCGATTGGTAGAAAGGCCGTGACGGAGACAGGAACATCTCGCTCATCAGATGACGCTGGGAACCGGCAAATACAAAGTTGGCATTCGGGCATTGCTGAATCTGGGTGCGCAGGGCAGCCTCTACATTCCGGTTGTCATTATAGTAGAGAATCTGTTGGAACTCATCTATAGCAACAAAGCAGTGTTTCTCAGCCTTGCGCAGGTAGGTGAATATCTCGTCGAGTGTCGTTTGCGGAGGTGTCATCGCCCCAACACCCAAGCCCCATACCGGATTGCCATTGATATCGAATGAGATGTCCGAACGTACTGACAGTAATGTATTCAGAAAGCCTTCCCACACCTTCCTGCCTTTAGGCTTCAAGGCATCAAGGATGGATTTTCCGAATATGCTGACAAAATCTCGAAAGGAGTTAGTGGCATAGATGTCGATGAGAAAACAGTAATAATCCTCCCTGATGCCCTCCTGCTGGAAGCAGTGTTTTATCAAGTCGGTCTTACCAACGCGGCGTGGTGACATCAAGGCAATATTATTACCATTGGTCAGCAGGTTGGTGAGCATAGCCGTCTCGTCCACCCGGTCACAAAAGTACTCAGGTCCCGCATAGCCATTAGTTACAAAGGGATTGTCAATCATGTCTCTTCCTTTTTTTTTGCAAAGATAGCACTTTTGTCGCAATTATCAAAAAATAATTATCAAAAAATGATAATTTTTCCGTTAGCTGTACATGCAAACAGCGTGCTTACTTTTGGTAAATGGCGTATTTGCACACAGCAAACGGCATGGTTGGAGGCTGCAAACGGCATGGTTGGAGGCTGCAAATGGCATGGTTGGAGGCTGCAAATGGCAGGTTTGGAGGCTGCAGACAGCAGAGATATGATGTCGGGAAAGAGTTTGGAATCATCTCCTCATTATCTGAGAGGTAGTACTCACGCAACTTGCGCTACACGCTCAATAGCTTGCAGCAGGTTGGGAACAGGTTTCAACTGTGTCTTCTCTGATTTCTTTTTGTTTGCCATAATTCCTGTTTTTAATTGTTATGTACATAATATAGACACATTCGCGAAAAAATTCAAAAATCAGGGCAACTTTTTTTTTGTTATGTCATGTGGCTTTTCAATAAATCTTTGTAAATTTGCAGCCGATATGACGACAGGAGGGAGTGAGCATTCTGAATCGGGCTTTCTGACTGAGGCCTTTGAGGGAATCAGCCGGACGTTTACCGATGTGGAGGTGATAACCACATCGGAGGTGAATGTTGTCGCCAAGGCGAAGCGGTACGGGCGGTGGTGGCTGCTCAAAGTGTTGCGGGCCGAAGTGGCGGCATCGGCAGTGCATCAGCAGCGGCTGCGCAAGGAGCTGGAGATACTGATGCAGTTGCAACACCCTGGTGTGGTGACGGCCTACGGCCTGGAGGAGGTGGAGGGCATGGGTCCCTGCATCGTGATGGACTATGTGGACGGACTGACGCTGACGGAATGGCTGCAGGGGGAAAACACGAAAGAGGGACGTCGGCGGGTGGCCTGCGAACTGACGGAGACCATCGGCTACATTCACTCGAAGGGAATAGTGCACAGGGACCTGAAGCCAAGCAACATCATCGTCACTCATCACGGTGAGCGCGTCGTGCTCATAGACTTCGGACTGGCTGACACAGACAGCTATGCCATACTGAAACAGCCTGCCGGCACACTGAAGTACATGGCACCCGAACAAAGGGAAAACGAGACGGCTGACGCACGAAATGACATCTACAGCCTGGGGATGGTGCTGCGACAGATGGACTTGGGACGTAGCTATAACCATATAATAAAGAGGTGCCTGCTGCCTATCGATGACAGGTTTCAGAATGTGAAGGCGATGCAACAGGCCATGGAGCGCCGGAGGTCTTTGGTGCGGAGGTGGACGGCCACGCTGACCATCCTGTTGCTGCTGACGGCGATGGGGGTGCTTCTCCTGTTAGGAATGAAATACAGGTCGCAGGAGCAGCGGATGAAGAGCCAACAGTTTCTTATTGACACGCAGCAGACAAAGATTGAGCAGCAGAGGCAGAAACTGGACAGCATGCAGCATGACATCGTGGAGCACCGGCAGGTACAGACAACGCAGGGACAAGCCATTGAGTCGTTGACGGAGCATGTGGACACTGTGGCCGACTATCAGCAGCGCCAGGAGGCGAAGAAGGCAGAGATGCTGCGCAGGGAGCAAAGTCAACAACGCATGTCGGTAGCCTTTATGGCTGGGGTGGACAGTCTGCGAAAGTCTGTCAACGAGACAGGCATAGGTGCCCAGGAAAGGTACGACCGCGGAGTTCATACCATTGAACAGCATGTGGAGAACAGGGCATACGGCCTTACCGACGAGGAAAAGAATGAGGTGAGAGTCTGTCTGCTGAGCGTCCTGGAAACTATGAAGAAAGGATGGCAGGATTGAGGCATGAGGAACCGGCCGGATGGTGCGAAATAGGAAAAAAGCAGCGCCGGTGTCGGTGCAATTGAAAAAAAAGTTGTAATTTTGCAGCCAAAACGAAACAGAAACGAAATATGTATGATATAAACAAGGTGCGCGAGGACTTCCCCATCCTGTCGCGCGAGGTGTACGGACGACCGCTGGTATATCTGGACAATGCGGCGACGACGCAGAAACCGCTGTGTGTGCTCGACGCCATGCGCGAGGAGTACCTGAACGTGAATGCCAACGTGCATCGCGGCGTACACTACCTCAGTCAGCAGGCTACCGACCTGCACGAAGCGGCCCGCGAGAAGGTGAAGACCTTTATCAACGCGCGCAAGACGGAGGAGATCATCTTCACACGTGGAACGACGGAGGCTATCAACCTGGTGGCTGCAACGTTCTGCGAGAGTCAGATGAAAGCTGGCGACGAGGTGGTGGTCACTGAGATGGAGCACCACTCGAACATAGTGCCCTGGCAGTTGCAGGCAGAACGGAAGGGAATCGTCGTCCGTCACCTGCCAATCAGCGATGAGGGTACGCTGTGTTGTGACACTATCGCTACATACCTGACGGAGAGGACGCGGCTGCTGAGCATTGCCCACGTGAGCAATGTGCTGGGGACGGTGAATCCCGTGAAGGAACTGGTGCACATGGCCCACGAACGCGGCATACCTGTCTTGGTGGACGGAGCCCAGAGTGCACCCCACATGAAGATTGACGTGCAGGACATCGGCTGCGACTTCCTGGCCTTCAGCGGTCACAAGATGTATGGGCCTACGGGCATCGGCGTGCTCTACGGCAAGGAGGAATGGCTGGAGAAACTGCCGCCATACCAGGGCGGAGGAGAGATGATAGACCGCGTGTCGTGGGAGAAGACCACCTTCGAGCGGCTGCCCTTCAAGTTCGAGGCCGGCACCCCCGACTATGTGGCTACCCACGGACTGGCCACTGCCATCGACTACATGCTCTCACTGGGGCTCGACAATATTGAGGCACACGAAAAAGAGCTGACTCAATATGCACTGGATCAGCTCTCGACGATAGACGGCATGAGAATCTTCGGACCTACAAACCTTCAAACTTCAAACCATCCCGTGATGCCGTCATCTCGTTTCTGGTAGGTGACATTCATCATCTGGACATGGGCACCCTGCTCGACCGCCTCGGCATTGCCGTGCGTACAGGTCATCACTGTGCGCAGCCGCTGATGGACCGTCTGGGAGTGTCGGGTACTGTACGTGCCTCCTTCGCGCTCTATAACACGAAGGAGGAGGTAGACCTGCTGGTGGCTGGCATCCGCCGCGTCAGCAAGATGTTCTGATGCTATAGCGACTCCTTGCACTTCAGCAAGGCACCTACGAGCCAGGCAAACAGGAAGGTACGCACCACCAGCGAACAGTCAACGAAGACCGTTGACAGAAATGCACACTGGGCATTGAGCAGACAGAGCGTCTGCTTGGTGCTCAGTTTTTTGTCGAGCACTTTGCTGTAGTAGCTGGTCAGCGCCCTCAGCGGACGACATGCCATCATCACACTCTCGTTTATCACCATGTTCATTCTCTCATCACGAACTTTGATAGTCAACTCGTTGTTCATAACTTTATTCCTTTCTTTAGTTTTTATTACATGAATACTTATTTCTTGTTTCTGGGTGCAAAATAAAGAGTTTAGAGTGCACAATAAGTTCACTTTCCGAAAAAGTTATGTTAAAATTGTCGGAATTTAAGATAGTTTAACTAAAATGCACCTAAAAACCACCCCTCGTTCGACGATTAGCCCCCGAAATTGTACTACCTTTGCATCGTTGAACAAAGAACAAAGCGTGCACAGTATGTTGCAAAGTCATTATTACGATGGTTTGATAGAGGCTGGCTGCGATGAGGCAGGCCGTGGTTGTCTGGCTGGCAGTGTGTATGCTGCAGCCGTCATCTTACCTCCCGACTATCAGAACGAGCTGCTGAACGACTCGAAGCAGCTGACCGAGAAGCGCCGCTACGAGCTGCGTCCCATCATTGAGCGTGATGCCATAGCATGGGCTGTAGGCATCGTCACCCCCGAAGAAATAGATCATATCAATATACTGAATGCGTCGATACTGGCGATGCACCGTGCACTGGACCAGCTGAAGGTGCAGCCCGAGGCCGTGATTGTTGACGGCAACAGGTTCAAGCCTTGGACCCCACAAACCCCTTCGGGGAGGTCGGGAGGGGTTATCCCCTACTCCACCATCGTGAAGGGCGACGGCAAGTACCTCTCGATAGCAGCAGCATCGGTGCTGGCCAAGACCTATCGTGACGACTATATGCGGCAGTTAGCTGAGGAATATCCACAGTACGACTGGCTGTCGAATAAGGGTTATCCCACCAAGAAGCACCGCGAAGCCATCCGCCTCTATGGTACGACGCCCTATCACCGCATGTCGTACAACCTGCTGGGCGACGGGCAGCTGAGTCTGCAGTTTGAGGATTGAACGAGGAGCGAGGAACGATTTATGCGACACGATAAACTGGAAAGGGAGCTGCAACTACTGCTCTTGCTGATAGAAAACTACCGATATACGGTGCCCGAGATATGCGAAAAGATAGGTATCTCGCGGCGCAACCTGTATTACTACCTGGAGTTTTTCCGTGACGCAGGCTTCATCGTAGAGAACCATCGCCCATACTATCTTATCCGCAAGGACTCACCTTGGTTCAAGAAGATAGACGCTGCCGTACATTTCACGGAGGACGAAGCCATCCTGATGCGCCGACTGCTGGAGAAGGTCGACGACGGCAGCCAGCAGATAGCACATCTGTTGCGCAAGCTCGACAAGCTGTACGACCTGGACATCATCAATCCTGTAGAAATCAGGGAGCGCCAAGCCGCCAATGCATCGGTCATCTACGAAGCCATCAAGCAGAAGCGGGTCGTGGTACTAAAGAACTACGCCTCGCCTCACAGCGACACCGTGAGCGACCGCCGCGTGGAGCCTTTCCTCTTCATGAACGGCAATCAGGACGTGCGCTGCTACGAATATGCGTCGAAGATGAACAAGACGTTCAAGTTGTCGCGCATTCAGGAGGTGGAGATGCTCGACCTGTCGTGGAGCAACGAGTCGAAACACATCAACATCCATACTGATATCTTCATGTTCAGTGCTGAGGAGGAGCAAATCGTGAAGCTACGCATGGGACGTCTGTCTACCTATATCCTGCGTGAGGAGTACCCCAAGAGCGAACGCTACATAGAGCAGGAGGACGAGAGCCACTGGCTGTGCGAGTTGCCCGTCTGTTCGTTCTTAGGCATCGGCCGCTTCGTCATCGGCTTGATGGAAGACATCGAGGTGCTGGAAAATGAAGCCTTCCGCCAGTATCTGAAGGAGAGGGTGAAGAGGATGAGTGAGGTAAAATTTGAGAAATGAGATTTTTTGTATAACTAATAAATATAAGTAAAGATGAAAAAGAATCTGATTTTAGTGGCAGCTGCGGCTATGATGATGGCCAGCTGCGGATCGACACTGGGTACCATCGGTACGTCTGTACTGACAAACGTGCTGACAGGCGGACAGGGTACGGCAACGACTCAGACCACGACGCAGGAGAACAGCACACAGTCGTCGACCGGCGACCTGCTGGGTGGCGTGCTCAACAGCGTGCTGGGTATATCGGGTGCCAACGCTTTGACGGCAAAGACACTGGTAGGTTCGTGGACCTACAGCAAGCCTGGTTGTGCTTTCACGAGCGACAAGCTGCTGGCACAGGCCGGTGGCGAGGTCATCGCAGCCGAGATTAAGTCGAAGCTGGAACCTACATTTACCAAGGTCGGCATCAAGTCGAGCAACACGACCATCGCCTTCAAGGAAGACGGCACATTCTCGGCTAAGATTGCTGGCAAGGGATGGAGCGGCAACTACACCTTCGACGAGTCGACGGGTCAGATAGCATTGCAGGGCCTGCTCATCAATCTGACGTGCTACGCCAAGAAGACTGCCAACGGCATCGGCCTGCTGTTTGAATCCAACAAGTTGCTCACCCTGCTGCAGACGATGACAGCACTGAGCGGCAACAGCTCGCTCTCGGCCATCGGCGACCTGATGAAGAGCTACGACGGTCTGCGTCTGGGCTTCGAGTTCAAGTAATTTATTAATAATAGACAATAAAAAAATGGACAATGGAGAAAATCCACTGTCCATTTTTAATTATCAATTATCAATTGACAAAGTCATTTGATCATGACTTTGCGCACAGTGTTACCGTGCTTGATGATCTGCAGACCCTTCTGGCTGCCGTTGGTCCTGACGCCTGAGAGCGAGAAGTACTGATACTCATCGTTGTCAGTAGCCTGCTTGGCACTCTCAATATTGTTGAGAATGATCTTGCCAGCACCATCGCTGCAGTCATCGCCATCAACCCACATGCAAGAGAACGAGCAGCGGTTCTTGATGGTAGACAGACGCTGGGCGCTGCCATCCTCGATGTTGACGGCATAGAGGGCGGTGTCGTACTTGCCGTTAGTGCGCCACTCCTTGTCAGACAGTGATGACCATGAGCCATTCTCATTGACACCCTTGCCGCTGTTCAGGAATCCGTTCCAGTAGAGAATGTTGGGGTTGCTCTTAGAGAAACAAGCACTCTGACGGTGCACCTGAGAGGCATAGCCCGTGCCCTGCAGATACTTGCTGACCCATACCTCCACCTGCTCGGTGCCAGTAATGTTACCCTCGTCGTCGTAGACATTCTCGGTCTGCATCACGGGAACGGTCTTCATCAGACCT
Organism: Prevotella sp.; assembly: GCA_017467565.1. Taxonomy (GTDB): domain Bacteria; phylum Bacteroidota; class Bacteroidia; order Bacteroidales; family Bacteroidaceae; genus Prevotella. The sequence goes on from JAFUSV010000102.1 coordinate 11,807, forward strand.
GTGGCAAGGTCGAACTCGCACAGGTTGGCGCCCGTCAGGTTGTCGTTGATGTCGTGCATCTTGCCGTCAGCATCCAGATAGCCGTTGCTGCCGCCGCTGGTCAGAGCAAAGGCACGACCGTCGCTGTTGATGGCAAAGGCCACATAGTTACCGTAATAGAGGCCGGGAGTCACCTGTGTCACCTCCATCGTCTCCAGGTCGATGGTAGCGATGGCATAGCCGTCGTCCAGTCCCTCGCGTCCCTCGTCGGCATCATCCTGGTCGGTGAAGTACTCAGGATCGCCGGTGATGGCTGCGTTCAGAGGTGTATTGGTGAAGTGGAACAGGCCATAGACCTTGCCATCCTTGGGGTTGTAGGACATGCCTGCCGACTCCAGGTTGGCATTGACATGGTAGTATACGTTTGAGCGCGTCAGCATGTTGCCCGTCTTGGCATCCCACTGGCGTACGGCAAACAGCTCGTCATCTTCAGTCGACTGATAGTCGCGTGACATAATCGTAGTGATGATACCGTCTACGTAGACAGCTCCCGAGTTACCCATCATCAGGTTGAAATTGGTGGCCCAGAGGGCTTTCTCATAGTCTACCTGACTGCCCTGCTTGATGTCCGACATATTCACGGCAGGCTCCTTCGTGGGTGTGGTCAGCGACTCACCGTCCCAGTTCATGGCATAGATTCCATAGTCAACGATGAAAGCGGTTTTTCCGGTATAGTTGCCCTGCTCATCGTAGAGCGAGCCAATCCAGGTGCTTTTCAACTGGTCGCCATCATCGTAGCGGTTGTTGTTGAGCACACCCTTGAATTTCAATCCCTGTGCAGTGGCCGAAGCACAGCACATGACTGCCATCATAGCGATAAGTAGTTTTCTTGTTTTCATAAACATTCGTTTGGTTGATGATAATATTTTCTTAGTATTTTTATACCGTTTTGTTTCAATCTGCCAATATTTGCTGTGCAAAAATACGATTTTTTAGCGAAGTAGAATAAATGTTGACGGTTAAATATCGTATTTTTATAAGTTTTTAACTAAAAGCCAATACCCACGACCTACTGCCGCTGGTGGGCGATGTCTGGTAAAAAACAATAAAAATCACCGCTTTCTCTTGGTTTTTCGCTCTGTTTGCACTACCTTTGCAGTCCAATTACACATTATTATAAAATATATAGCACAAATATGGCAAAGAAAGCTCTTTTGATGATTCTCGACGGATGGGGAATCGGACAGCACGGACGGGGCGACGTGATCTATAACACCCCGACTCCTTATTTGGATTATCTGACAGCCGTTTCGGCTCATTCTCAACTGCAGGCATCGGGCGAGGACGTTGGTCTGCCCGACGGACAGATGGGTAACTCGGAGGTGGGCCACCTCAATATCGGTGCAGGACGTATCGTCTATCAGGACCTGGTGAAAATCAACCGCGCCTGCAGCGACAACTCTATCGTGGACAACCCCCAGGTGAAGGCCGCATTCACATACGCCAAGGAGAAAGACAAGAAACTCCACCTGATGGGACTCTGCTCTGACGGCGGCGTGCACTCCAGCCTCGACCACCTGTTCAAGCTCATCGAGGTGGGCCGTCACTACGGACTGAAGAACCAGACGTTCGTACACTGCTTCATGGACGGACGCGACACCGACCCCAAGAGTGGCAAGGGCTTCATTGAGCAGGTGTCCAAGGTATGCGCCGACAACGATGCCGCCATCGCATCTATCATAGGTCGTTTCTACGCTATGGACCGCGACAAGCGCTGGGAGCGCGTGAAGCAGGGTTATGACCTGCTGGTCAACGGCGAGGGCAAACAGTCTACTGACATGGTGCAAGCCATGCAGGAGAGCTATGACGAGGGTGTCACCGACGAGTTCATCAAGCCTATACACAACGCTGCCGTCAACGGACTGATAGAGGAGGGCGACGTCGTCATCTTCATCAACTTCCGCAACGACCGTGCCAAGGAGCTCACCGTCGTGCTCACACAGCAGGACATGCCCGAACAAGGCA